>JAQYDI010000014.1 GCA_028724245.1 Lachnospiraceae bacterium
TATGTGCATAAAAAATAAAAGCACCAGCCCCCAGCTCTTACGTCTGAAAACTAATGCTTCTTAGTGCGCCTTCAGGGGCTCGAACCCTGGACACCCTGATTAAGAGTCAGGTGCTCTACCAACTGAGCTAAAGGCGCGTCCTCATATGTCAAAATTTGTTGTAATTATTGTAGTGTTATACTAGCACATGAAATTTCAAAAATCAAGGTTTAATTCATAAAAAATTTGCTGAAATTTCATATTTTGTTAATAATTGCGGAATTTGGAAAGGAATTCAGGAAATTTTGGACAAATTTCAGGGAAACTTTGGAATCCCTTTCGTATTCGGAATCCGATTTACAGTGAATTGGTGATATGTTACAATAAAACCGTATGAAAGACAGTGTGCCTGTGCGAAATAAATATGATGATGTGAGAAGTTTGAGAGCGTGAAAAAGAAAATCCCTGTCATCATATTATTGCACTGTCATTAAGCTGGAAAGGGGAAAGGTATATTATGTCAGTAGATTATGAAGCTTTAAAACAGATGGCACTTGACTGCGGTTTTTCTCATGTGGGAGATCTGGATGCGGATCTGATCGTACTCCGCCCGGAGGTGCGCAGCGCCTGTGCAGAGAATAAGTGTCAGGCATATGGAAAAAACTGGGTATGTCCGCCGGCATGCGGAACACTGGAAGAATGCGGAGAACGGATTCACCGGTATAAAAAGGGGCTGATCGTGCAGTCTACAGGAGAACTGGAGGACAGCTTTGATCTGGAAGGAATGGAAGAACTGGCAGAGAATCATTCGAAATCTTTTGATAAGTTCGCAGACCTGTTGAGGGAGCAGTATCCTGATGCACTGGTTCTCGGGGACGGTGCCTGCAAGCGCTGCAAGAGCTGTACATATCCCGATGAACCCTGCCGTTTTCCCAAACGTCAGTCTTCAGCTATGGAAGCGTACGGTATGGTTGTCAGCGAAGTCTGTCAGCAGAATAATATTCCCTATTATTATGGACCCGGTACACTTACATATGTAGGATGTGTGCTGGTAGAGTAGGCGGCAGGGCAGTGCTTTGATCCCGGGCTTCGGAGAATAGAAGAAAAAAAGAATCAAAGATCGATTCGGAGTCCGGGAACAAAAAATACCGGGAAAACACCAGGAATGGAAAAAGCCTTAAAATAAAATCAAAAAAGACATCAGCTAATATAGCTGATGTCTTTTTAGTGCGCCTTCAGGGGCTCGAACCCTGGACACCCTGATTAAGAGTCAGGTGCTCTACCAACTGAGCTAAAAGCGCATAATCTGTTTCACTTTTTGTTGTGCTCACTCACAACAGTAGCTATTATAATACAAATCAAAAAAAAGTCAATAGTTTTTTTGAAAAAAGTTAAAAAAACTTTTACAATTGGGCGGTTGAACATGTCCTGTTTTGTGGATATAATGAAAAGTATAATTATGAAACAGAAAGGGAATGGTTCGTTTTTACATGGAGAGCAATAAAGACAGTTTCCGGGAAAGCGCGGAGAATTTGGAGAATCCTAAGAAGCAGGATGAGAAAGACTGCCTGAATGAGACGACGCAGCAGGTTTCGGAAACGCAGCATATTTCGCAGGCGCAGCGTATTTTGGAATCGCAGCAGAATTTTACAGATTCCGGGAAGCTGCACCGTTTTACGTATAACAGCAAGTACTATACCATATGTATCTACACTGTGGCGACCGTTTTTATCTGCGCAGTGATCGTGAGAGGAATTTTCATGTGGGAATCCACCAGTCAGGCTGTGCGCAATATTATGAGCTGGACGCTGCCGTATCTGATGGGAATATTTCTGGCCTGTCTGCTGTATCCTCTTGTCGTTTTTCTGGAGAAGCATGTTTTTCAGAGACTCATGGAGAAAAACAGGGGACTTGGAAAGGGGCTTTCCATTCTTCTGACATACATTGTCTTCCTCGGAGTTATTATTATGGTGATCGGAGTCATTATTCCTCAGGTGTGGCAGAGCATTCTTGATCTGGCTGCAGTGGTGCCTGGATGGTATGGGAAAACCATGAGGCTGCTTGTTGATCTGAATGAACAGATACCGGACATTGACTTTGATTTTATAACGAAAAAATTTCAGGAATTCGGCAATTCCGTTCTGACCGGCAGCAATATCCAGATGCAGCTGCAGAATATTCTGATGACGGTGGTTTCCACATCGGTTTCAGTGGTTTCCGTATTTCTTGATTTTCTGATCGCATTGATCGTATCGGTATATCTTCTGATTGATCTGAACCGTATTGGAAGAACCTCTAAAAAAATACTCAGAGCTTTTGCGACAGAAGAGATGACACAGAAAATTATCCGGATCTCAAAGGAATGTTATGATATATTTTCCAGCTTTGTTTCCGGTAAAATGGTAGATTCTCTGATTATCGGCATTCTCTGTTTTGTTGCTATGAATCTGCTGCGTCTGCCGTATGCGCTGGTCATCAGTGTGGTAGTCGGCGTGACCAATATGATTCCGTACTTCGGTCCCTTTATCGGAGCAGTGCCGGGAGGATTTATTCTGCTTATGGTTTCACCGGTCAAAATGCTGATTTATCTGATTCTGGTGCTGGTTCTGCAGCAGTTTGATGGTCTGTATCTGGGACCGAAGATTTTGGGAGATTCTACGGGATTAAGACCGGCATGGATCATTTTTTCAGTATCAGCCGGAGGTGTAGTCTGTGGTGTACTGGGTATGTTTCTTGGTGTACCGGTGGTGGCTGTGATCGGACATCTGATCAATATATGGATCAATTATCGTCTGGAAAAGAAGCATGTGAATATACCGGATGATTTGTCTGAAAAGTGATCTGCCTGAAATAGTCAGCACCGTCCGGTCAGTTTCCTTAAAGCATCGGAGGCCAGACAGAGACGTTTGTTGAAACAGTGTATCCGGTGGCACATTCTGGGATTACAGGCTGCAAAACGGCACAGGCACCAGTAGAATGCGGAGGAACGGCAGCGTTTTCCACTCAAAATATCACCTCGTTTCGGATACGCCGCCCCGGGGAAACATACAGTGTTTTCGAGGCTGGTTCTGAACAGTAACGACGATGTTGTTATTATTATATGCCGGAAATGCAGAATGATGAAGATATAAAGTGATGAAAATTTATCAGGATCGGCTCCGAGATGGCAGCCGGTCCTGATTTCATCATCAGCATCAGTTTTTCCAGTTGGGTTTTAAAATCATTTTATGAATCGGTGTACCCATGGAGGAGAAACGTTCTTCATATTCTGTCATGACGTTTCCTTCGTTCATGGGATCGTTGTGCAGATCATCCGTCCAGGCAGTCAGGTCCCAGTCGGGTGCGGCCTGTGCCGTTTCCAGAGAAAAACGGAACAGATCGGTGTTGTCTGTTTTGAATTCCAGACAGCCTGCGGGATGCAGAATCTGTTTGTAGCGGGCGAGAAACTGCATGGAGGTCAGGCGGCGTTTGGCATGTCTGTCCTTGGGCCAGGGATCCGAAAAATTCAGGTAGATCCGCGCCACCTCACAGGGGGCAAAAACTCTGCAGATGTCTTCAGCATCCATACGGATAAAACAGAGATTCTGCAGCTGCAGATCCTCCTGTTTTTCCAGTGCACGCAGCAGAACGCTGGAGTATTTTTCAATACCGATGTAATTGATCTGAGGATTTTTAAGGGCAAGTTCAGTGATAAAACGCCCCTTTCCCATACCGATTTCAATGTGAATGGGATTGTTATTGCCAAACTGGGTGTGCCACAATCCTTTTTTATCCTCAGGAGTTTCATAACAGTACATGCTGGCAGCAATTGCTTCGCGTGCACCGGGAACGTTGCGTAATCTCATCTCTAAAAAACCGGATTCAATAATCCGTCCTTTCTGTTATAGTGGTTACTGTTCGGATCTTCTTTTTGCCAGGGAAATAACCTGCGGCGGCCGAAGCCTGAACAGTAATCATTATAACAGAATTTTAAGATATTTAAGCAGTTTTTTATTTTTTTTTCTTCGAATATGTAGTAAGATAAAAAGTGAATAAAAAGGTAACTGTTCCATGGCTCTGAACAGTGACAAAAGGAGATCAACTTTGAATAATTATGATGGTTATAGACGGTTTTTGAGGAAAACCGGTGGATATATACGTAAATTTACAATATGGTGCTGTGTACTGTGTCTGCTTGGTGGAATGACCGGAGGGCAGGTGCTGACAGTTCAGGCATCAGGTGAGAAGAAGGTGGAGATTGGAAAAAAGACGTCTGCATCCACTTATATTAAAGCGGAGGACTGGCCCCAGGGGCCGTCCGTAGAATCTGCGACAGCGGTTCTGATGGAAGTGAATACAGGTACGGTTCTTTATGCAAAGAATCCTGATACGAAGATGTATCCGGCCAGTATTACCAAGATCATGACGGCGCTGCTGACGCTGGAGAACAGTAAACTGACCGACACGGTTGTATATGAGGGTGAGGCAATCAACGCACTTCCGCCCGGATATGTTTCCATCGGTGCTGTGGAAGGTGAGGAGATGTCTGTGGAGGAGTGTCTGCGGGCACTTTTGATGTATTCTGCCAATGATGTTGCCAATGCTCTTGCGGTTCATGATGCCGGAACTATTGCCGAATTTGCGAAAAAGATGAATGAACGTGCAGAGGAAGCAGGTGCAAAAAATACCCATTTTAATAATCCCAGCGGACTGCATGAATCCAACCATTATACGACAGCATATGATATGTGCTGCATTATGCGGGAATGTATTCAGTATGATGCATTCAACGAGATTGCCGGAGACAGGATCTATACGCTGAAGGCCAACAATAAGAGAAAAGAAGATTTTACCTTTGCAGCCAAGCACCACATGGTATTTCCTACCAGCCCCGATTACTATGAGTACTGTGTCAGCGGCAAGACGGGCTACACTTCGGAAGCCGGCAATACGCTGATTACGTATGCGGAAAAGGATGGCATGAAGCTTGTATGCTGTGTGATGAAGGCCGGTGCCGGTGTTGCCTATACCGATACGAAAGCGCTGTTCAATTATGGATTTGACAATTTCAATGTGATTGATGCTTCGGGAGAGGAGGAGCGCTTTACCCTGAAGGATGCGGGGATTTTTGCATCAAAGGATATGGCAGCGGATGCCTCCTTCAATATCAGCATTCCCGAATCCTGCTATGTGGTTGTGCCTTCAGGAGTCGGCCTGAACAAGGTAGATACCGAGATCCGTTATCTGGAAGATGCAGAGGATGGCTGCTTTGCCGAAATTGACTATAAATATGAAGGTATGCTGGTGGGAAGCGCCAGATTGAAGATGAGCAGTACGGGAACCTCCGGTACGGAACATTTCGATTTTGACTCCCACGCGGAGGCTGAAACAGAAAGTGCAGTGGATACAGAGACGGATACCGGACTGAAGGATATCTGGAACCAGACGAAAAACATTGATGTTCGGATCGTGATTGCTGTGATCGCGGTGCTTGTTTTCGCAGCATCAGCAGGGATTATCACCGTTGTCCGCAGAAAAGACGACAGAATCCGTTTTGACAGGAAAAGGAAACGTAGAAGATAAACAGACAGCTATGACAGATAATACGCGGGTATCAAATGTCCGCGAAAAATATAAACAACTATATCATAATAAAAAGAAAGGAAAAAAGAAATATGGAAAGGTTTCAGCTGTGTAATTTATCAGTAGGAAAAGGCGAGAAAGTCCAGGGATATCTGAAGCTTCCTTTTACAGAAAAAGATGAACTTCCGACAACGATTATTTACGGTCATGAGGATGGACCGACGGTGCTGGTGGATGGCGGTATTCACAATGCAGAATACGTGGGTATTCATGCAATGGTGGGACTTGCGCAGGAACTGCAGCCGTCGGATATCAGGGGAATTCTGATTATCATCAATATTATCAATGTCAATGGTTTTAAAGCCAGAACAGTCAGTGTTGCTGCGGAGGACGGCAAAAATCTGAACCGCGAATTCCCGGGAAATCCCAATGGAACATATACGGAAAAGCTGGCTGATTTTATGGTAAAAGAGCTGTTTTCGAGAATTGATTATTATATTGACGTTCATAATGGAGACTGGTTTGAAGATCTTTCACCGTTTATTTACGTTGTGGGCAATGCTCCGGCGGAGACTGTAAGGATATCCGAGGAAATGGCAAAATGCGCAGACGTACCGTATTATGTAAAATCCACGGGGAAAAACGGAGCATACAGTTACGCGGGAACCATGGGGATTCCTTCCGTTCTGCTGGAAAGGGGCTGCAACGGCATGTGGACGGAGGAGGAGGCCAAAGCTTCGAGAAAGGATGTACGGAACATTCTGAGATATACAGGAACCCTGATGACCAGCCGATTCGGTAATGATTTCCAGATTCAGACGCCCAGACTGATGCCGCATGCTCATTACATTGATGCGGAAAATGGCGGCTGCTGGTTCCCTAAAAAAAGAGCAGGTCAGATTATCAGTGCAGGAGAGGTAATAGGAGAAATCAGAGACTATTTCGGAAATTTGAAAGAGCAGATTGTGTTGAATGAGGACTGTATTATCCTGTATCAGACAGTCTCCTATTCTGTACCGGATCATTCACCGCTGGTTGCCTATGGTCATTACAGCAGCTGCGTGGAGGATGTTACGGTTCATGAACATAATCATCAGCATGATCCTCATACAGCAACCCACGATCTTGAGGAAATGCACGAAAAAGGGCTTTGGGCTGAATCGTAATGTGAATACGGAAATGATGGAAAGGAAGGCAGATGCAGGATAACATACTCCTGTGTCTGCCTTTTTTAATACAGATATTCTTTATGGTTAACTATTATGCAGAATTGGAATTTACTGATAAACAGGATAAAATTGACAAATAATACTGCCAATGATAAAATTTTATTCATAAAAAGTAATATTGTGCTGGGAGTACAAGTTCCGTTTTGGATTAAAATGGGAAACCGGTGAAAATCCGGTACGATCCCGTCGCTGTAACAGGGAGTGTTTAACAGAAAGCCACTGGTAAAATTCCGGGAAGGTGTTGAAACACGTTGAACTGAAGTCAGAAGACCTGCTTGTTTTTTATGTGAAAATTCATACGATGTATATGAAACACAGTGCAGCTTCATGGGATACTTATTTGACGTATCTCATGTTGTGTTAAGTATGGATTCCGAAAGGGATCTTTTTTTTTACATGAAGCCCTGTCCCGTTACCTTTTATGTGCTGCTTTCCGGCCATGCGGATATTCATGCGTGTGCCCTGGGGCAGCATCATCCAGACAACTATATCAGAAGGAGAAACAGAAAATGAAAAAACAGATGAAAAGTGTACTCGCTGCTGTCATAACACTCAGCATGACAATGGCCTGTTTTACAGGCTGCGGACAGTCAGCGGACAAAAAAACAGATACTGCCGGTGCTTCTGCGGGTACGGAAAAAGTACTGACCTTTGGATGTCAGAATTATTCCGGCGGCAGTGTGGATACTGCTTATCAGACCAGTTCGGCCTGGAATGCCATGAGATACGGAGTTGCGGAATCGTTGTTCAGATTCAATGATGCCATGGAAGTAGAACCCTGGCTGGCAGAAAGCTGTGAAGTATCCGATGATCATAAGACATGGACAATCAAATTAAAAGACGGAATCAAATTTTCCAACGGGGAAGCAATGACAGCCTCAAAGGTAAAAGCGAGCTATGACTGGTTAAAGGAAAGCGGCCCCAAAGGAAGCTCCGCACCGGAAAAATTTCTGGAATATGAAGCGGAAATCACGGCGGATGATGATGCAGGCACGATTACCATTGTGACAAAAAAAGCATATGCTGATCTGACGAAAAATCTGGCGCATCCGGTTATGTCGATTCTGGATGTGGAAAATATCGAGGATTTTGATCATAACATCATCGGTACAGGGCCGTATGTCATTGAGTCCTACAAAGAAGATGTGGGTTACACACTGGTGAAAAATGAAAATTATCGGGAAGAAGTTCCCTACGACAAGGTAGAACTGTATTACATGGGAGATGCATCTGCAAAAGCGATGGCTCTTCAGAACGGGCAGGTTGACCTGGTTGAGAATATTACAAATGTAGCAGATATTCAGAAGTTCCAGGAAGATTCTGATTATAAGGTAGATATTGCCAACGGCGTGCGCTGCGGCTTTTCCTACATGAACATGAAAGGAATCCTTGCCAATGACACACTGCGTCAGGCTGTACTGATGGGTATTGATGATGAAACCATCTGCAGCAGCAATCTGATCGGCGGTCTGTATACACCCGGATATTCCGTACTCCCTTCCAATCTGACTTATAATTATGATACGCTGACAAATCCTTATGCATACGATGCAGAAGCTGCAAAAGCGCTTCTCGATGAAGCAGGTATCGTTGATACGGATGGAAATGGTATCCGTGAACTGGATGGAGAGGATATCGTTCTTCATTATGTATATTATGACAACAGACTGTTAAAGGAATTTGCTCAGGCACAGCATAATTATCTGACTGCAATCGGCATTGAAGTGGATGAGGATGAAGTTGACTCCGATACTGACTGGAATATGCTTGTAAACGGCGAGTATGATCTCCTTGGCAACAACTGGACAACCGTAGCAACCGGTGATCCTACAGAATATCTTGACAACTGGTATGGAAAATCAGGTGCAAACTACTGTGGTTACCAGAATGATGAGTATGATAAACTTTATGAACAGCTTCTGACAGAACTGGATAATGATGCACGTACGGAAATTATTACAAAACTTCAGCAGATTCTGATCGATGATGCTGCAGTTCTGGTAGATGGTTACTACAACAGTTCCATGATAGCTTCTAAAAATGTAGCAGAAGCACCGATTCATACAGCGGATTATTACTGGTTATCAACAGAAATTAAACCGGCTGAATAAGGGAGATGATTAAACTGGATAAAAAACAGTTAAGAAACAGATTGCTGCAGATGATTCTGGTGCTGATTGGAATCAGCTTCCTGACATTTATTCTGACTTATCTGGCTCCGGGCGATCCGGTACGCACCATGTATGCAGCTTCGGGCGTGATGCCTTCCGAAGAGGAGATGAATCAGGTAAGGGAACAGATGGGATTGAATGATCCCATCCTGGTACAGTATTTCCGCTGGCTGGGAGGTTGTCTGCACGGAGATTTCGGAACGTCCTATTCTTTTAAGAAATCAGTTGTATCACTGCTGCTTTCCAGACTGTGGCCGACTTTGAAGCTGGCTCTTCTTTCCATGGTGATCATGCTGGCAGTTTCTGTACCTCTTGGAATGCTTTCAGCTGTATATAAAAACAAATGGATTGATTATCTGGTAAGGGGGATTACTTTCTTTGGAATTTCAATCCCCAACTTCTGGGTGGGTCTGCTGCTGATGCTGGTTTTCTGTGTCATGTTTCAGATTTTTCCCGTTATCTGTTCAGGAGGGGATCTGAAAAGCCTGATTCTTCCAGCTGTAACGCTGGCAATTGCCATGTCTGCCAAGTATACAAGGCAGGTTCGTACTGCAGTGCTTGAGGAATTGAATCAGGATTATGTAACAGGCGCAAGAGCCAGAGGCGTAAAAGAATGGAAAATTCTGTGGTGTAATGTATTTCCCAATTCGCTTCTGCCTCTGATTACCATGCTGGGTCTGTCCATTGGTTCTCTGCTTGGCGGAACGTCAGTAGTAGAAGTGATCTTTTCCTATCCTGGTCTTGGCAATCTGGCGGTATCTGCAATAACCGCCTATGATTATCCTGTTATTCAGGGATATGTGCTGTGGGTTGCCGTTATTTACATGGTGATCAATCTGATCGTGGATCTTTCATACCATTATATAGATCCGAGAATGCGGGAAAAGAGGTAAAAACGATGAAAAAGAAATGTTTTTTGAAAAAATATCCCACGTTTGCTTTTTTCCTGCTGCTCGCAGTTCTTATTATACTGACAGCGGTATTTGCTCCGCTCGTAACCGGCGGCGTTAGTCCCACAGAAGGAGATCTGATGAATGCGGTTCAGCCGCCCAGTAAAGAGCACATATTCGGCACTGATAAACTGGGGCGTGACATTTTTACCCGTGTAATCTACGGAGCAAGAACTTCTTTAACATCGGCTTTTTCTGTTGTTGCGATAATTTTTGTCGTTGGAACATTTCTGGGAATCCTGGCGGGATATTTCGGAGGACTGGTAGATACTGTTATCATGAGGATCTCCGATATGATGATTGCGTTTCCGGGTCTGGTTCTGGCGATTGCCATTGCAGGTATTCTTGGACCCAGTGTAAAAAATGCCATCATTGCTATTGCGATGGTGAGCTGGACAAAATATGCCCGTCTTGCAAGGAGTCTGGTACTGAAAATCCGAAACCGGGATTTTGTAGCGGCAGCGATTGTAACGGGATCCAAAACCCCTTATATGCTGTGGAAGTACATGCTGCCGAATACGATTACAACGCTGATAATCACAGCTGCAACGGATATAGGAAGCATGATGTTGGAACTTGCCGGTCTTTCTTTTCTGGGCTTCGGTGCAAAAGCAC
Source organism: Lachnospiraceae bacterium (assembly GCA_028724245.1). Taxonomy (GTDB): domain Bacteria; phylum Bacillota; class Clostridia; order Lachnospirales; family Lachnospiraceae; genus TWA4. Next base: position 10,507 of record JAQYDI010000014.1, read on the forward strand.
CTACACCGGAATGGGGGCTGATGCTCAATGAAGGACGCGCATATATGCAGTCAGCACCGTGGCTGATGGTATTCCCCGGACTTGCAATCTTTATTGTGGTGGTTGTATTTAACATGCTTGGTGACAGTCTGCGCGATATTCTGGATCCAAGAGATGAATAGGGAGGTACGGTATGTTACTGGAAATAAAAGATGTGACCATATCCTATAAAGGCGTACCGACTGTTCAGAATTTCAATCTGACCATGGAGCAGGGACAGATCTGCAGTCTGGTAGGAGAAAGCGGAAGCGGCAAAACAACAGTGATCCGTGCGGTGCTGGGACTTCTTGCAGGCGGCGGAAAAGTGACAAAAGGAGATATTTTATTTGAAGGGAAGTCTCTTCTGACCAACACAAAGGAACAGTGGAGAAATCTTCGCGGCAGTGATATTTCCATGATTTTTCAGGATTCCGGTGCGATGATGAATCCGACAAAAAAGGTCGGCGCAGCATTTGTGGAATATATACGGACACATGAAAAAATATCAAAGGCGGATGCATGGAAAAAAGGTGTGACAATGCTGGAACGCATGCGTCTTCCCAACGGTGATCATATTATGAGAAGTTATCCGTTTCAGCTGTCAGGCGGTATGCGGCAAAGAGTAGGAATTGCCATGGGAATGACCTATTCACCCAAGCTTCTGCTGGCAGATGAGCCTACAAGTGCACTGGATGTGACGACGCAGGCACAGATTGTGCGTCAGATGATGGAATTGCGCGATGAATTCGGCACGAGTATTATTATGGTAACGCATAATCTGGGGGTGGCTGCGTATATGTCTGATTATATCGTAGTTATGAAGCAGGGAAAGATAGAAGATGAGGGCAGCCGCGATGTGATCCTGCACAATACAGAAAGTGCCTATACGAAGACTCTTCTGGATGCGGTTCCGTCATTAGGAGGTGTACGTTATGTCGAATGAAAAAGAACTGATTCTTGAAGCGAAACACGTTACACGGAAATTTCCCGCCTCCAATAACCGGACTCTGGTAGCATGTAATGATGTTAATCTGAAACTCTACAAAGGAAGAACACTCGGCCTGGTAGGTGAATCAGGATGCGGAAAAAGTACTTTCATGCGTTTTCTGGTTTCTCTTGATACGCCTACAGAGGGAGAGATTCTGTACAGGGGAAAGGATATCACAAAGCTGAAAGGGGAAGAACTGCGTCAGAACCGGCAGAATATCCAGATGGTTTTTCAGGACCCGGGCGGCTCTTTTAATCCCAAGATGAAGATACGTGATATTATCTGCGAGCCTCTGCTTAATTTTAAGAGGATCAAACCGTCCGAGAAGGACGCCACCGCCAGAAAATTTCTGGAGATGGTTGATCTCCCGGGGGATTTTGCGGACCGTTATCCGCACAATATGAGCGGCGGTCAGCGCCAGAGGGTTGCCATAGCCAGAGCAATTGCACTGGAACCGGAAATTATTGTAATGGATGAGGCAACCTGTGCACTGGATGTATCAGTTCAGAAAACGATCATTGAACTGATTGTCGGTCTGCAGAAAAAGAAGAATATCTCTATCGGGTTTATTGCCCATGATCTGGGATTGATCCAGTCCTTTGCCCATGAGATCGCAGTTATGTATCTCGGCAATATTGTGGAGGTACTTCCCGGAGCTGATATCGAAAAGAATGCGAAGCATCCGTATACGCAGGCACTTCTGGGTGCAGTATTCGATATCAATATGGATTTCAGTAAAAAAATTGAAAGTATAGACAGCGAGGCACCGAGCCCTCTGGATGTACCTGTCGGATGTCCTTTTCAGGATCGGTGTGACCGGTGTATGGAAATCTGCAGGAAGGAAAGACCGATACTGAAACAGCTTGAAGAAGGACATGAGGTTGCTTGCCATTTATATAGAAAGGATTAAAAAAGATGAAAAAAACATACAAAATTGATGTGGATTGTGCAAACTGTGCAAATCTGATGGAAGATGCAGCAAAAAAGACCGCGGGTGTAAAGGACTGTACCGTTAATTTCATGATGCTGAAAATGATCGTGGAATTTGATGAAGGACAGGATCCGAAGGCTGTTATGCCGGAAGTTTTAAAAGCCTGCAAAAAGGTAGAACCCGACTGCGAAATCTTTCTGTAGGATCAGTAAGATAAAAAATAATTAAAAACAGCATAATTAAAAACAGAGAACAGTTCAGCGAAAGCTGAACTGTTTTAATAAAACAAAAAGACAGGAAACGAAAAATATGATTAAAAATATGAATAAAAAACAGAAGAAAATGCTGATCAGAATCCTTGTGTCAGCGGTACTGGTGATTCTTCTGGAGATTATTCCTGTGCAGGGATGGTTACGATTTGCATTGTACATGGTTCCGTATCTTGTGATCGGATATGATATTCTGATCAAAGCCGGGAAAGGGATTCGGAACAGGCAGATTTTTGATGAATGCTTTCTGATGGCAGTTGCTACTGTGGGTGCGATCCTGATTGCCCTGGTGGAGAATACCGGCGATTATACGGAAGCCGTTGCAGTTATGCTCTTTTACCAGATCGGAGAATGGTTCCAGAGCTACGCGGTTGGAAAGAGCCGCCGCAATATCAGTGAATTGATGGATATCCGTCCTGATTATGCCAATATTGAACAGGATGGAAAACTGGTCCAGGTAGATCCGGATGAAGTGGAAATCGGTTCTGTGATCGTGGTTCAGCCCGGTGAAAAGGTACCGATCGACGGAATTATTGTGGAAGGTTCTTCAAGTCTGAATACCAGCGCTCTGACAGGTGAAAGTATTCCGAGAGATGCTGAAAAAGGTGATGAAATCACAAGCGGCTGTATTAATATGACAGGAGTTCTGAAAATTGAGACAACGAAGGAATTCGGGGATTCTACAGTTTCACAGATTCTTGATCTGGTGGAGAATGCAAGCTCAAGAAAATCAAAATCGGAAGATTTTATCAGCAAATTTGCGAAAATCTACACACCGGCAGTCTGCTGCAGTGCGCTGGCATTGGCACTTGTACCGCCGATCGTCATTCTTCTGACGAAAATGGGATTTGACGGTTCTGTTCTTGATATGTGGCTGAGCTGGGTTTATCGTGCACTGACATTCCTTGTAATCAGCTGTCCCTGTGCTCTGGTTATCAGTATTCCTCTGAGCTTTTTTGCAGGAATTGGCGGAGCAAGCAATCAGGGTGTTCTTGTCAAAGGCTCCAATTATCTGGAAACCCTGTCTCATGCCAGATATGTAGTATTTGATAAGACGGGAACACTGACCCGCGGTGTATTTGAAGTAAATGCCGTTCATCACAATGAGATGGACCAGAAGAAACTTCTGGAGTATGCCGCTTATGCGGAAAGTGCGTCCTCTCATCCGATCAGTAAGAGTATCCAGCAGGCTTATGGAAAAGAACTGGACCGCAGCCGTGTGACGGATATCAAGGAAATCAGCGGCCACGGAGTCACAGCGGTTGTAGACGGCGTACAGGTAGCCGCAGGTAATGACAAGCTGATGAAACAGCTGGGAATCGAACCAATCCACTGTCATCATGTAGGAACCGTCATCCATATGGCCGTAAATGGAAAATACGAAGGTCATATCGTAATTTCAGATGCCATTAAGGAGCATTCAAAGGAGGCGATCGCGCAGCTGAAAAAAGCAGGTGTTAAGAAAACGATCATGCTTACAGGTGACGCGAAAGCAGTTGCTGATGTGGTTGCAAAAGAACTCGGCATTGACGAGGTATACAGTGAGCTGCTTCCGGGTGATAAGGTATCTAAAGTAGAGCATATTCTTTCCAATAAAGGTGATAATGAAAAAGTTGCCTTTGTAGGTGACGGTATCAACGATGCGCCGGTGTTATCCCGCGCAGATATCGGTATTGCAATGGGAGCCATGGGATCTGATGCTGCAATTGAAGCTGCTGATGTGGTTCTGATGGACGACGACCCGCTGAAGATTTCAAAAGCAATTAAAATTTCCAGAAAATGTATCCGCATTGTTTATCAGAATATCTGGCTGGCAATCGGCGTGAAACTGATCTGCCTGATTCTTGGTGCTATTGGATTTGCCAATATGTGGATGGCTATTTTTGCAGATGTTGGAGTTATGATTCTGGCAATTTTAAATGCGATCAGAGCTCTGTTTGTAAAGAATCTGTAGTTTTTTGCAGACAAAAAGAGCGGAATGAAGATGAAAACGGAGCCTGAAAAATCTGACAAATAAAATTCAGAAAACGGAGTTCTAAAAGGAAAGCTTATGAAAAAGAGTAAATATTCGGACATGACAAATGATCCTATTGCATTTTCGCTGATATCTTTTGCACTCCCGCTGTTTGCAGGAAGTATCTTCCAGCAGCTGTATAATACGGCAGATCTTCTGTTTGTAGGCAATCTGGTGGGGAAAACGGCAGCGGCTGCAGTTGGAGCCAGCGGTACGCTGGTTACCTGTCTGATCGGTTTGTTTACCGGGATTTCCGTGGGTGCCGGTGTGGCGGTCGCGCAGGCCTACGGCGCAGGGGATTCGGAAAAGGTAGATAAGGTTATGCATACGGCAGCGGCATTTTCGGTGATTGCCGGAATCCTGATGACAATTCTGGGAGAGGCGGCAGCCAGAAGTATTCTTCAGCTGCTCCAGACGCCGGAACATGTGATTCCGGATGCGGTTGACTATATCAGACTGTACTTTCTGGGCATGCTTCCCATGATCATTTACAACGTCGGGGCGGGGCTTCTGCGTGCCTGCGGAGATTCTTCCACACCGTTTCGGATCCTGGCAGCGGGAGGATTTCTGAATGTGCTGACGGATGCGCTGATGATCGGCGTTTTTCATATGGAAGTCCGGGGGGCTGCCATTGCAACGACTGTTTCCCAGACATTTTCCGCTGTGGCGGTATGCATTGTCTTGATGAAAGGGAAATCGGTTTTAAAACTGAGGGTTTCACAGATCAGAGTCTGGAAGGGTTATCTTGGAAGGATTCTTCAGCTGGGCTTACCAGCCGGCATTCAGAGCATGACGATCACCCTGTCCAATATTGTGGTGCAGTATTATATCAATGGATTCGGTGAAGATGCGGTTGCGGCGTTTTCCACTTATTTCCGTCTGGAAAACTTTGCATATCTGCCGGTTCTGGCCTTCGGGCAGGCGGCGACTACCTTTGTGGGGCAGAACTACGGGGCCGGGAAAATGCACCGCGTGAAGCAGGGCATGGTGATCTCCGGAGCCATATCCATGGGATGTGTGGCAGCTATTGCCTTCGGACTTCTGGCAATCGGCAGTACGGCGGTGGGCTGGTTTGTAAAGGATGAAGCAGTCATTGCAATCGGCCTGCAGATCATCAGCATCTCATTTCCATTCTACTGGCTGAATTCACTGGTGGAAGTGCTGGGAGGAACGCTCCGGGGAATGGGCAGGTCGATGACCTCCATGATCATGGTGCTGCTTTCCCTCTGCGGCCTGAGAATTGTGCTGCTGTGGTATGCTGATCTCAGATGGCATACCATTCAGTCCCTTGCATCGGTTTATCCGATTACATGGGGAACAGCAGTGGCGCTGCTGCTTACAGCAGTTCTTTTCCTGTTTTACAGGGAAAAGAGATAACAGGGAAAAAGAGAAAAGAGACAACAGACAACAGAAAAAAGAGATAACAGAAAAAACACATGGCCTGAAAATAAAATTTCCGGGTCATGTGTTTTTGGATTTATTGCCTGACTATTGATGCCGGCATTATAGCATTGGCTCTGAACAGCTTCCGGCTTTTATGCTTCCGGCGCTGTTCCTGACTTTGCCTTGTTCTTTTTGCGTTTGTCTGCGGCAGTGGGTGATACGGTCAGGTTCACGGAGCCGGCGCCGGGTGAGTAGGAAGAGGCCACAGCGCTGCGGCTTCGGCGAATACGCCGTTTAACCCGGAGCTGTTCCTGACGCTCGCGGATGGAATCGGCAGTTTCGCGGCTGATCATTTTTGATGTCCGGATGGCAAAATAGTGGCCGTTGTCCGCCTTTTTGATGCGTATCTTTCCCTGCATGTAACCGTGATCGGGGCAGATGGCAAGACAGTAGTAAATACTGTTGTTGGCCGTAAACCAGCGGATCTTCTTGCGAAGGGAGCGGCCGCAGACATGGCAGGGAGTAACCGTAACCATGCGGTCATTCATGATATCTTCCTTATTGTCATAGGTCATGGACACAAACTTGGAATACTCCGGAAAATGCAGCATGATCTCTTCCTTTCGCTGCGTCGGGGGACAGTGGTAGTCCACAGAACAGTAGATTACCGCCTTCGCCGGATCCATGGAGGAAAGAATTTCAGCTGTATAGTATGCGTCGTCGATGGCGCAGTGAAAAGGCCGTTCCTGTTCCAGATGCAGAAAATCGGCCGCATATTTCAGAGATTTGCGGGTTTTGCCGTCCTCAAAAAACAGGCTGAACAGCTTCTGCACATCGTAATAAAACAGCGGTCTGGCAAGTGCATGCTGCATCCTGTAAAAATCCATATTATTCTGCAGATAATCAAGATCCATGGGTCCCCAGGTAGCAAACGTATAATCGCTGCCGCACCACTTCAGGAAATTCTTCATAACAGCAGGGAACTTTCTGGCTTTGTTAAATTCTTTCAGATTGACATTAAGCAGCTGCCTGGTACGGTAATGCAGCTGGCGGTAAACCTGCGGGCGTACACGTTCACTGAAAGAGTCGATCATCTGAAATGCTTCATTAAGCCGGACGGCACCAATCTCAATAATTTCAAAAGGAAGGTCCGGATTCTCGCGTTCTTTACCGCCTGGACACTGATTCCATTCCAGGTCTAATACTATGTAATCCATAAAAATCAATCCTCCCGGGACAGAGCATTCCATTCCATTTGTCTTAGTCTAACACAGATAGATAGCACAGGCAAGAGAAAGTGTACTGCTGTTCCGAAGTCTGAACAGTAATAAACCGTTTCTCTATTTCTTTTATCTTATTTTGATGGTATACTGGACAGAAAAAGAAGCAGGAATATCAATATGAGCAGAATTTTTTATCTTATGGGAAAGAGTGCTTCCGGGAAGGACAGTATGTACCGGGAGTTGATGAAGCGGTTTTCCTTTGAGAAAATTGTGATGTACACAACCAGGCCCATGCGGCAGGATGAAAAAAACGGCGTACAGTATTTTTTTACTGATGAGGCGGAGTATCAGAGGCTTCTGGAGGCTGGAAAGGTGATTGAGTCCCGCTGTTATCAGACGGTGCATGGTCCATGGATTTATTATACGGTGGATGACGGCAGTGTGCGGCGGGAAGGGAGTGAGCAGTATCTGGTGATCGGTACGCTGGAGTCTTATGAGAAGATGAAAAAGTACTTCGGACCGGAAATGCTGGTTCCCATCTATCTGGAAGTGGATGACGGGCTGCGCCTTGAGAGGGCTCTGGGCAGGGAACGGACCCAGGCGGTCCCCCGGTACAGTGAGATGTGCCGCCGTTACCTGGCGGATGAGAAAGATTTCTCAGAAGAGAAACTGAAAGCTGCAGGAATTGAAAGAAGATTTTCCAATGAAGAACTGGAAAAATGCGCAGAGGAAATTACGGAATATATTAAGGAGGAAATGTTATGAATCAGGAATTATGGAAAAAGACAGTAGAAAAGCATGGACATGAATGTCCGGGTGTGGCACTTGGATTTCGTATCGGTGAAGAGGTGAATAAGATTTTCGGTGAAGATGAGCAGATTCACTGTGTGACTTCCGTGAAGAACTGTGCGGTGGACGGCGTGTGTACCGTGACAGGCTTGTCCGTGGAAGATAAAACCATGCGGTTCGATGCCTCGGTGGACGGATTTCTTTTCTACGCAGTAGATGATGAGGAGGGATGGCTGTTTAAGCCGAAAAAACTGGAGGTGGCAGAGGAGGCTGACCCGATCATGCTGATTCTGGCGGCAAACCGTGATATGCTGTTTGATATTGAACCATGTGATTCACCGGTGTCGGAGTCATAAGATGCCTGAGCTTTATGAGCGCCTCAAAGCGTATGCGGCTTCGGATTTTTATCCGTGGCATATGCCGGGGCATAAGAGACGGCTGGTGGAATTTGGAAATCCATTTTCCATGGATATTACGGAAATAGAAGGATTTGACGACCTGCATCACCCGGAAGGAATTCTGAAGGAGGCTATGGAGGAAGCGGCAGAAGTGTACGGCTCTGAGGCGACGTATTTTCTGGTAAATGGCTCTTCCTGTGGTATTCTTGCAGCTGTTTCGGCGGCTGTTCCGGCCGGGGGGAAGCTGTTGATGGCGAGAAACTGTCATAAATCAGCTTATCATGCGGCGCTGCTCGGGCAGCATCAGGTTTCCTATATTTATCCTGAACTGGAGAAAGACGGATTTTATGGTGCGGTGCGGGCTTCTGATGTGGAAGCGGCTCTGGAAAAAGATCCCGGTATCAGGGCAGTTATGATGGTTTCTCCGGGATATGAGGGGGTTGTTTCCGATATCAGGTCAATTGCGGAAGCGGCCCATGCCCATGGCTGCGCGCTGCTGGTGGATGAGGCTCATGGAGCCCATCTTCCTTTTGGAAAGGACTGCGGTATTTTGTTTCCTGCTTCGGCTCTGGAACAGGGAGCGGATGTGGTGATCCAGAGTCTTCACAAGACGCTTCCGTCTCTGACCCAGACGGCGCTGCTTCATCTGGGAAAAGGCAGCGGGATGTGGATCGACAGGGAGCGGATCGAACTGTATCTGAGGATCTATCAGAGTTCAAGTCCATCCTATATTTTTATGGCGAGTATTGACCACTGCATCCGTTTGATGGCGGGAGAGCCGGGAAAACTTCTTATGAAAGAGTATGCTGCCAATCTGAAAGCAGTACGCGGCCGGCTTAAAGAGCAGCTTCAGGTACTCCGGCTTTATGAACCGGAGCCGGAATCAGAACAGACACCGGAGCCGGAGAAGCTGCCGGGATCAGAACAGAGAAAATGCTTTTACGATCCATCCAAATTTGTGATCATATCGGATGCAGAGACAGCAGACGGTTCCCGTCTGGCGGAACTGTTGAGAAAAAAATATCATCTGGAGCCGGAGATGAATACGGACCGGTATGTGATTCTCATGTCGTCTCCTGCAGATACAAAAGAAGGGTTTGAACGTATGGCAGAGGCGCTGGTGGGAATCGACTGCATGTTGAGGGCAGAGACCGGATCCGGCCACGCGGCAGATAAAAGCGGAAGCAATACCCGCCCGTCAGTATGGGGGATCCTCCCGGACAGGGCGCCGGAAGCTGCCATGAGCCCGGCAGAAGCCGGTGCCCTGCAGGGCAGTCCGGTTCCTCTTTCACTGGCTGCAGGGCGGATCTGCCATGATTTTATCTATATTTATCCTCCGGGAATTCCTCTTCTGGTTCCGGGTGAGCGGATTGAAGAACGGCATCTGGATCTGATCCGGGTCTGGCAGGACCATGGTCTGGAGGTTCACGGAATCAGACAGCTGTCCGGGCAGGGGACAGATAAATGGACAATTTTGTGCATTTGACCACCACGGTAAACGCACGTTTTTAGGGATGTTCAAAAAAAGATAAGTATGATAGATTGTATACAGGAAAACGGTGACATATCCGAAATAATCCTGTACAATGGAATCCAGAAAAATAATCTGGAGGAACCAATGGAAGCAGA
>JAQYDI010000015.1 GCA_028724245.1 Lachnospiraceae bacterium
CCTGACATCTTCTGGTGTGTTTTGCATTTACGCAGATCCCGTTCAGAATCATTATTATGAAATTTCACGTCTGCATCGTGCAGGAACAGGAGATGATGGTCCTGATATTTTGTCAGACGGTTGAGCAGGGTCAGTTCTTCAGAAGCCGCATATTTGTGCTGCGTTTTCTGGTTCTGACGGTAACCTTTGGCCAGCAGTTCTTCAAACTGTTCTATGATCCGGGCAGATTCTTCCTCCGTAAAGAGCTTATCCTGCTCTAACAGTTCCTTTCGGCGGCTGTTCGCATCGGTTAACAGATGGATCATCTCTGTACTCCAGGAATTTCCGGTCTCTTCTGAGTTTTTCCTCAGGTACCGCAGCAGATGGACATTGCACTCTGCATGCCCGCTTCCAAAATGATACATGGCAGTTTCATGGTCATGGACCAGGATACCGTCATATACGTTCAGGATATCGATCAGGCGGTGTGCTTCAATTGTTTTGCTGTCCATCGGATAGTAACGGACAGCATGGTCAGAAGTAAGGTTCCGGATATAACTCCTTACGCCATCTGTTGAGGTATATGTGGCATCCGTGCAGAGGACTTTTTCTTTGAGAAGTTCCAGTTCGATCTGTTTGATACTGGGATCTCCAAGAGCTGCAAACTGTTTCAAAAAATGGAAAATACTTCCTTCTGAGATCGTGATTGCCTGACCGGACAGGGAAGTGATCAATTCACGGATCCGGTTAAGGGAGACATTCCCTTCACTGTAAAGATCCACAGCCAGGGATCTTATGGTATCCCCGTAGATCACTTCACTGAGGTATTTCCTGGGAATATGATGGTTTCCATCCGCGTCTGCATAAAAACGGATCTCCTTTGCTTCGGCCAGGATCTTAAGGTCGATCACATAATGGGAAATATAATCGGTATCCGGCAGTTTTCCTGTAACGGGTCTGCCATTTACCCGGTTTTCAACCGTATGATGGAATTCTCCGGAGCGGATCTTTTCTTCCACCGATTTTTTCGACAGGGTGGTCCCGGGGTGCCCCTTCTGCCCACCGCTTTTCCTGCCGGAAGCCTGTCTTCCGTTATATTCATTTGCTTTCTTTTTTGATGGTTTCTGATCCGTTGAAGGAGGAAGGGAAGAATTATTGCTGTCCTGGTCGATCATGCTCTGGAGCCGCACATTCTCTTCTTTCAGCAGTGCATTCTCCGATTCCAGGGAATCTACCTTCCCCTGAAGGCGGGTATTTTCTTCACTAAGGGTGCTGCATTTTCTGGTGAGTGATGAGACTTCACCTTTCAGGGAACGGATCTCAGATCTTGTGGAAGTTTTTACCGATTTCAGGTCTTTTTCAAGTGAGTCGTAACGTTCCATCATTTCCATGAGATGCTTGTAAATATCTTTTTCATAATTCCCGCCCATAAGTAAGCCTCCTCCCTGTTAAAATCTTCTACGAAGATTTTAACAGAAAAAAACAAAAAAGCAAATCATCTGAAGAATTTGATCCGTCAAAACGACAGGGGATAATTGCATTGAAAAACGTTTTGCTTGTGGATAAAGAAGAATGATAAGGATATAAAAAGCATAACAAAAGAAAAAGTTATCCACAATCCGGAAAAATAGGGCTTCCTGAATCCGGCAGACCTAAACAACAATCTCGAAATGTGGACAACTTCTTTGTAAATGACTGAATAAAATCTCTGTTTTGACGGAAAGTTTTCAGCAATAGCAAATTTATTAAAAGGTACTCAGCCGTCAGGCTGAGTAGTTACAAATAACCATAATAATATGTTTTTTATATATAATTCCTGTTATACAAAAAATCCACCTGCATACATTGCTGACGCCGTATACAGATGGATTTCAGCCAGTTTGGCTATTCTGTTGTTTTGAAAACAGGGATTATCTTACCAGCAGGGATTTGCCTGTCATTTCTGCAGGTTTTTCCATACCCATAACATCGATCAGAGTGGGGATAATATCTGCCAGACATCCGCCTTCGGCCAGTCCCGCGCCTTCCGGTCCATTGACCAGAATAAACGGTACAGGATTTGTGGTATGGGCGGTATGAGGTGCGCCTGTTGTGTAGTCTCTCAGCTGTTCTGCATTGCCGTGATCTGCACAGATGAACATGGTTCCATCTACAGATTTCAGTGCTGCAACCGCTTTTCCTACACATTCATCTACTGTTTCTATTGCTTTCACTGCAGCCGGTTCAATGCCGGTATGACCAACCATATCGGGATTTGCAAAGTTGCAGATGATCACATCATATTTGTCAGAAGTAATTGCTTCTGTCAGTTTATCGCATACCTGATAAGCACTCATCTCAGGCTGCAGATCATAAGTTGCAACCTTGGGTGATTTTACCAGAATACGGTCTTCGCCCTCGTTGGGTGTTTCCACACCGCCGTTGAAGAAGAACGTTACATGTGCGTATTTCTCTGTTTCAGCAATACGTGCCTGAGTTTTGCCGTGTGCAGCCAGATATTCGCCAAACGTATTAGTCAGCTGTACCTTCTTGAATGCAATAATCTTATTGGGGATTGTCACGTCATATTCGGTAAAGCATACATAAGTCAGATCCAGTTTCTTCTCTCTTTCGAAACCGTCAAATTCATCTGCACAGAATGCGCGGGTGATTTCTCTTGCGCGGTCGGGACGGAAATTAAAGAAAATAACAGAATCGCCGTCTTTTACAGTTGCTGTAGGAGCGCCATCTTTCATGATCACCATAGGAAGGACAAATTCATCTGTCTTTCCATCATCGTAAGATGCCTGAACACCTTCTACCGCATCTGTCTGCTGTATGCCTTCACCTTTTGTCAGCGCATTGTAAGCCAATACTACTCTTTCCCAGCGGTTGTCACGGTCCATTGCATAATATCTGCCCATAACGGTAGCAATCTCGCCTACACCGATTTCCTTCATCTTTTCTGCCAGTTCGGCAACATAATCTTTACCGGATGCAGGAGGCGTATCACGTCCATCCAGGAAGCAGTGTACATATACTTTGGAAAGACCCTGACGTTTTGCCATTTCAAGCAGTGCATAAAGATGGGTATTGTGGCTGTGAACACCGCCGTCGGAAAGCAGACCCCACATATGGAGAGCAGAATCGTTCTTCTTGCAGTTTTCCACTGCTTTCATAAAGGCTTCATTCTCAAAGAATACGCCGTCTTCGATTTCTTTTGTAATTCTGGTCAGTTCCTGATAAACGATTCGTCCGGCACCCATATTCAGATGTCCAACCTCTGAGTTGCCCATCTGACCATCCGGCAGACCTACTGCCAGACCGCTTGCATACCCTTTCTGAAAAGGACAGGTAGCCATCAGTTCATCCATAACAGGTGTTTTAGCCTCTGCTACCGCATTGGCATCTTCTTTATCATTCAGACCATAACCATCTAAAATTAATAATACTACAGGTTTTTTGCTCATTCTTAACCGCCCCTGATTATTTATTGTAATTAACGATCTTGCCGAAATCAGGTTTCAGAGATGCGCCGCCTACAAGACCGCCATCAATATCTGCCATGGCAAATAATTCAGGTGCGCTTGCTGCAGATACACTTCCGCCGTACTGAATGCGGATCGCTGCTGCTGTTGCTTCATCATATACCTCAGCGATGCATGCTCTGATTGCTGCACATACTTCCTGTGCCTGTTCAGAAGTTGCAACCTTACCGGTACCGATTGCCCAGATGGGTTCGTATGCAATAACAGCTGATGCAGCCTGTTCAGCTGTAACATTCTGGAACGCGATCTTAATCTGCTGGCGGATCCAGTCAATTGTGATGCCCTGTTCTCTCTGAGTCAGAGTTTCTCCGCAGCAAACAATGGGTGTGATGCCGTGTTCAAAAGCTTTTAATATTTTTTTATTAACAGTCTCATCTGTTTCAGCAAAGTATTCTCTTCTTTCAGAATGACCGATGATAACATACTTAACGCCTGCATCTGTCAGCATCTCGGGAGAGATTTCACCGGTGTATGCACCTTTTTCTTCAAAATACATATTCTCTGCACCAATCTGAATATTGGAGCCTTTTGCAGCTTCCATAGCAGGAATAATGTCAATAGCAGGTACACAGAATACTACATCAACGTCATCATTTGCTACCAGAGGTTTTAATTCATTGACCAGTGCTACGGCCTGGCTGGGAGTCATGTTCATCTTCCAGTTGCCGGCAATAATTTTCTTACGCATAATTCATACTTCCTTTTCTAAAATTTATGCGGGCCGCAGGGCCGCCCGCACATATGATATGCAGCAGAAGAAAGCCCCTGCCGCATGTGAATTATCTGAATCGTACAATACTTATTTATCGTTGATTGCTGCTACACCGGGCAGTTCCTTGCCTTCCAGGAATTCCAGAGAAGCGCCGCCGCCTGTGGAAATGTGAGTCATCTTGTCACCAAATCCAAGTGTGTTAACAGCTGCTGCAGAATCGCCGCCGCCGATGATGGTGGTTGCATCGATTTCAGCCAGAGCTTCAGCTACAGCAACGGTACCTTTCGCAAAATTGGGCATTTCGAATACACCCATGGGTCCGTTCCATACTACAGTCTTGGCATCAGCCAGAGCAGCTTTGTACAGTTCACGGGTTTTGGGACCGATATCGAGACCCATTTCATCGGGTTCCATACTGCCTTCTACTACTCTTGAAGGAGCATCATTGTTGAATTCCTTTGCTACTACAGTATCTACAGGAAGAAGGAACTTAACGCCTTTTGCTTCAGCCTTTGCGATCATTTCCTTTGCATAATCAAGATAATCATCTTCTACCAGAGATTTACCGATTTCCTGACCCTGAGCTTTTGCGAAAGTATAGGACATACCGCCGCCGATAATCAGCGTATCAACCTTTTCAAGCAGGTTGTTGATAACGGAAATCTTGGAAGAAACCTTGGAACCGCCGAGGATTGCAACGAAAGGTCTTGCAGGGTTGTTCACTGCATTGCCCAGGAAATCGATTTCTTTCTGCATCAGATAACCTACTGCACAGGTATCTACAAACTGAGTAACACCAACTGTTGAGCAGTGTGCTCTGTGAGCGGTACCGAATGCATCATTAACGAATACATCTGCCAGAGAAGCCAGATCTTTGCTGAATGCTTCACCGTTCTTTGTTTCTTCCGCTCTGTAACGTGTATTCTGAAGCAGAACGATATCGCCATCCTTCATAGCTTCTACTGCAGCCTTTGCATTGTCGCCTACTACGCAGTCATCTGCAGCAAATTTAACTTCCTGACCCAGAAGTTCGGATAAACGTACGGCAACGGGAGCCAGAGACAGTTCCGGCTTCGGTTCACCTTTCGGTTTGCCCAGATGGGAGCAGAGGATTACCTTGCCGCCGTCAGCAACCAGTTTCTTGATTGTGGGCAGAGCAGCAACGAGACGGTTTTCGTCTGTGATCACACCATTCTGTAACGGTACATTGAAATCGCAGCGGCAAAGAACTCTTTTACCTTTTACATTGATATCATCAACACTTTTTTTGTTTAACATCGGATTCACCTCATATAATTTATGAACTATAATACATCAGTTCAGCAGGAACTGACCTGTTTCAATCAATCCGGCAGACGTTCATGACTTTTTCCGAAGTGCCCTGATAAACACCCCGTCATGATCTGACGGACAGTTACCTGTAAATCACAAAAAGGTGTTCCCGGCGGAAGCCTGTCCGTCGGAAACACCTTCCGTGCCGCTGTTATGCAGCTTAATGTCAGGTTATGCTGTCAAGCATCCTTATGGTATGCCTGGCGGCACACTTTTCGTCTGGAATTATGCTAATTCAGCGAAGTATTTGATTGTTCTTACCATCTGGCTTGTGTAAGAGTTTTCGTTGTCATACCATGAAACAACCTGAACTTCGTATAAGCCATCGCCGATTTCAGCTACCATAGTCTGAGTAGCATCGAATAAAGAACCATATGTGATACCAACGATATCAGAAGATACCAGCTGTTCTTCTGTGTAACCGAAAGAAGCGGAAGAAGCTGCCTTCATGGCTGCATTGATGCCTTCTTTTGTTACGTTTTCGCCCTTAACAACAGCTGTCAGGATAGTTGTGGAACCTGTGGGAACCGGTACACGCTGAGCGGAACCGATTAATTTGCCGTTCAGTTCGGGAATTACAAGGCCGATTGCCTTAGCAGCGCCTGTAGAGTTGGGAACGATATTAACAGCAGCTGCACGAGCTCTTCTTAAATCGCCTTTTCTGTGAGGTCCGTCCAGTACCATCTGATCGCCTGTGTAAGCATGGATAGTAGCCATGATACCAGACTGGATGGGAGCGTAGTCATTCAGAGCCTTAGCCATAGGAGCTAAGCAGTTTGTTGTACAGGATGCAGCAGAAATGAT
>JAQYDI010000016.1 GCA_028724245.1 Lachnospiraceae bacterium
ACTGTTCAGAGCCAAGCAGATTTGTACAAAAAGTGCGATGAATGCTTGCATTCAGGAGTACTTTTTCGTACAAATCTATTTGGCGGATACGCCACACCGAGGAAACACACCGTGTTTTCGAGGTTGGCTCTGAACAGTTACATTTTTCATATAGAAAAGGAGCTGCGCACCAGCTGAAAACAGTTCGTGCGCAGCTCCCTTTTTGATTGATCAGATCAGTCTTTTGACGCTGCTTCTCTCCACAATTTCGCTGTCCAGATACCGGACTCCCTGATATCTGTCCTCATCCTCGATTTTTTTCAGCAGAGTACTGACTGCTGTTTTGGCCATTTTCCTGATATCCACATTGTAGGTGGTGATTTCCTCCGCAAAAGGATGTCCGTACAGATAGTTGTCATAACCCACAATAGAAATATCTTCCGGTATCCGGTATCCCCTACTGCCAAGCTCTTCATACAGATATTTGGCAGCAAAATCACTGCTGCAGGCAAATGCCGTGGGCATACGTTCCGGCAGCTGAACCTGCATCTTCAGCGTCCCGACATCACGGTCCTCCAGGATCCATTCCTCACAGAGAGGAATCTTCCACTCTTCCAATGCCTTACGGTAACCGAAAAAACGATCTCTGATATTATCATTGGCATCCACTGAACCGAGAAATGCGATTTCCCGATGCCCCCGTTCCAGCAGATAACGGGTCGCCTTGTACATGCCCAGATAATTGTTCGACATCACAGCATCACAGCAGAAGGAAGGATCATAAAAATCCAGAAGAACCACCGGTATATCAACTGCATCCAGAATCCGCCTGATATACCTGTGATTCACCCAGCCAATCACCAGCAGACCGTCCACTTCACCTTTTGTCAGTACATCCGGCAGTTTCTCCGGTTCCTCTATCTGCTTGTTCAGGATTTCAAACACCGTAAAACACTTTTTCTTTGCCGCCGCATAGGCCACCTGCTGATACATGTACCAGTAAAACGACGTTCCCACGCCCAGATATTCTTCCGACGCAATCACTCCTATGCTGTAGGTTCCTGTTTTTTTGGTGTCATACCTTGAAACATTGTAGCCAAGTTCCTGCGCCTTATCCAGCACTTCCTGCCTGAGCGCATCACTGACACCCTTTTTTCCGGACAGAGCATTGGAAACTGTCACCACACTGATTCCCAGCGCTTCCGCAATATCCTTTAATTTTGCCATCTTCATCCCCCAACCAGTCTCTTTATTTCTGTCTATCCATTCAGTTTCCTTACCGTATTGCCTTTGATCACTCTTCCCTGTACGGTACGCACGCCTTCCGGCTTCTTTTTCCCTTCGATCCGCTTCAGAAGCGTATTGACACTGATCTGGGCCATCGCCTTCATATCACTTTCATAGGTCAGCAGCTCCATATTCTCCGGAAGCTTGTCACAGTAATGATCAAAGCCTCCCACAGAAACATCCTCAGGTACCCGGATACCTCTTTCCTCCAGCTTACGGATCAGAACAGCCGCTGTCCTGTCACAGTTGCAGACAAATGCAGTCGGAAGGTCTTCCGGCAGATTAACTCCCGTAATAGAAGTGTATCCGGATTCTTCTCTGTCATCATACACTCTGTCCGCTCTCTCCGCAATGCCGTTCAGCTGCAATGCCTTACAGTATCCCATATACCGGTCCATGATGCTGTTGGTGGCTCTGGGCGTTCCCACAAATCCGATATCCCTGTGTCCGGCGCGAATCAGTTCCTGCGTCACCAATTCCATTCCATGATATCCATCGGTAATAATATAATCCATATCCATGTCCAGATTCATATCATAAAAATCCACACAGACGATCGGCACAGTTACATCCTTGTAAAGCTTTCTGATATAATCCGCCTGCATCTCTCCGATGATCAGAAGTCCGTCAATCTCCATGGACTGAAACAGCGTGGATGCATGCAGTTTCTGCTCCGCTTCCGTTACCACAACCTCCAGCGCTGTCAGGCACTCCTGTTTCAGGGCCGCCTGTGCCACCTGCTTATAAATTTCCATATAAAAGGAAGGATATTCTTTCACATACCGCTCCGCAATGATGATACCCACATGGTAGCAGTTTCGTGTATACGTCTTCTCAGACGACGAAGAGTTCTTTACATGATACCCCATCTCTTCTGCTTTCCTGATGATCTCACCACGCAGATCATCCCCGACACCTTTTCTACCCTTCAGCGCATTGGATACTGTCACCACGCTGACGCCCAGTGCCCTCGCTATATCCTCCATCTTTACTTTTTTAATCTGACCCATTTGCCCATCTTCCTGTTCTATCTTATCTGCCTGGCTCTGGACAGTTACAAAAAATGTAACTGTTCAGACAGGAATAGATGATTAACTAATATTAAATATCGTCTTTATTCCATTGGCAGTTTTCATTAAAATTAATCTGTATACTGCCACCATACCACATTCAGCAAAAGTTGTACAGAGAAAAATTTACTTTTATATGAAAATTTATTGATATTGAATTCAAACGTCTTATTTTAAGTGTTTTCAACTGATGATTAGATTAAAATCCAATTAAATTTAACTTAACTTTTAATCATTCTGCCGTTTTCGCGTATTATAAAACAGCCGCCGCACCGAAACTTCAGTTCGATACGACAGCTGTTTTCACATATCCGTTTTCTCTTATATTTCCTTTATTCAACCGCTTTCACTTCCATCAGCAGACTCCGGAAATCTCCCTGCATGGCGGGTATTCTGATTCCTGCATGCATCAGCACATCGCCGGAATATACTTTGCCGTCAATTTCATATCTGCGGTCAGGCAAAAGTCCCTGCAGACGGAGAAAACTGCTTTTTACATTGGCTCTGGCCAGTACCTGTACGTAAAACAGCAGTGCTTTTTCCTTATTTTTGCTGACAACCATCCAGCTGTCGGGCTTTCCTTCCTGTGTCCAGGAAGAAAGGCGGTAATAATCACCTTTTGCGATCAAGCCCTGATATTTATGATACAAAGCGGTCTGTTCTTTTACCAGTTCTTTTTCTTCATCGGAAAGCTTTGTAATGTCCAGTTCGTATCCGAAGGTTCCTGCCAGCGCCACATGTCCGCGGGTTTCAAAGGGCGTATTGCGTCCCACCGTATGATTGGGGCAGACGCTTACGTGAGCTCCGATACAGGAAAGCGGGTAAATCAGAGCCGTTCCTTCCTGAATGGCCAGCCGTTCAATGGCATCGGTATCATCAGAACACCAGATCTGGGGACTGTAGTACAGCATGCCGGGATCAAAACGGCTTCCGCCGCTGGAACAGTTTTCCAAAAGGAGATCAGGAAACTCCCGAACCAGACGTTCCTGAAGCTGGTAAACACCCAGCGTAAAACGATGCATCAGCTCGCCCAGACGGTCTCCGGGCAGACCGGAGCTTCCCAGAGTGGTCAGATGACGGTTCATATCCCATTTCACATAGGAGATATCTGCAGAATGCAGAACTGCCGCAATCATTTCATATACGGCATCCACAACTTCCTGTCTGGAAAGATCCAGCACATACTGGGCACGGCTCTGGGTAATCTCCCGTCCGGGAATCTGGATCGCCCAGTCAGGATGCTTCTGAAACAGCTCCGAAGCCGGTGAAATCATCTCCGGTTCAAACCAGATGCCGAATTTCATGCCGGTTTTCTTCACTTCCTCTACCAGATAGGAAAGACCGCCTTTCAGCTTTTCTTCATTCACCTGCCAGTCGCCCAGAGAACTGTCGTCGTAGCTGCGTTTGCCGAACCAGCCATCATCCATGACCAGCATTTCGATTCCCAGAACAGATGCTTCTCTGGCGATATCGATCAGCTTCTGCTCGTCAAAATCGAAATAGGTTGCCTCCCAGTTGTTGATCAGAATGGGACGCTCTTTATATAAGTAAGGACTGCGGATCAGATTGTTCCGGTAAAGATCATGGAAAGTACGTGTCATCCTGCCCAGACCTGCGTCAGAATAGACCATCACAACCTCCGGAGCTGTAAACTGTTCGCCCGGTTCCAGTTTCCATGTAAAACCTTCCGGATGAATTCCCATGGTCATGCGGACCGAATCAAACTGGTTTTTCTCCGCCTGTGCCAGAAAATTCCCTGAATAAACGAAATTCATGGCATATACTTCACCGGTTTCCTGCGTTGTCTCCGGTGTCACCAGCGCCATAAAAGGATGCTCCTGATGGCTGGAAGTTCCGCGGAAAGAAGCAGCGTTCTGTCTTCCATACTGCAGCGGGGTCCGCTGGATATGGCGCTCCCTTGCCCAGGAACCTGCCAGACTGATCATCTCATAATCCCGATCATGCAGATCCAGACAGGCACTCAGCACCTTTTCCAGATAAACACTTTCCTGACCCTGATTTTCCACCAGCACGGAACGGGTAATCACATCCAGTTTCTCAAAAACTGTATACATAAGACACACCTGCAGATTCAGAAGGGAATCTCTGCAGAAAAGTTTCAGAGTCGTGCAGTCCTCTTCTTTGCCCCAGGTTGCAGGAAGCCCCTCCAGAGCAGGCTTTCCCGGTACGATCTCATACCCTTCGTATTTCAGTTCGCTTGCCCTGTGCCCCGCAGAACTTCTGACGCAGAAAGCCGTTTCCCGATAATCTCCCATCCCCGTCTCAGGATATTCCATGGGGAACATATCAAGAAATGAATTCTTCTCTCTCCGGTTCACACCCGGAACATAGGGAGGTTCGTCCTCCCGCATCAGATAACGGATACCGGATGTATCCACCTTCTTTCCATAATATACATGCCCCAGATAACCATCATCCACAATCGCGATCACATAACTGGTATCAGGGGTATTCAGCACAAATATTCTCTGCTGTTCATCATAAAAAACTGCCATCTTGACTCCTCACATTTAACCATGACAATATAGTTAAATTAACTTAAAAATATAGTATTTTAATTATATTTTAGTCTTCAAATATTGTCAACAAGAATTCGGCACGTACCGGCTTTCTTTGGTACTGTTCAAAGCTTCGTGCCGGAGGAGACATAGGTTATATGAGGCAGAATGCATCTCCCCGGCAAAAATGAAGTGCTGAACAGTATGGAGGACAGGCAAAAAATACGCTTGCTGCAAAGAACGAATTCAACGCCATTCCATACGTATATTCAACTTGATTATACGCTTCTCTCCCACGTACTGTTTGGAGCTTCATTCCGCCTGAACAGAAAAATAACCTTCGCGGCAGAATTAACCAGGTATACTGTAAAGTGGGCCGTAGAAAAAGCCCGTGCTTAGAGAGCAGGCAGCCGAAGGTAGTCTGCGAGTTTAGCATCCGCTGCGTTTGATCCCGAGCGAAAGCGCGCCCCCGTACAGGATATCATGGTCATTCTGCCTCACAACCATTATCTCTTCAGGCCGAAGTCCGAACAGTAACCCCTTTCTTTTTTTCTGCAATTTACCTGATTGCTTCACGGAGTACCTCTATTTTACATTCATGTACTTTGGTATTTTTATCGTAGGCAATTCCAACGCCGAGAATTCTTCCGGTGTATTTCGCTTTTTCGCCCAGATGCCCTTCAAATTTCAACGCATATTTCCTGTCCTTAATCTGCTGCAGTGCTTCTTCTGCTGTATGGCCTGCTTTTAATTCCAGAATAATACCATCTGCCTGTTTATTCATCTCCGGATAAAAGATAAAATCCACATATCCAACTCCTGCTTTATCTTCTCTTTCAATTCGATACGTATCTCTTGCCTGAAGATAAACAAGATTTACAATCGTTGTAAGATCAGACTCATTGCTGTAGCTGAGAAGCGGATTTTCCGTATTATGGGTATACTCCAATATCTTTACCATTGTTTCCGTATCGCCATCCAGTGTAGCTTTCAGCATCCTTCCTGATTCTTTCGCCAGTCGATTGACATATCCCAGAGATGACTCTTTCAGAAGCATATCCTGAAATTTATCCATCAGTTCTTTATTGGGAATGCTCACACAGCCATCCTCATAGCTGAGGAAACCGTAAACGATCATTGCTGAAAAAATTTCATCTTTTGTTGTCAGATTCATGGATGTGGCTGCATACTCACTTACTTTTGCAGGAACCGGGATACCGGAAATCATCTGCGCCAGGTCATCTCTTACTTCAGCCACATTGTGGTTGATATAATAGTAAATTTCATCATACGGCCCTGCGCTCGTCCAGTAATTGCCAAGGTTATTATTGGTAAGAGACAAAACAACTGAACGTGGATTGTACACGCGCTCACCGGATCGGGTATGGTAACCATCGTACCAGATTCTGAGTCCTTCTCTGGTTACCTGGGGATCAGACTGGTTTCCCAGAAATCTGGAATACAAATCATCAACTTCTGATTCCGTGAAGCCAAAATAATCGCTGTACATTTCTTCCGATGCCATGGTATATTCCGCAAACATATTCAATTCCGAACCACTTGAATACTTTGCAATCGGAAGAATCCCCGTCATATATGCAAGCGACACATACGGTTTGTCCTTCAGCAGATTATTCAGAAATTCAATATAACTTTTTTTGTCCTGATCCGTCATAAAATCCCTGTGAAAAACAAAATCCCATTCATCAAGAATAAATACAAACTGCATGGAATCACCGTTTTCATAAAGATCTGTTAATATATCCCACACAGCATCATCCCTGTCGATATCCGCGTCCGGAAAGGCCCTGATCAAATCTCTCTTCAATCTCTTTTCAATCCGTGTAATATACTGTCTGTAACCGGTACAATCAGCCGGCACTTCATTAAATGGAATGGAAATCACATTATGCTGATTCAAATTTTTTCTGCAGCACTCTTTATCTGCAATCTTCAGTTGATCAAAAATCTCATCTGCCGTACACCCCATGGACAAAAAGGAAGCAATCATATTCGCCATAACCGATTTTCCAAAACGGCGCGGCCTTGTGATACAGATATATTTTTCCCCTGTTCCAATTCTCGGAATAATTTCATCCAGCATAAGCGACTTATCTACAAAATACGGACCGCTGTATATTTCTCTGTATGCATTGTATACTGCTTTACTGTTAAGGTAAACACCCATTCCCACACACCCTTTCCTGAATACTGCTGATCACTTATTTCGGTGAATAGATACAATACAGCACTTATTATTCCTATACTATCACATCTCAGCAATAATATCTACCCCCCGCACGTACTGTTTGGAGCTTCATTCCGCCTGAACAGAAATAACCTTCGCGGCAGAATGACCATGGTATCCCGAGCGAAAGCGCGCCCCCGTACAGGATACCATGGTTATTCTGCCTCACAGCCCTTACCTCTTCAGGCACGAAATCCGAACAGTAACCCCTTTCTTTTTTCCCGAAGGTCATGTATGCTGGTATCAGATTTTTTTATTTTTCATGCAATAAAATCTCTTTCTCATGCATTATACAGATAAGAGGAGGAAAGATATGCTTCTGTTTGCTGTGACTGCACCGCCTGCCCGTACTGACCGGCAGGCAGATATTCTTGAAAGCTATATACAAAGTATCGCCCAAAGTGATAAAGAATCGCTGGCGCTGCTGTATGAGAAAACCCATGCTGCCATTTACGGTTTCGCACTGTCCATATTGAAAAATACACAGGACGCGGAAGATGTGGTACATGACACCTATATTCAGATATGGAAAGCGGCCAAAAACTACAAACCGGCCGGTAAGCCGCTTGCCTGGATTTTTACCATCACCCGGAATCTGGCCCGAATGCGCATCAGGGAACAGAGCCGGACCATTTCTCTGACGCCGGAGGACTGGCAGAGTATATTTACCGACAATCCCGTCATGGATCACGAAGACCGGATGATAATGGAACTGCTTCTCGGAATCCTGTCCGATGAAGAACGCCAGATTGTCATCCTCCATGCCGTAACCGGCATGAAACACCGTGAAATTGCCGCCCTTTTACATCTGGGACTTTCAACGGTCCTTTCCAAATATAACCGGGCAATCAAAAAGCTTCGCAAAGCGCTTAAGGAGGCATCCTGATATGACCAACACAGATCTGGAACAGAAAATAAAAACTGCAGTGGAGCATGCTGCTCCCAATCAGCTGGAGAGCATTCTTTCTTCCTGCGATGAACAGAAAGGAGAAATCAATATGACCAATACAACCTCTCGAAGAAAATCTCATTTTACGGCTATTGCCGCCGTTGCCGCAGTATTTCTTTTATGCGTGATCAGCATCCCCGTACTTCAGAAAAATGTTTTTTCTTCCCCGGTAACCGATTCCGTAGTGATACTGGATGTGAATCCCAGCCTGTCCATGAATGTGGATGCCGAAGGAAAGGTTTTATCTGCAGAACCTCTCAATGACGATGCCGGAGAAATTCTGGGAAATATGGAACTGGAAGGGACCACTCTTGAAACTGCAGTCAACGCCATCATCGGCTCCATGCTGCAGAAAGGATATCTGAGCGATGTCCAGAACTCTATTCTGGTATCCGTTGAAAATGATGATGCCGAGCGCAGTGCACAGCTTCAGGAACAGGTATCAAAGCTTATTTCCAGTGCCGTGGAAAACAATGCCGCAAACAACAGCACCATGAATGCCGCCGTTTTAAGCCAGACGATCATGGATGATAATGCAGAACTGACCGACCTCGCGGAAAAATACAATATTTCCCCGGGAAAAGCTGCTTTGATTCAGGAAGTTATCCGGCAAAAACCGGAAATCACCTTTGAGAGTCTGGCCTCCATGACCATCAATGAAATCGCCCTGATCATCTCCTCCAATCATGTATCGGCTGAATCCGTAACACAGACAGGAACTGCCAGCGACAAGGCCTATATCGGTCAGGAAGCGGCTCTGGAAAAAGCCTGCCAGCACGCAGGAGTATCGTCTGCTGATATATTGAAACAGGACATCAAACTGGACAGTGAACACGGGCTTATGGTGTATGAAGTAGAATTTGAAACAAATGATACGGAATACGAATATGAGGTCAATGCCGGCACCGGTGAAATCGTAAATTTTGAAAAGGAAAACCGGTACAAAGAAGGAGACAGCAGCTATCAGAAAACGGAATCTGATAAAAATGAATCAAGCAGCCAGCAGGAAACGGAATCCGGCTCTCATCACGATGATGATCACGATGATAACGAACATCATACAACGTCATCTGTCTCCTGTATCGGTAAAAACGCTGCTCTGAGCACCGCCCTGCAGCACGCCGGGCTGTCGGAATCCGCTCTGACAGAAAAGGAAATCGAACTGGACGAAGAAGACGGCCGCATGGTATATAACGTTGAACTGAAATCCGGCTCAAAAGAATATGAATATGAAATCGATGCCGAAACCGGTACGATCCTGAAATCAGAGATTGACATTGATGACTGATTTATGACACAGAGGTATTACTGTTCAGAGCTTCGTGCCGGGGAAATGAGGGTTGTGAGGCAGAATGCATCTTCCCGGCAAAAATGAAGTGCTGAACAGTATAGGGGAGTTTCTCATTTTTATTCGTCTTTCTCCCACGTACTGTTTGGAACTTCATTCCGCCTCACACCCATTATCTCTTCAGGCCGAAGTCCAAACAGTAACCCCTTCCGCAATTTACCTGATTGCTTCACGGAGCACTTCTATTTTACATTCGTGTACTTTGGTATTTTTATCGTAAGCAATTCCAACACCGAGAATTCTTCCTGTATATTTTATTTTTTCACCCAGATGCCCTTCAAATTTCAACGCATATTTCCTGTCCTTAATCTGCTGCAGTGCTTCTTCTGCTGTATGGCCTGCTTTTAATTCCAGAATGATACCGTCTGCCTGTTTGTTCATCTCCGGATAGAAAATAAAATCCACATATCCAACTCCCGCTTTATCTTCTCTTTCGATCCGGTACATATCTCTTGCCTGAAGATAAACAAGATTTACAATCGTTGTAAGATCAGACTCATTGCTGTAACTGAGCAGCGGACTTTCCGTGTTATGTGCATACTCCAATATCTTTACCATTGTTTCCGTATCGCCATCCAATGTAGCTTTCAGCATCTTCCCTGATTCTTTTGCCAGTTGATTGACATATCCCAGAGATGATTCCTTCAAAAGCATATCCTGAAATTTATCCATCAGTTCCTTATTGGGAATGCTCACACAGCCATCCTCATAGCTGAGGAAACCGTAGACGATCATTGCTGAAAAAATCTCATCTTTTGTTGTCAGACTCATGGATGTGGCTGCATACTCACTCACTTTTGCCGGTACCGGAATGCCGGCGATCATCTGCGCCAGATCATCTCTTACTTCAGCTACATTGTGGTTAATGTAGTAATAAATCTCATCATACGGCCCTGCACTCGTCCAGTAATTGCCAAGGTTATTGTTGGTAAGAGACAAAACGACTGAACGTGGATTGTATACGCGCTCACCGGATCGGGTATGGTAACCATCATACCAGATTCTGAGTCCTTCTCTGGATACCCGGGGATCAGGCTGGTTTCCCAGAAATCTGAAATACAAATCATCAACTTCTGATTCCGTGAAGCCAAAATAATCGCTGTACATTTCTTCCGATGCCATGGTATATTCCGCAAACATATTCAGTTCCGAACCGCTTGAATATTTTGCAATCGGAAGAATCCCCGTCATATATGCAAGCGACACATAAGGCTGATCTTTCAGAAGATTACTGAGAAAATCAATATAATCTTCTTTATCCTTTTCGGTCACAAAATCACGGTGGAAAATAAAATCCCACTCATCCAGAATAAAAATGAACCGGTTGGAGCTGTCGGATTCATAGATTTTCAGCAATGCATCCCATACCGCATCAGAATGACTGATTCCGGCATCAGGATATGTTTTTATCAGATCATCAATCAAAGTATCTTCAATGCGACTGATATACTGGTCATAACTTTTACAGCGCCGCGGCAGACGATTCAAAGAAATAAAAATCACATTGTGCTGATTCAATTCCTGCGTAAAACATACTTTATCTTTAACTTTTAACCTGCTGAATATCTCTTTTGCATCACAGCCTTTTGAAAAAAAGGAGGCGATCATATTGGCCATAACAGATTTTCCAAAGCGGCGCGGTCTCGTAATACAGATATATTTTTCCCCTGTTCCAATCCTTGGAGCAATCTCATCCAGCATCAGAGTCTTATCCACAAAATAAGGACTTTTATATATTTCTCTATACGAATCATATACCATCATGCTGTTCAGATACATTCCCATTTTCCCCGTACACTCCTTTCCGACAGAACTCCGGCTTCTGCAATTTCATAATATCACAACATCACACACGTATCAAGTTCTGAACCATATGGGGGACAGGCGAAAAATATGCCTGCTGCAAAGAACAAATTCAACGCCGTTCCATACGTATATTCAACTTGATTATTCGTCGCCCACCCACGTACTGTTCAGACCTTCATTCCGCCTGAACAGTAACCCTTTCTCTATTTTTCCACTTCTGTTACAACGCTTTTCAGTATCAGGGAATCGGCTGCCGGATGCAGCTCAAAGCTTTCATCGTCCTCACTGATCAGCTCATACTCCATGGTTTTGTCTGTTCTTTCCATGGCTGCCAGAATGTATGCGGTATTTTTTCCCCATTGGATGGATGAGGGGATTTCATCCGCTGAGAAGCTTTCTTCTTTGAGTACATTTCCATCTTTATCGTGCCAGGTGAATTTTACAGACTGAACCGGGTATGCCCCCCGGTATGTGACCTGAAAGGTGTTTTTTGTTTCTGTTTTCTTTCCATTATCCACCTCGGTTACCGTATCGGATAATGTCACTGACCAGTCACCCTCTGCATCACTGATGCGTACACCGCTTCCCGGCACCATATAGATGGTTTCCTCCCGGGTTTCATACACCGCATTGCCGTACAGCGTCAGTTCTTTCCCATTCTCACATATCTCCCAGACTTCCGATCCATCTTCCTGTATCGCATTGTTAACTGCAATATCCTGTCCATTATCCATATCCTTACAGGATTCATCCTCATAAATCACATATTCGGAGCCGATCTGTGTCCGGTCATAATAAAGGACGCCTGAACAGGTATTTTCCGTGTCCCCCATATTCAGGTTTACATCTGTCAAATATCCGGAAGCTGCAGAAGCCAGATATTCCTCTCCTTCTTCCTCCTTCAGCCTCATGATCCCCAGACTGTACCCTTCCAGCCCTTCAAAAACATATTCTCCCTGTTCCTTGTCAAAAACTCCATATATTTTTTCCTGACTGCCGGAAATCGTTTTTCCTTTCATCAAAGCAGAAAAATCCACACTGTCCCAGTCAACTGCATCCACGTATTCTGTAGTCAGAAATATCCCCACCAGCCGGTCACCGCCGTCCGGTAAATTACCGTCTTCCGCTGCAAGGCTGCACGATGTCAGCAGACATGCAGTCCCCGGTATACAAAGCGCAAAAACCGCCGCTGCCGCCTTTCGGGCAATATGCCGTCTTCCGTCCATTTTCCTTCTCATTGCGCTTCTCGATTTTCTTCTCATCGTCTTTTTCATTCCCCTTCACCGTCCTCTCCTTCCAGTTGTCCGTCAAATTTCAGGATGTCTCCCACATCGCATTCCAGATAATAACAGATTTTGTTGATGGTTTCGAACCGGACGCCTTTTGCTTTGCCGCTGCGCAGGATGGACAGATTGGCTTCTGTAATATGGATCAGCCTGCACAGTTCCTTCGATGTCATCCCCTTCTTTTTCAAAACCGCATCCAGATGTACTTGTATTGCCATGGTTCACCTCACATTGAACAGTTCCTTTTCAACGTCATATATTTGTCAAATAAACAGATCGTAATCCTGTTTCAGTTTCCGTCCGCTGCTCAGGTTTCCGGCAAACAGAATCAAAATCAGAGAAAATCCGATATACCCCAGCGGAATACCCACAGCGAAGGAGCTGTCCCGGCTTTCTGACAAAAACAGCAGATTCAGACCGTTTAAGCAGACCTGAAATCCGAGGACCGCTGCCAGCGAAATGCTGCAGAACCGGGCCAGAAGCGCTGCCGAATGCACAGTTTTTTCTCCGTAAACGTCCTCTTCCATTGCTTTCAGAAGACATACAGCCAGAACGGAAAGGATCAGCTGCACCGCCTCAGGCAGATAAGCAGCCAGTGTCTTCAGTATCAGAAGGAAACAGGTCGCACCGCCCACGTCGCCCGTATTCCCCGCCTGTACATTCTGCAGCGCACTCATGAAATCCATCGGTCCTTTTCCAAATATAAGCAGCACCATCACAAATCCGAACAGGTAAAAAAAATACCGCAGATTCCGCATCAGACTCCGGTGCTCCATCGTCTTCCATGACTGAAGCAATCTGACCACCAGATACAGAACCAGAAGGGAATCCATCAGGAGAGCACAGGAAGCAAGCAATATGGACGAAGCAGTCTGCGCTGCAGATGTCCCGGTAAGCCGGAATAGAAAAGCCGGATTAACCGCCAGATACAGCAGAACAAACAAAAGCAGAGAAAATACCGGCAGAAACCATCCTTTTTTCCCGAAACCGGCTGCTTTTCCGAGACCATCTGCTTTTTCAACTGTGCATCCGGCTGCTTTTTCTTCCGTTTTGCCCATCAGCTTTCTGCATCCCTGCATCAGCCAGATTCCTGCCGGAATCAGTGAAATCATAATATATAAAATCCACGCCAGCACATTGCCGAAGCCCCCGCTGAGCGACAAATACCGCAGCACCGCACCAATCTGTGCATACGGAAACGCCATAAGGCTCCATGTATCGACCATACTGCCTGTACCTGTCATGCTTCCCTCATCCGCCGCACTTCCCACACCTGCCCCCAGAGTCATCACCACCGCAAACAGACAGATCACAGCTTCCACCACATAAACGCAGACCAGCCTGACTGTACCACGATCCATTCTCTCCGATAACTTCCTCATAACCGTCACCTCCATCTGAATAATAATGCCTCCTTAAGACTCCCCCGCCTATAGCAGCGCAGGGTAATTCTCATTTCAACTGCTACTGTAATACTAACCCCAAAATTATCGTATGTCAATAATAATTATCGAAAAACAATAATTTTATCACTGTTCAATTCTCATTTTTATTCGTCTTCCCTCCCACGTACTGTTCAGACCTTCATTCCGCCTGAACAGACATAACCTTCGCGGCAGGATACCATGGTCATTCTGCCTCACACCCATTATCTCTTCAGACACGAAGTCCGAACAGTAAC
The DNA here is from genome assembly GCA_028724245.1 of Lachnospiraceae bacterium. Taxonomy (GTDB): domain Bacteria; phylum Bacillota; class Clostridia; order Lachnospirales; family Lachnospiraceae; genus TWA4. The sequence goes on from JAQYDI010000016.1 coordinate 14,174, forward strand.
CTCTTCCCTATTTCCCGGTTGCGCATTCCGGAAAATTATATTAAACTGTATATGAAACACGCAGAGCCGGATAATTTCCGTCCGGTTCTGCAAAATTACAATACGTAACTGTTCAGAGCCAACCTCGAAAACACCGTGTGTTTCCTCGGTGTGGCGTATCCGCCAAATAGATTTGTACGAAAAAGTGCTTCTGAATGCAAGCATTCGTCACACTTTTTGTCCAAATCTGCCTGGCTCTGAACAGTTACAATATTACATATGTGAGGAGAAACTTATGGGAGGATTTTTTGGCGTTGCTTCCAGATCCAGCTGTACGCTGGATTTATTTTACGGTATTGACTATCATTCACACCTTGGAACCCGCAGAGGCGGTATGGCTGTCCATGGGCCCAACGGCTTCAACCGTGCCATTCACAACATTGAGAATTCACCGTTTCGTACCAAATTTGAGCGGGATGTAGAAGAACTGGAAGGCAATCTGGGAATCGGATGTATTTCCGATAATGAACCCCAGCCCCTGCTGGTGCAGTCCCACCTCGGCAGTTTTGCCATCACCACCGTGGGTAAAATCAATAACACGGAAGAACTGGTAAAAAGCACCTACGAGCACGGACATACCCATTTTCTGGAGATGAGCGGCGGGCAGATCAATGCCACAGAGCTGGTGGCTGCCCTGATCAACCAGCGCAATTCCATCGTGGAAGGACTTCAATACGTTCAGGAAGCCATTGACGGCTCCATGACAATCCTGTTGATGACCGGCGAAGGCATTTACGCAGCCAGAGACCGCCGGGGCAGAACACCCGTTGTAATCGGCAAAAAAGACGATGCTTTCTGTGTGTCTTTTGAAAGCTTTGCCTATATCAATCTGGGCTATACCGATTTTAAAGAACTGGGACCTGCCGAAATCGCCTATATTACACCGGAAGGTGTGGAAACCCTGTCCGCTCCCGGCAAGGAGATGAAGATCTGTTCCTTCCTGTGGACTTATTACGGCTATCCCACATCCTCCTATGAAGGGGTCAACGTGGAAACCATGCGCTACCGCTGCGGCAGTATGCTGGCAAAACATGATAAGGACAAAGAGCATGTGCATCCTGATCTGGTAGCCGGCGTACCCGATTCCGGTATTGCCCACGCAGTCGGCTATGCCAATGAATCCGGTATCCCCTTTGCCCGTCCTTTTATCAAATATACACCCACATGGCCCAGATCCTTCATGCCTCAGAACCAGAGCCAGAGAAATCTGATCGCCCGCATGAAGCTGATCCCTGTTAAGGAACTGATCGAAGGCAAAAAGCTGCTGCTCATTGACGATTCCATCGTCCGCGGCACCCAGCTGCGGGAAACCACCGAATTCCTGTACCAGAGCGGTGCGAAGGAAGTCCATGTGCGTCCTGCCTGTCCTCCGCTTCTGTTCGGATGCAAATATCTGAATTTCTCCCGTTCCAAATCCGACCTGGATCTGATCACCCGCCGTGTCATTCTGGCAAGGGAAGGGGATAAAGCAGAAGAGATGCTGGATGATTACGCCGACCCCTGCAGCAAAAACTATGAAGAGATGCTGGAGGCCATCCGCAAAGAACTGAATTTCACTACGCTGAACTATCATCGTCTTGATGATCTGATTGAGTCCATCGGACTGGAACCCTGCAAGCTCTGCACGTACTGCTTTAACGGTAAAGAGTAATAAGCAGTTTCCTATTATACAAAAAACAGGCCATACCGTTCCCGGTTTTATCCGGTGCAGCGGTATGGCCTGTTTGAAGCAAAGTGTTTTCGAGGTTGGCCCTGAACAGTTACATTTATCTTATGGTTTTCCGGTTCCGGACAAGCAGGCAGATCAGCACCGCCGGGAAAATGATTGCGGCGGCAAGTCCTGCTTTAATTCCGTACTGCGGGAAAACTCCCGAGATGAAGCTGACGACTGCCGGTCCAGAGGCGCATCCCACATCTCCGGCAAGGGCCAGCAGGGCAAACATCAGCGTACCGCCCTGCGGACACAGTCTTGCAGAGATACTGAATGTGCCGGGCCACATGATTCCCACTGACAGACCGCAGAGGCCGCAGCCGAGAAGAGCCAGCAGAGGATTTTTCATGAAGATTGCAAGCAGATAGCTGACGACGCAGAGACTGCCGCTTGCCAGCATGAACTTCCGCAGGTTGATCTTTTCACCGAATTTGCCGTAAAACATGCGGGAACATCCCATAAGCACTGCAAACATGCAGGGTCCCAGCAGATCCCCCACTGTTTTTGACTGTTTCAGTCCTTCCTCTGCAAACAGGGAAGCCCACTGGGACATGGCCTGCTCCGATGCACCGGCGCAGATCATCAGCACAAAAAACAGCCAGAACATCTTCATGGACAGCAGCTGCTTTGCCGGCAGCTTTTCTTCTTCTTCTACCAGAGTGTTGATCGGCACACGGGAAAACAGAATAATATTCAGCGCCGGAACAATACTCCACAGAACAGGAAGCATGTACCACCGGTCCATTCCGAATACACGAAATCCCAGTGTAGAAAGCAGAACTACAGCCACATGACCCCAGCAGTAAAAAGAATGCAGCAGACTCATGGCCGCTTCTTTGGCACTGGAAGAAGGGGCCGCCTCCACAATGGGACTGACCAGAACTTCGATCAGACCGCCTCCAATGGCATTGCATACCATGGCAAGCACAAGACCGCAGTAGGGGTCGATCAGAAAAGGAAGAACACCCAGACTGATGAGACCGATCACACTGCAGACATGCGCCAGCAGAATGGAAAACCGGTATCCTACCTTATCCACGTATCTGGCTGCTATCCAGTCCACCAGGATCTGAACGCCGAAATTAATACTGATCAGCAGCCCGATCTGCTCCATGGAAATATGAAAACTCCGATTGAATGTCAGAAAAAGCAGCGGGGCCAGATTGTTGATGATCGCCTGCACCACATATCCGATATAGCAGGCATAAATCGTGTAAGTATAATTCTTTCTCATATGAACTCCTGAAATACTGTATTATCAGGCCTCACACCAATTCGTATAAGGCCTCTCTGCGGTGCACCCTGACAGACGCCTGATGAACCGCTTCTTTTCAGTTTTTCAGTCTACCATCATTTGCCGGAATCTGCAATAGAACGAGCATTTTTTACTGTTCAGAGCCAGGCAGATTTGCACAAAAAGTGCGACGAATGCTTGCATTCAGAAGCACTTTTTTTGTGCAAATCTATTTGGCGGATACGCCACACCGAGGAAACACACAGTGTTTTCGAGGTTGGCTCTGAACAGTAACACAGTTACATTACTGAAAATTTTCAATTATTTCAACGCAGGGACTTGGCAGTTTATTTTCAAAGTGTTATACTTATACTCAATCTATAAAAAGCAATTCACAAAAGAAAGGAAGATATTTCATGAAAAAATTCATTGAAGAGTTCAAAGCCTTTGCCCTGCGCGGCAATGTGGTGGATCTGGCTGTCGGTGTATTGATCGGCAGCGCTTTCTCCGGTCTGGTAACTGCTTTTACCGAAGATATCATCAATCCGATTCTGGCTCTTTTCGGTGGTGTGAACGCAACCGAATTCGGCTGGACCATTCCCATTGGTTCCGGTATTCTGATCGGCAAGTTTATTTCTTCCGTCATCAATTTCCTGATCACTGCATTTATCATCTTCATGATCGTAAAAGCACTGAACGGAATCTCCTCCATCGGCAAAAAGCCTGAGGCACCTGCTGCACCCACTACAAAGGTCTGCCCTTACTGCAAGAGCGAGATCAGCATCGAAGCAACACGCTGCCCTCACTGTACATCCCAGCTGGAGGAATAATACATAATCTGCTTGACTCTGAACAGTTACCATAACATTTTTGATTCAAACAGACAAGGGGCTGTCGGATAATGCCGTTTTCAGCCCCTCAAGTTTAAAAAAAATAAATACCTCAGCAGGAATGCGCTCCTTATCGGACATTGTAAAATTCCTGCTGAGGTGTTTTTGTATTTGTTCCTTTTCTGCACCTGATTTT
>JAQYDI010000017.1 GCA_028724245.1 Lachnospiraceae bacterium
TGGTAGAACATAATGGCAGCGTGTCGGTTCAGGAGCTGATGACGCTTCTGGACGCTTCCGAGTCAACGATTCGGAGGGATCTTAATGATCTGGATAAGAAAAAACTGCTGGTGAAAGTACATGGAGGTGCTGTAGCGGTCTCAAAAAGCATCACAGCGGATTCCTATGTGTCATCAAGAGCGGATCTGAACCGGGAAAAAAAGAAGAAGATCGCGCAGTATGCAGCCGCTTTGATTGGAGATGACGATCTGGTTTACCTGGATGCGGGAACAACTACCGGATTTATCGCTGATTATCTTTCCTGCAAAGGTACGGTATTTGTCACGAATGCGATTATGCATGCCAGAAAACTGAGCGGCATGGGGTATCGGGTTTACATGCCCGGCGGCATGCTGAAAGAACGGACGGAAGCACTTACCGGAACACAGACCTGTGAATATCTGTCAAGATTTCATTTTACAAAAGGATTTTTCGGAACAAACGGAGTTACGGTGAAGGATGGCTTTACTACCCCCGATATACAGGAAGGGACTGTAAAGGAAACGGCTATCAGGCAGACAGAACAGAGATTTGTTCTCTGTGACGGTTCCAAATTCGACCGGGTTTCATCGGTGACCTTTGCCGGTTTTTCAGAGGCATCTGTCATCACTGATGAAACGGTGCCTGAAGCATACCGTAGATATGACAGACTGATTATTGTATGAAATTTTTTCCTCCTGCATATGATTAAAAAGCAAATCCGTGCGGGGGGATTATTTTGTCTGAGTGGAAGAAAATTAACAGGAAAGAATCTGGCGGAAAGGAAAATATAAACAGACGCAGCCTGTGCGAGCTGGTTCTGGGAGCCTGTATGCTGATTCTGGTGGCGGTGATCAATCTGCGTACCGATGAACGGCCTCTGCTGTCTCAGTCTGTCTGGTCGGAAGCATCGGTTACCGGGAAGGAGCAGCACTGTGTGGTTCTGGATGCAGGCCACGGCGCTGCGGATCCCGGGAAGATCGGCTGCAATGACGCAAAAGAGAAGGATATTAATCTGGCAATCGTACTGAAGCTGCAGAAATATCTGGAGCAGGATAACGTAAAGGTCATACTTACGCGGGATTCCGATGAACCGCTGTACGAAGACTCGGCTGTCAATAAAAAGATGTCGGACATGAATGCCCGCGTTTCCATTATAGAAAGCGCAGATCCGGAACTGGTGGTCAGTATTCATCAGAACAGTTACCATGAAAGTTCCGTATGCGGTCCGCAGGTATTTTACTATAAAGCATCTGAGAAAGGAAAACAGGCGGCAGAATATCTGCAGGCTTCTTTTGACGGACTTGAGGAAATCGATAACCGCCGTCAGGCCAAGGCAAATGATAATTACTATCTGCTGCTGCATACCTCGGCTCCCATGGTGATCGCAGAGTGCGGTTTCCTGAGCAATCCGCAGGAGGCAGAACTGCTGGTTCAGGACTCCTATCAGGAGAAAGTGGCGCAGGTACTGCATGGGGGAATCATGGAGTATCTGAAGCAGTCCTTGTAAAAAGGCATGGAAAACGGTATAATGATTTAGATATTTACAAAAGAGAGGATTGGACTTATGAGAAAGACACAGATACGTAACTCACTTTTGCTGCTGTTGACGGCCATAATCTGGGGTGTTGCTTTTGTTGCTCAGAGTGTGGGAATGGACTATGTGGGAGCATTTACATTTAACTGCGTCCGCAGTATTATCGGCGGTCTTGTGCTGATTCCCTGCATTATTTTTCTGAAGAATCTGAAATCAAAGGAAAATGGAGAAAAAATGCCTTTGAAAGACACGCTGCATGTGTCGCGGGTGGAGGTAATCGGAGGAATCTGCTGCGGAACGGCTCTGTTTGCAGCAAGTAATTTCCAGCAGTTTGGTATTGCTTATACCACAGTGGGAAAAGCCGGTTTTATTACGGCACTGTATGTGGTCATCGTTCCCATTATGGGGCTTTTTTTCAAAAAGAAGGTATCTTTTGTGGTGTGGATCAGTGTGGCGCTGTCCGTTGTGGGACTGTACCTGCTTTGTATGACAGGAGATTCATTTGCCCTGTCCTTTGGCGATCTCCTGGTGCTGATCTGTGCCGTGCTGTTTTCCATTCATATTCTGGTCATTGATTATTTTTCACCGAAAGGGGACGGCGTGGTGATGTCATGCATTCAGTTTCTGGTCTGCGGCCTGCTTTCCGGTGTGATGATGTTTCTGTTTGAGACACCGGATGTGGGCAGCATTCTGGCGGCAAAGGTACCGATTCTGTATGCGGGTGTCATGTCCTGCGGCGTTGCCTATACATTGCAGATCGTTGGACAGAAAGATATGAATCCCACGGTTGCATCGCTGATTCTGTGTCTGGAATCGGTGGTATCGGCGCTGGCCGGATGGCTGATTCTGCATGAGGCGCTGAGTGCAAGAGAACTGGCCGGATGTTTTCTGATGTTTTTTGCCATCGTACTGGCACAGCTTCCCATTGCGCAGAAAGAACAGTTACATTGATTTACACATTTATGATAAAATGGAGGGTGATTTTATGGAGTTACTTGATATGATGCTGAATCGCAGGAGTGTAAGGGAATATACGGGGGATCATATTCCCGGAGACAGGCTGGAGATGATTCTTCAGGCAGGGCTTGCAGCGCCTTCGGGACGCAGCAGGCAGCCCTGGGAGTTTATTGTGGTTCAGACGAAAGGTGCACTGAAAAAGCTGTCGGAGTGCAGAGACGGTGGTTCTGCGAAGATGCTGGAGCAGGCAGACTGTGCTATTGTGGTGATTGCGGATGAACTGGAGCAGGACGTGTGGACGGAAGACTGTTCCATCGCCATGGCATATATGCATCTGATGGCTGACAGTCTGGGAATCGGCAGCTGCTGGATCCAGGGACGCCTGCGTCAGGCACCCGACGGCAGAAGCACGGAGGATTACGTAAGAGAGTGTCTGGGGTTTCCCAAAACATATCGTCTGGAAGCAATCCTGTCTTTGGGAATCCCCAAAAAGCATCCGGTGAAACATCATACGGATCAGCTGCCCATGGAGAAGGTACATCTGGAGAGATTCTGATGATCAGATGAGCTGATTACCGGATAATCAGATGATCCGGTCAAAACAAAATATCTCTGTTCGGGAAGGAAAAAGCTTTCCCGGGCAGAGATTCTTTTTTATATGGCACATGTCACCGTTTTCTTGTGGCAGTGTCCTGAAAACAGAAATAATCGGGGCGATGTCTCGACTGCGTGTATTCGAACATGACGCCGTCTGCATTGTAAGTCTGGCTGGTAATAACGGCGAGGCAGTTGTAATCATTCAGTTTCAGATATTTTTCGTCAACTTCCGTCGCACGCTCGACGGTCATGCGGCGTTTGCTGGTGACGATGGACATATGAAGCTCATTCTCAATATATTCGTAAATGGAAGCTTCTGCGATTTCGGCCGTGAGCCCGGGAACGCAGTCCTTCAGAAACATGTTGATATCAAGAATCAATGCCTTATCATCCAGATAGCGGACGCGCTGGATGTAGTAAATCTCACTTCCTGCGGGGAAACCCGTCTTTTCTGAAATCCTTTCATCGGCAGTGATCGATGTAAACTGAATCACCTGTGTATGGTAACTACGATGATTACGTACTGCAGATTCCTTGAAGGATTCAATACCGCCGATGGTAAAAGAGGTCTGCGCCACAGGCTGGTAAATGACCCGGACGCCTTTTCCGTGCAGCGCCTGAACATAGCCCTGCTCGATCAGTTGGCTGACTGCCCGGCGGATCGTATTGCGGGAGCAGTCGTAAATGGTTACCATGGTATTTTCGGATGGGAGCAGTGACTGGTAGGGGTACTGCTGTTCTTCGATTTTCTGTTTCAGATCTTTATAAATCAATTCAAATTTTGTTCCTGGCATGATGAAAATTCCTTTTGCTTATCATATTCTGTGCGTTATTGTAACTGTTCAGTTACGTGCCATTTTCATTATATAGTTACTCATTGGGAAATGCAAGCAAAAAAACAAAACATGTTTAAACAAGTTTTAAAAAATACTTGACTTGTTTAAACATGTATGATATAACGTAATCACAAACTTGTTTAAACAAGGTAACAGCAAACCGGATATTCGCAGCGCAGCGAAATATTCCATCAAAGAGATAAGAATTGATCTGGAGGAAAGAAAATGGGTAAGTATCAGGATGATGCACAGCAGCTTCTTCGTCTGGTCGGAGGAAGAGAGAATATCGCGGCAGTTTCACACTGCATGACGCGGATGCGTTTTGTGCTGAATGATCCGTCGAAGGCGGATGTGAAGGCAATCGAGGCCATGAAGTCGGTGAAAGGAAGCTTTACGCAGGCAGGGCAGTTTCAGGTGATCATCGGCAATACCGTTGCTGATTTTTATAATGATTTTGTTGCCGCGGCAGGTATTGAAGGCGTTTCCAAAGACGCTGTGAAGGCAGCGGCGAAACAGAATCAGACATGGATCCAGAGACTTCTCAGCGCGCTGGCGGAGATTTTCGCACCGCTGATTCCGGCGATCATCACCGGCGGTCTGATCCTCGGCTTCAGGAACTGCATCGACAGTCTGTATTTATTTGAAAACGGAACAAAGACCCTGTGCGATATCAGCCGGTTCTGGTCCGGTCTGGACAGTTTCCTGTGGCTGATCGGAGAAGCCGTTTTCCATATGCTGCCGGTAGGCATCTGCTGGTCGGTGACAAAGAAGATGGGAACCACACAGATGCTGGGTATCGTACTTGGTCTGACGCTGGTATCCGGCCAGCTGCTGAATGCCTACAGTGTGGCGGGAGCAACGGAGATTCCGTACTGGGATTTCGGATTTTTCAAGGTGAATATGATCGGATATCAGGCGCAGGTTCTGCCGGCCATTCTGGCAGCTTTTACGCTGGTATATCTGGAGAAGTTTTTCCGGAAGATCACGCCTCAGGTTGTTTCCATGATCGTAGTACCTTTCTGCAGCCTTCTTCTGGCTGTAATCGCAGCACATTTTGTCCTTGGCCCCATCGGATGGAAGATCGGTTCTGCCATCTCTGCGGTTGTGTATGCAGGTATCACAGGCCCTGTGAAAGTGCTTTTCGCAGCAATATTCGGTTTTGTTTATGCGCCGCTGGTCATTACAGGTCTGCATCACATGTCCAATGCCATCGATATGCAGCTGATTGCTGACTTCGGCGGAACCATGCTGTGGCCCATGATCGCATTATCCAATATTGCACAGGGATCCGCGGTGCTTGGTATGGTATTTCTTCAGAAAAATGATGCGGATGCGCAGGAAGTGAATATCCCTTCATGTATCTCATGTTATCTCGGCGTTACGGAACCGGCCATGTTCGGCGTCAACCTGAAACATGTATTTCCGTTCGTATGCGGTATGATCGGTTCTGCTTGTGCAGCGGTTGTTTCAGTCATAACAGGATGCACTGCCAATGCAATCGGTGTAGGCGGTATTCCCGGCATCCTGTCCATGCAGCCCCGATCCATGCTGAGTTTTGCAGTATGCATGGTTATCACTGTAATCATTCCCTTCGTTCTGACGGTTGCAGCAGGCAAAAGCAGACTGAAAATATCCGCAGGTAAATCCGGCGAAGAAAAAACGGCGGAGACCAATATTTTGGAAGAAACGATAGCAGAAACGGCGGCGGAAGCGGATACTTCAGCAGAAAATGCGGCAAAAGAATACACAAAAGAAGCAGATGCAGAAAAGACAGATGCGCGGAAAGAACTGAAAGCATATCTGACAGGAAAGGTTATCCCCTTAAAAGAAGTCAATGACGGTGTATTTTCAGAAGGAATTATGGGAGAAGGTGCTGCGATCATCCCGGAGGATGACCTGCTGTGTGCCCCTGCAGACGGTACAGTTTCTGTTCTGATGGAAAATTCACGCCACGCCTGCGGGCTGACGCTGGACTGCGGTATGGAGATTCTGCTGCATATCGGTATTGATACGGTGGATATGCAGGGCGATGGCTTTGAATATCTGGTAAAAGCAGGTCAGAGAGTACATGCGGGAGATGCATTGATCCGGTTTGACCGGGATAAGATCAGAAAAGCAGGACATCCCGATGTAACAGTGTGCATCATTACGGATCAGGCAGATGCGCAGGATGTCACAATATTGACCGGCATGGATGCCAGTGTGAAAACAACAACGATTATTTCTTATGAGTAAAAACAAGCAGATTTAAAAAACAGGCAAATTTATAGAGGAGCAGAAAATGGCAGATTTTAAAGATAAAGTGGTGTATCAGATCTATCCGAAGTCTTTTCGGGATTCCAATGGGGACGGCATCGGTGATCTTCCCGGTATCATTGAAAAGCTGGATTATCTGAAGATGCTGGGTGTGGATTATCTGTGGATTACGCCGTTTTTTCCTTCCCCCCAGCGGGACAATGGCTACGATGTGTCGGATTATACAGCGGTTGATCCGCGTTTCGGCACCATGGAGGATTTTGAGCAGCTGATCCGGGAAGCTGAAAACAGACAGATCGGAATCATGCTGGATATGGTGTTCAACCATACATCCACCGAACATGAATGGTTTCAGAAAGCGCTGGCGGGAGAGGAGAAGTACCAGAATTACTACATCTGGAGAGAGGGAAGCCCGGATCGGCCTCCCACAAACTGGGAATCCAAATTCGGAGGGCCGGCCTGGGAGTATGTCCCTGCCCTTGGGAAATGGTATCTGCATCTTTTTGATGTTACACAGGCGGACCTGAACTGGGAAAATCCCGAAGTCCGAGAAGAACTGAAAAATGTAATCCGTTTCTGGAAGCAGAAAGGTGTGCGGGGCTTCCGTTTCGATGTGGTCAATCTGATTTCCAAACCGGAGATTTTCGAAGATGATCCGGAAGGAGATGGAAGGCGGTTTTATACGGATGGTCATCATGTACACGGATTCCTGAAGGAACTGGTGCGTGATACGCAGATCGAAGACATGGTTACAGTGGGAGAAATGTCCTCAACCACACTGGAAAACTGTATCCGGTATTCAAACCCTGAAGAAAAAGAACTGTCCATGTGCTTTAATTTCCACCATCTGAAAATTGATTACAAAGACGGCAATAAATGGGCTTTAATGGAGCCGGACAGAAAGAAGCTGAAGAAATTATTTCAGGTATGGCAGGAGGGCATGCAGCAGGAAAACGGATGGAATGCCGTCTTCTGGTGCAACCATGACCAGCCCCGTATCGTAACCAGACTTGGCGATGAAAAGCGGTACTGGAAGGAATCGGCCAAAATGCTTGCTGCATGCATCCATCTGATGCGGGGAACGCCCTACATCTATCAGGGAGAAGAACTGGGCATGACCAATGCCCATTACACCACCATAGAAAAATACCAGGATGTGGAAAGTTTGAATTATTATAAGATTCTGCTTGAGCAGGGGAAAACAGAAGCAGAAGCGCTGGAAATTCTGGCTGCACGTTCCAGAGATAACAGCAGAAGTCCCATGCAGTGGTCGTCGGAGCCATATGCAGGCTTTTCAGATGTGCAGCCATGGATTTCTCTGCCGGATAACTGGCAGACAATCAATGTACAGACCCAGCTGCAGGACGAAACCTCCATTATGGCTTTTTACCGCCGGCTGATCTCACTGAGAAAATCCATGCGGATCATCAGCGAAGGAACGATCCATTTTCTTCCGGTAAATGAAGAGAACATAATTGCCTACGAAAGACGGCTGGAAAATGAGCATATGGCAGTATTCTGCAACCTGTCTTCGGAAACCATACGGATCGAGCAGAGCGTGGAAGGGATATCTCCGGAACTGTCAGGGGATTATCCAAAGATGCAGGAAACGGCATGGGAGCCGTACCGGAAAATTCTCGGCAATTACGATGAAACAGACCGGGAAAATGGAAGTCCGGTTTTGAAGCCCTACGAAGTTATTGCATTATACCGGTGCTGATTCATCGGATATTTTTACCCGGCAGCTTTTTTTACAGAAGCAGATGCCGTATTTGATAATTGTTTTATAGCCATCTTCAATTAATTCTGCAGCGTAATGCTTGTCTTCAATCTGCTGCAGAGCCCGGCCGCATGCGCTGTCCATCTCAGAGAAACGTTTTACCTGTTTAAATTCCATGATTACAGCAGGCTGCATTTCATCCAGAGGAATCAGCAGCAGGTCGGAGCGCCCTTCTCCGGTTTCAAAATTGGAATGAATTTCGTAGTCCTGCAGCGGTTTCATAAGACCCAGCATAAAACCGTGATAAAAGCTTTCGGAATTGTCAAAACAGCTGATGCTTCTGCGGAGCTGGTTTTTCAGGAAGGTTTCAAGAGCGAAGCAGTTTCTGCTCAGAACTGCTTCGTACAGAGGGCGCAGGTCCAGAATCCTGATCTGCTGTTCAAACCACTCACGAATGGTATTCTGATAAATATATCTTACTTCTTCGTTGGGAATCATCAGAGTCAGATAAACGGTACTGTCCTGAAGCCGTGTATGGTCCAGCCGCAGGTATCCGGTAAAAAACAGAAAATTCCAGAGATTATCCTGTGTTTTGTAGATATCTTCATAGGTAATGTTTTCATGAACCGGCTTTTCAATACTTTCTCCGGCGATGAGGTTTTCAATTTCTTTTCTGGCGGTGTAATCAGCTTTGTCAATCAGTTCCCGCACAATACTGTTGGAGGAAGTATTGGACCAGTATGCTTTGGGAAATGCTGAAAAATCAGAAACAGCAGTTTTAACATAGTTGATAACACTCCAGGGATTGTAGACACTGGTTTTTCCAAAACGATATCCATCGTACCATAATTTAACCTCTTCCATCTTCTCATCAAGATGGTACCAGTGCAGCATATCGGATACTTCCTGCTCTGTAAAGCCGAAATACTCCGCATAATCCACGCTTAAAACAGAAACAATGTTCAGGTTGTTTAAACCGGTAAAAACACTTTCCTTACTGATGCGCAGGCATCCGGTTATAACGGCAAATCGGAGGCAATCATTGGTCTTGAAAGCTGATTCAAAAAGAGAGCGGATAAAGCTGATCATATCATCATAAAAATGACAAAAATAACTGTTTTCCAGAGGTACGTCGTATTCATCAATCAGAATGATAACATTCTCTTTATGGTATTTTTTCAGGCAATCCGACAGGAACGCAAGGGATGTAGCATAATAGCTGTATGAGGCTTTCTGTTCCATGATGGAACGGTAAATTGCCTTGTTTGCGTCCAGAATGGAATCAGATTCCAGAATATAACGATGCCGTTCATACTCCCGGGCAATCTGCTGAACAAGGCAGTGATAAGCCGTGTCAAAATCCTTTTGCTTTGCTGATTTCAGTGATAAGGAAATAACGGGAAATTTTCCCATAAAGCAGGTATACTGTTCACCGGTCTGACTGATCTTCTGATTCCTGAAATAACAGCTGTTATCGACGGGAATCGCCGAGTCATCCATTTCTTTTTCAAAAAAAGTCTGGATCATACTTAAAGCCAGCGTCTTGCCGAAACGCCGCGGTCTGGTAAAAAGATTGACTTTTTCGCATTTATCAAGCAGTTCTTTTATCAATAAGGTTTTATCAACATAGTAGTATCCACCACCGATGATTTCTTTATAATTTTCAATGCCGATTGAAAGAGGTGACTTCCGATTCATATATATTACCTCACTTTTTGTATTGATTGTATCACAGGTGGATAAAAAAGAAAAGCGGCTATTCAAAGCCGGTATCGAAAATACTGCGTGTTTGCAGAAAAATTTCCAGTTTAATTTTCCGTTCATCTTCGCATGATATATAAGAGCAGAAAACGCTGCAGAATTTACCGCTGCAGCAATTCGGCAGCTGCGGATGAATTCATTGCTGTTCAGGCAGCTGCGAAAAGAAAGGAGCGATTATATGAAGCGTAAGATTGTGTGTTTTATGAGTGTACTGGTGATTCTTATTATGGCTGCGGGATGCAGAAGGAGTGATGGGACTTCGGCGGGTTCTCCCACCAGAACATCAAGGATGGAAACAACAGCACCGGGAGCGGGAGCAGACGGACGGGAAACAGCCGGGATAACAGAAACGGAGACAACTGTTTCATCTGCCGGTGAAAAAACCGGGGCGAAAACCGGCACGGAGAGCAGTACATCTGCTTCATGGATCTCAGAAGAAAAAGCAAAGGAAATCGCGCTGAAAAAGGTGCCTCAGGCAGCGGAGGAAAACATTCGCATTCATCTGGATTATGAGAATGGAAAACCTGTTTATGAAGGCTCCATCGTATATGATGGCATAGAGTATGATTTTGAAATCGATGCCGCCACAGGAACCATACTGGAGTGGGAAGAAGAGAGGTAATTGCTGTTCAGATTTCGGCCGGGGATGAGTAGTGTGTGTGGCAGGATACCACCGTCATTCTGCCGCCGCAGGTTATATCGCCCCCGGCAAAGTGAAAATCTGAACAGTGACGGGAGGTTTTCCATGATGGCGGTTTTTCTTTGTGTTCTCCTGCACTTTACAGGCGGATGATCGGTTTGCTCTCTATTGAATCACACAATTATATATATTTATGTGATAAAAATCACATTATTATACATAATTATGTGATTGCCGGTTGCTTTTTTCGATAAAGGTGGATATACTATTAATTATCCGGAGATGGATAAATTGTTTGGTCACCAATAGTGCAGTGCAGCAGCTGCTGTTTGAAGGGGCGGTGGAATATGGAGAGACTGATATTAAAACGGCTGCAGGAGTGGAAAGATTCTCCCTATAGAAAGCCATTGATTCTGAAAGGTGTTCGTCAGGTGGGAAAAACATGGGTGTTGAAAGAATTTGGCAGACGCTGTTATGATAATACGGCTTATTTTAACTTTGATGAGCATGAAGAGTATAAGCAGTTTTTTGAAACTACAAAGGATGTGAAACGTATTCTTCAGAATTTGATGATGGTCAGTGGGCAGAAGATTTTTCCGGAAAAAACTTTGATTATTTTTGATGAAGTTCAGGATTGTCCAAAGGTGATTAATTCCATGAAGTATTTTTGTGAAAATGCACCGGAATACCATATTGCCTGTGCCGGTTCGCTGCTTGGAATTGCTCTGGCGAAGCCGTCTTCTTTTCCGGTGGGTAAGGTGAATTTCATGCAGATCGATCCGATGACTTTTACGGAATTTCTGCTTGCTAATGGTGATGAAAATCTGGCGGCATATCTGGAATCTGTTGATACATTGGAACCGCTGCCGGATGCTTTTTTCAATCCATTATATGAAAAACTGAAGATGTATTATGTTACAGGCGGAATGCCGGAATCGGTGCTGATGTGGACAGAAGCGCGGGATACCAATGCAATGCAGGAAGCATTATCAAATATTATCGGTGCATATGAACGTGATTTTGCAAAACATCCTGATGTTAAAGAATTTCCCAAAATTTCCATGATCTGGAAATCTATTCCTTCCCAGCTTGCCAGAGAAAATAAAAAGTTTCTCTACAAAGCGGTGAAAGAAGGAGCAAGAGCCAGAGAATATGAAGATGCCCTGCAATGGCTGACAGATGCCCGTCTGGTGCACAAAATATACCGAAGCAGTGCGCCGGGGCTTCCCATTGCTGCTTATGATGATTTATCTGCTTTCAAAATATATCTTGTAGATGTGGGTCTTCTGCGCCGTCTGGCCATGCTTTCCCCGACGGCCTTTGGAGAGGGAAACAGGTTATTTACCGAATTCAAGGGCGCATTGACTGAAAATTATGTATTGCAGACGCTGATTACACAGTTTGAGGTTACTCCCAGATACTGGAGTCAGAGCAATCCGCCATACGAAGTAGATTTTCTGATTCAGAGGGACAATGATATTTTTCCGATAGAAGTCAAATCTGAAGCGAATGTAACGAGCAGAAGTATGCGAAAATTTAAGGAACTGTTTGATGACAGAGTTAAACTTCGTATTAGATTTTCTCTGAACAATCTGAATCTGGATGATGACGTATTAAATATTCCGCTTTTCATGGCTGATCAGACTAACCGGCTGATCGGGACAGCGCTGGAAATGATGTAACAGGCGGTTTAATAGTTACATGACCAAATGGTAAAATAGTTAAGTGAATCAGTTAAATAAAACAGCCGGCAGAACGTGTCCTGAAAACCACGTTCTGCCGGCTGTTTGTTGTATATACTGTTACAGCACCGCATTGAGGAATGCGGCGGTCCTTTCATTGTCGGGTGAATTAAAGATTTTCTCAGGTGTGCCTGTTTCCAGCATGGTGCCGTCGTACATAAATACCACCTTGTCAGCTACTTCTCTGGCAAATCCGATTTCGTGGGTGACTACCAGCATGGTCATGCCGCTTTTGGCCAGGTCTTTCATAACCTGCAGAACTTCTCCTACCAGCTCCGGATCCAGAGCCGAGGTGGGTTCGTCAAAAAGCATGATTCTGGGTTTCATGGCCAGCGCTCTGGCGATGGCTACACGCTGCTGCTGGCCGCCGGAGAGGCGGGAAGGATATTCGTCCAGTTTGTCGGAAAGTCCGACACGGGCAATGAGATCTTTGGCCAGTGCTTTTGCCTCGTCCTTCGGCATTTTGCGGATGTCCACAGGTGCCAGCATAACGTTCTGCAGTACCGTCAGATGCGGGAACAGATTGAAACGCTGGAAACACATGCCCAGCTCCAGAAGAACGGCTTCCGTTTCTTTTTTGGAGATTTTCGCATGATTATGTTCATGGGTGCGGTCATCGATCAGCTTGTCGTCGATCCATATTTTCCCCGAGGTGATCGTCTCCAGATGGTTCAGGGAACGCAGAAAAGTGGATTTGCCGCCGCCGGAGGGGCCGATGATGCATACAACTTCCCCTTCATTTACCTCCAGATTGCAGTCTTTCAGAACTTCCAGATTGCCAAAATTCTTATATAAATGTTCTACTTTGATAATCGGCATGTTTGTGTCCCCTTTCTACTGATAGATTGAGAATTTTTCTTCCAGTGCGCCGAACAGCTTCGTACATGCCCAGGTCATGAGCAGATACAGAGCCATGGCCGGTATGTAGACACTTACCTGGTTGGTAGAAGTCAGGATATTCTGCGTTGCCTTGGAAAGGTCTTCCATGGCAATGATGGAGGTTAACGAAGCATCTTTTAGAACCATGATAAATTCATTGGCAAAAGAAGGAATCACCCGTTTGTAGGTCTGCGGAATGATGATTTTGAACATGGTCCGCCCGTAGCCGAATCCCAGCGCTTTGGCGGCTTCAAACTGTCCCTTGTCGATGGATTCGATGGCAGCCCGGACATATTCGGCACAGTAGGCACCGCAGTTCAGGCTGAATGCGATGCAGGCTGCCGTAAATTTCGACTGCAGCGTCAATAAGGGATTGATTAACGGAAGTCCGAACCATACAAAGAACAGCTGCATCAGCAGCGGGGTTCCGCGGAAGAAGAAAATGTAGGCCCGGCAGAAGGGACGGACCACCGGTATGTGAGACATTTTCCCCAGTGCAAGGAAAACGCTCAGGAAGATGCCGACCAATACGGAAACCAGCGTCAGGGCAACGGTTGTTCCGGCACCGCGGATCAGATTGGGAAACCAGTTCAGACAGTTGACCGTGAAGGTCAGGAAGGTACTGCCGTCAGTGGGAATGATCTGTCCGGCAAATCCCAGCATGCTGATTCGTTCGGCAGAAACGCTGGAAACCTTTTTTGTCATCACATAGTCGGAGATGAATCCGTAGTTATGGTAAGTGGGAACCGTTGCGCGGACAGCCTCCAGCTCTTTAAAAGAATCCGGCACTGCATTTTCAAAATCCTCCAGATTCGGAGTGGTAAAGGAAAGCCCGATGCCGACTGCGATCAGTACTGCCAGAATGATGAGCACGATTCGGGTTTTACCGGATTTACCGGCAGGCTTTCCGGTTTTTGTCATATCGGTCATGGAGAACTCCTTTGCTGTTTACTTCATATTGGGAAGGTATTTATGGATGATTTCATCCAGAGTACCGTTTTCATCCAGAGCAGCCAGAGCTGTGTTGATCTGATCCTTCAGTTCGGTATTGCCTTTCTTCATGCAGATACCGAATTCTTCTGTTTCTTCATCTTCTCCCTGCTGCCATGTAATTTCGAATTTACCGTCGGCTACGTAGCTTTCAGCAACGATGCTGTCGCAGACAACTGCGTCGAGACGTCCCAGATCCAGATCATCGAACACGTTGATCACCTTGGCATAAGCGTTGGTATTAACAGAAAGGCTGTTGACTGCCATGTAATTGTTCAGGTAATCATCGGAAGTAGTTTCTTCCTGATAACCTACATTCAGATCTTTCAGTTCATCCAGACTGGCCGGTTTGGTGGAAGCATCCGTTTTTGTTACGATACACTGGTAGTTTTTGATGTAGGGATTGGAAAATTCAAATTCCAGAAGACGGTCGGATGTAATGGATACTGCGGAAATAATACAGTCGTAATCACCTTTGTCCAGACCGGCGAAAATACCTGCCCATGCGGTATCGATCAATTCTACTTCAACCCCCATTTCCTCCGCCAGCGCGTTGGCCAGTTCCACATCGATACCAATGGGAGTCACACCGTCATCATCGTAATATTCAAGAGGCGGATAACCGATTTCCATACCTACACGCAGGGTACCGTCGGCAGAAGAAGCAGTATCAGCACTGCCGCCGTCAGTACCGGCAGCGGCACCGGTATCTTCACTGACAGCCGATTCTCCCGATTTATCGGAATCAGATGAACCTGATGAACCACAGCCGGTGAAAAGAGCTGCAGTCAGAGTAAGAGACATTAAAACAGCCAGTAATTTTTTCATAATCTTTCCTCCTTATTGTTGAAAACTGATTGCACAGAGCCGCTTTTAAGAACGTTTTTTAAAATGTTATCCGGCCCCGGGCAGCTGCAAAAACGCAAAAAGACGGCGAAGTCTGTAAAAACTTCGTCGCCTTTAACTGCAGTCAGTATAACACGGTTCAGATGATTTGTCCATAGAAAATATGCAAAACACCTGCATATTTATGCGGGAAGAGGTTACTGTTCAGGCAGAAGCCCTGAACAGTACTTACTTCCTGCAGATCAGCTCCAGTGCTTTTGCGATGCCGTCTTTGTCTACATCGTCGGTGACCAGATCGGCGATTTCCTTCAGTTTGTCGGCAGCATTGCCCATGGCAACGGAGTAACCGGCAGCGGAGAGGATTTCGTAATCATTCATGCTGTCTCCGAAGGCAATCACATCGTCCATGGTGCAGCCGTAGTAGTCCAGCAGCTTCTGCATGCCCAGAACCTTGGATACATCAGGCTCCATCACATCGCACCAGATTCCCGGTATAACGGTAGGAAATTTAAGCTCGGGGAATGCCCGGCGCATGAATTCGGCCTGTTCCTCGTCACCCACCAGTCCCAGTGTCTGCACGGGAAGTTCAGGAAGATCATTGATATCGCCCCATTCGGGTGTATGATCACCGGCCAGAATATGAAGAATAGGTTTCAGCTTTTCCCTGTTGGTGGTGTACTGTACATTATTCAGAATGCAGCAGATGCAGATACCGTGCTCCTGACAGAAAGTCAGCAGCTTTTTCAGCAGAGTCTTATCAAATGTACGGTAATAAATCTGTCTGCCGTTAATGTGGACCTGAGTACCGTTATTGTGAACCCAGGCCTCGGGACGAACCTGCTCCAGAACAAACTGATTGGCAGCCAGATTCAGGTCACGCCCTGTGGCAATGACAATGTGATAATCGTTTCTTACCCTGTCGATTGCATCCAGTGCGCTCTGGGGAATTTTGTTGGTCTGATCATCCACAAGTGTCATATCAAGATCAAAACTCAGGATCTTTCTGGGATTGGATTCCAATTTGTTATCAGTCATATTATCAGTTTTATTATTGCAGTTCATAAAAAACAGGCACGGAAAAACCGGAAAACACCGGGTGCCATCCCCCTTTCTGAGAAAATGATATTACAGTTTGGCTTTTGCCGGATGAGGACCTGTCATCCATAGAGCTGCCGCAGGTTGTCTCAGAACCGGCGATAAAAGGTAAACTGTATATGGGATAAAGACGAATAAAAACATTGCTATAAAATCGTAACACAAAAGAGAGGAAAAGTCATTATACGAAAAAAAGAAAATGTGGTACAATGAGGCGAGGAAAGGCAGTCAATAATGTGTCTTCCCCCCCCATCTCTGTTCAGGACTTCATTCCCGGCAGATGTGAAAAACCTATGGCGGCGGAAGGAGGACGGATCCTGCAAAGGGGACCGTTGAAAACGCCGGCACTTAATGAGCAGCCCTCTGAAAGAGGACTGCGAATTTAGTACCGCTGCGTTTGATCCCGAGCGAGAGCGTGTCCCCGTGCAGAATCTGCCCTCCTTCCGCCTCATAATCCTTTCTCATCTGCCCCCGAAGTCTGAACAGAAAAATAAAGCTTGAGGGAATGATCTGATGAATTTTGATAATAATGTTTTATTTGTGATTTATGGTACGGATTATATGGCCATGACGGAGGAGCTGCTTGCGCGGGCCGGTTTGGATGAGCGGATCCGGACAAAATGCGGCACGGAGAAGATCCGGATTGGTATCAAGCCGAATCTGGTGGCTCCGGTTCCGGCTGAGGAGGGCGCTACGACACATCCTCAGGTGGTGGAGGGGCTGATTCGTTATCTGAAAAAGCATGGCTATGAAAATCTGGTGATTATGGAAAGTTCATGGGTCGGTGACCGCACGGAAGATGCATTTGATCTGTGCGGTTATTATGCGCTGGCGGAGAAATACGGCGTGGAACTTCTGGATATGAAGAAGGCAGCCGCCCGGAAAATTGACTGCGCCGGTATGGAGCTGATCGTGTGTGAACCGGCTCTTCAGGTGGATTTTCTGATCAATGTGCCGGTTTTAAAGGGACATTGCCAGACGCGGATGACATGTGCTTTAAAAAACATGAAAGGCCTTTTGCCGGATTCGCAGAAACGTGCTTTTCATCGTATGGGCCTTCATGCCCCCATCGGGCATCTGTCTGCCGGAATCAGGCAGGATTTTATTCTGGTGGACAGTATCTGCGGGGATCTGAGCTTTGAAGACGGGGGAAATCCCGTGCAGCAGGACCGGCTGATGGCGGCTTTTGATCCTGTGCTCTGTGATGCATGGTGTTGTTATCTGCTTCATATTCCGGTAGAAGAGGTGCTTTATATCGGATATGCGGCGGCATGCGGATGCGGCAGCCCGGATATTTCCCACGCAGTGGTTACCGAGCTGAATGATCCGATCCGTGATATGGATCTGTCGTCTGCGGGAAAAGCGCTTCGTCTTTCGGAGATAGCGGAGGATGTGGAATCCTGCAGCGCCTGTTACGGAGCGCTGATGCCTGCTCTGAACAGACTTCAGGAAGAAGGACTGCTGGATAACCTGCAGGAAAAAATCTGTATTGGACAGGGATACCGCGGGAAGAAGGGGAAACTTGGCGTGGGAAACTGTACCTGTCATTTTGACCATTATCTGCCGGGCTGCCCGCCAACGGAGCAGGAAATGTATGAATTTATAAAACAATACAGCTCATGAAAATAAAAACGGTTCAGAGCCGGTCACGAGAATGATCAGTATCAGATCTTTCCTGCCTGCTTTGAACCGTTATAACGTTTCAAACAGAAACATATGATGAAAAAACAGAGCAGCTCTGTTTCAGTGAAACTCAGCAGAAATCAAGGCTGTCTTTGTTGTTTTTGGCGAAAATATTGAAAACTGCTTCAATGACATCATCATCTTCTACAGGGAGATAGTTCTCCAGTTCGGCATTATTCTCATCAGGAACTACTTCCAGAATATCTACATCACTTTCTTCTCTGGCAGCTTCTTCTTCGGAAAGAAGCACAACGTATTCCCGATTTTTATAATCAATCAGGTCAAGGAACAGAAAACGGCAGCTGTTGCCGTCGTCATCGTTCAGAATATAAATGTTATCAGGATCCTCTCCTTCAAAAACATCAGGCTTGTTGCTCATGTGTGTACCTCCATGTGAAATAATAGTAACCGTTCAGAGACAGCCTTGAAAACACAGTATGGTTCAAGGCACAGCAGCTATTTGCGTTTGATCAGAACCTCATCCTCACGTACAAGGCCAAGTCTTTTCCGGGCTTCTGATTCGATATAGGCATCGGACGAGACTTCAATCTTCTTTTTCAGCAGTTCCTGCTGTCGTTCCTGTTCGTCTTCGATATCCGACTGCAGCTGTTCCACCTGGGCTGTATAGGCAGCTTTCTGCTGATTGAGACGGCTGGTCTGAAATCCAAGAATGCCGGCAGCCAGTATCAGAATCAGTCCGATCCCGGTGAAAGTAAGCCTGAGTCTCTTTTTCTGCTCTTTGGCAGAAATTCTGCGGGCATACTTTCTGCGAGGTTTTCTTTTGTTTGTATCCATCAGGCTTCCTTCCTTTCAAATTTGGGTCTGTATTCAGTGTAGTCGATATGATGTGATTTTTCAAGTGAAAATTTTCTAAATACAGTGCCCTTCCTTCTATACATCATTTTTCCGTTCTTTATATGGAAATCTCTGAAAGAATTTCCTGATGTTTTTCCCGGCAGAAAGCAGAAACCTGCACAACGGCCCCAGCAGCAGGCGGCTGAAAGAAAACGTCCACAGGGCGCCGCCCAGAATAAATGCAATGGGCAGGAAAATGCGCAGTCTGCCGGACTGAAAAACCATCAGAAGAAAAAGTACGCAGATGCCGGTTATGGTCCAGAACAGGATATCCTCCAGCGCAACCATCAGACGGCTGTGGGGCAGCAGCCGTCTGAGGATGCGGAACTGGTCAAAAAATGCAGCGGCACAGATACCGCAGCAGAAAAATGCCAGAAAAGAAGCTGATTGAGAAAGAATGAAATCGGCCATCAGCGGAAGATCCTGGAAAAGAGGGAAGCGGTAGTGACTGGTTTTTTTACATCTGTGTAGGATATGCTGTCAGGGTGCCCTTCGATTTCCAGCTCTCCGTTTTCGATCACCAGCTGCTTTACCTGCAGACCCGTTCCATTGATCTGCATGCGGCCTTCTTCGGTATCCAGAATGATTTCTTCCGGATCAAAAGAAATCACCTCGAGAACTCCGCTGATATGCATCCATGCCCGGTCATTCATGGAAAAACGGTGACCGCGGCGTACAGCGCCGGCAGCACCTGCTTTGGAAGAATCTGTCGTCATAGAAAAACTCCTGCCATTTTACTCAGACTATTGTATGAATAAATGGCAGGAGTTATGCTTTTAGATATATTCGTAATTGTTCAGAGCCAACCTCGAAAACACGGTATGTTTGAACAGTTACATATATTCATATAATTCGGCAGCTTCTTCTTTCTTCACAGTCTCCTGAACATTAAGAATACGTACCTTCACGGAGCGTGTTCCGAAAAGAATCTCCAGTTCATCACCTTCCTTTACGTTGTAGGAGGCTTTCACCGGTTTGCCGTTAACGATGACGCGGCCCGCATCACAGGCCTCGTTGGCCACGGTGCGTCGTTTGATCAGCCGTGACACTTTAAGATATTTGTCTAATCTCATAAAATCCCTTACCTGTTCTGCAAAATCTGCGTCCCATGGAATGGGAACCCGACAGGATTATGCGTTTACTTTGTCCTTTAATACCTTGCCGGCTTTGAACTTGGGAGATTTGGAAGCAGCGATCATCATGGTTTCACCGCTCTGAGGATTTCTGCCTTCTCTTGCTGCTCTTTCAGCTACTTCGAATGTACCAAAGCCTGTAAGCTGTACCTTTTCGCCGGCAGCCAGTTCTTCACTGACAACTTCGATAAATGCATCTAATGCTTTCTGTGCGTCGGTTTTTTTAATACCTGCTTTCGCAGCCATTGCTGCAATCAGTTCTGCTTTTTTCATGGATATACACTCCCTCATGATTTAGTAATATAGTGTACAAAGCCCGCACATGTCCATCATAGAGCGGACAGTTGGCCACAGACTCATATTCTGCTCTTACTTTATATACTGTTATGCGATGTTTGTCAAGGTTTTGTTGCCTGTGCGGCGTTGTCTTTATGAATTCTTTACGGGATTTGCGGAAATATCTGATTTTTTCATGGCTTTTTCCTGCTGTTTGATCTCCTCCCACAGGGCTTTCTGCTCCGTTTCCGAGGACACTTTCACCCCGGCAAATACATGAGGATGCCTGCGGATCATCTTCCTGCTGATAGTGTCAATCACATCGGAAATGTCAAACTGCTCCTGCTCCTTTGCAATCTGACTGAACAGAAGAATCTCGAGGAGCACATCGCCAAGTTCCTCACAGAGATTATCCGTGTCCTGCCGGTCAACAGCCTCAAGCACTTCCTGCGCTTCACTCACCAGATACTTTTTCATGGTTTCAAAGGTCTGCTCTCTGTCCCAGGGACAGCCGTCAGGTGCCCGAAGCGCAGCAATAATATCCGTCAGCTCCTGAAATGTATATTTCCCCTGCTTATCAAGAGCAAACCGGCCCTTGTACATGGCATCTTTGCCGGTCATATGATTTATACCGGCAGCATTGTTATTATCCGTCATATGATTTCCATCAGCTGACTTGTTTTCAGCTGTCGTATGGTTTATATCGCTTACATTGTTATTATATGTCATATCGTCCATATCATCTCCTGTTACGCCATTGGAATTCCGGCATTTAAGCGGATATTTTGCCATCCGCTTTTCAATATCGGGAATATTCTGAGGTTACAGCAAAACAGGAAATTATTGCAAAAGTTCAGTGGCTCAGAATATGCACTATTTTCCTGTTTTGCTGAAAAGTCTTGTTACAGTATATCAAAAACAAACCGCGCTCACAAGCGTGGAATTTCCTTCCTGAACAATGCGCTCTCTCCACGTTACTGTTCAGAACTTCAATTTGCCGGAGTGAAATAACCTGCGGCGGCAGGATAGCACAGTCATTCTGCCTCAAACACTATTCTCCTCCGGCCCCGAAGTCCGAACAGCAATATCTCTCCCTGAAAAGGCAAGGTTTACTTGAAAAATACAGCTATTTGTTTTATCATATAAGCAGTTTTCCGATGCAGGCGGGGCCATGAACGAAGAGGGAAAACAGGCGGGACCATGGCTGTTGTTCTGCCTGAAACCGTGCGCTGCGGGATTGCTGCGGAAAACAGGATATAACCGGCATATATAAAAGGTGACATACATGATGACAGAGAACCCTGTAGGCGTTCTGGACTCCGGCGTGGGAGGAATCAGCATTCTGAAAGCACTGGTGGAGTTCATGCCCTATGAAAATTTTATGTACTTTGGCGATTCAGCCAATGCTCCCTATGGAGAGAAGACGAGAGAGGAGATCAGGAAACTGACCATGGATAATGTGGCGGTGCTGCTGGAGCGGGGCTGCAAAGCCATTGTGGTGGCTTGTAATACGGCTACGGCGGCAGCAATTGTGCAGCTGCGGGAAAAGTATCCCGATATTCCCATGATTGGTCTGGAACCGGCACTGAAGCCTGCCGTTCTGCATAAACCGGATTCCCGGATTATCGTTATGGCAACGCCGTTTACTTTAAAGGAAGAGAAGTTTGAAAAGCTGAAAGATCAGTTTAAAGATCAGGCGGAGATTATTTCCCTGCCCTGCCCTGAAATCGTCCGTTTTGTGGAACGACAGGAAATCTATTCGCCGGCGCTGCTTCACTATCTGCGCAGCCGGTTTGAGCCGTACCGTGATAAAAAAATCGATTCCGTTGTGCTGGGCTGTACGCATTTTCCATTTGTCAGGAAAGCGATTCAGGAAGTGGCGGGACGTGATGTTATCTTATATGACAGCGCCCTCGGGGTGGGACGGCAGGTCAGACGGCGGCTGGAAGAGAGCGGCCTTCTCAACACCTCCGGGAAGCGCGGGCAGGTAACAATTATTAACAGTAAAGGCGAGGAAGGCGTGGAACTCTGCAGAAAACTGCTGTATAATTAAAAGATGCTGCATGATCAGAAGAATGGTGATGAAAATCAGGATAATCAGGATAACCGCGGCATTTCCGGCAATGTAATTGTCGGGCAGTTCACCTGCGGTAAACAGGAAAGAAACAGTTAAGGGGAAAGCTTATGTTTGAAAAATGGAAAAAACCGGCAAAACAGACTCCGAAAGGGCTGAATATTATTATAGTAGGCTGCGGTAAAGTAGGTTCTACACTGACGGAACAGTTGTGTAAGGAAGGCCACGATATTGCGGTGGTAGATAAAAGTGCATCGAGGGTGCAGGCACTGACGGATCTGTACGATGTTATGGGTGTGGTCGGCAACGGTGCCAGCTACAGTGTACAGATGGAAGCCGGGATTGAGAAGGCGGATCTGATCATTTCCGTAACGGATTCCGATGAGCTGAACCTGCTTACCTGTACTGTGGCGAAACGTGTGGGCCAGTGCGAGGCGATTGCCCGCGTGCGCAATCCCGATTACAGCGATGAGATCAATTATTTGCAGGAACGTCTGGAGCTTGCCATGATTATCAATCCGGAACTGGAGGCAGCCAATGAGATCGCCCGCGTGCTGTATCTTCCGGCGGCTTTGAGTGTGAATACATTTGCCAGAGGGCTGGCGGAGATGGTTCGTATCAAGATTCCGGATGGAAATGTGCTGGACGGACAGAGTCTGGCGGCGCTTGGCAGAAGTATTACAAAGGATATTCTGATCTGTGCTGTAGAGCGGGGAAGTGAGGTTCAGATTCCCGGCGGCAATTTTATCCTGAGATCAGGGGATGTGGTATCCTTTATTGCATCTGCAAAGGATTCAGCGGAATTTCTTGAGAAGATCGGTATCCAGACACACCGCGTAAAGGATACGCTGCTGATCGGCGGCGGCAAATCTTCCTATTATCTGGCCAAACAGCTGCTTGAGGTGGGCATTGGCGTGAAGATCATTGAATCCCGGCATGAACGCTGCGAGGAACTGAGCGTTCTGCTTCCCAAAGCCATCATTATCAACGGAGATGGTACAAAAGAGGAACTGCTGAAGGAGGAAGGTCTGGAGAATGTGGAAGCATTTGTGCCGTTAACCGGTATTGATGAAGAAAATATTCTGCTGACTCTTCATGCGAAGGAAGTTTCTCATGCCAAGGTGATTACGAAAATCAACAGAATTACGTTTCACGATGTGCTTGCCCGTCTCGATCTGGGCAGCGTGGTTTACCCGAAATATATTACAGCGGAGGCGATCATCGCTTATGTGCGCGCTCTGACTGCATCGAAAGACAGTAATGTGGAGACTTTGTACCACATGTTTGATCACCGTGTGGAGGCTATTGAATTCCGGGTGAGAAAAGAATCGGAACTGACCGGAAAGCCGCTGAAGGAAGTGACTTTGAAAGATAATCTGCTGATTGCCTGCATCAACCGCAACGGACAGATCATCATACCCGGCGGCGATGACTGCATACTGGCGGGCGATACGGTTATTATTGTAACAACACACACCGGATTTTATGATATTCAGGATATTATCGGATAGCGGAGGACGACAGAATGAACAGGTCAATGATTAGATATATTCTGGGCTGGGTTCTGAAAATTGAAGCGGTTCTGCTGCTTCTGCCCTGCGTGGTGGCGGTTATTTATCAGGAAGAGGCGATTCAGGCCTTTCTGATTACAGTAGCGCTCTGTGCTGTGTGTGGTTTTCTGATGACTCATAAAAAGCCGGATAATACCGTGTTTTATCTGAAGGAAGGATGTATTGCGACAGCTCTGAGCTGGATTGTCATGAGTCTTTTCGGATGTCTGCCTTTTATCATAAGCGGGTCCATACCATCTTTCACGGATGCCCTGTTTGAAACCATATCCGGTTTCACTACCACCGGAGCCACCATCCTTGCGGATGTGGAGATCCTGCCGCGAAGCATTCTATTCTGGCGCAGCTTTACCCACTGGATCGGCGGCATGGGCGTACTGGTCTTTCTGCTGGCTGTCGTGCCCATGAGCGGCGGTTCCAATATGAACCTGATGAAAGCTGAGAGCCCGGGGCCCTCCGTAGGCAAGCTGGTGCCCAAAGTAAGAGTAACGGCAAGAATCCTTTATTATATTTACATAGGAATGACCATCACACAGATAGTACTGATGGTGCTGGGAGGAGCACCGTTGTTTGATGCCGTCACCATTTCCTTCGGTACTGCGGGAACCGGTGGATTCGGTGTCCGAAATGACAGTATTGCCGGATATTCGCCTTATATTCAGTGGCTGGTGGCCGTATTCATGGCGTTGTTCGGTATTAATTTCAATGCGTATTATTTTCTGCTGTACCGCAAGTGGAAGAAAGCATTTTCCATGGAGGAAGTGCGGTATTATTTTCTTATTATGTTTGCTGTAACGGGAATCATTACTGTGGATGTACTGCATGCGTCGCTGGGAACGGGGCATACGGTAAGAGACGTATTTTTTCAGGTATCTTCCCTGATGACTTCCACAGGCTTTTCCACGTTGGACTATGATATATGGCCTGTCACGTCAAAAACGCTGCTGGTGATGATTATGTTTGTGGGTGCCTGTGCCGGCAGTACCGGCGGCGGTATCAAGGTATCGCGTTTTGTGATTCTTTTGAAAACCATGAAAAAGGAAATGAATTCATACATGTATCCCAAGAGTATCCGTAAGATCCGTATGGAAGGAAAACCGGTGGAACACGAAGTGGTAAGAGCAGTCAATGTATTTTTTATAACCTTCATGATGCTGTTTGCTCTTTCCATCCTGATCGTATCCTTTGATGGAATGGATATGATCAGCAACTTTACCGGTGTCCTTGCCTGTCTTAACAATATCGGACCGGGTATGGAAATGGCCGGCCCGACGGAAAACTTTACAGCATTTTCCAGTTTGTCAAAATATGTACTGATGTTTGACATGCTGGCCGGGCGACTGGAGCTGTTCCCGATGCTTCTGCTGTTCCATCCCAGTGCATGGAAGCAGATGGCATGCAGGAAGAGCAGAGGTTGATGAGAATTATATTGTATGTGTAATAAACAGAATCGGCTGTTCGGATCAGGCAGATCCGGCAGCTGGTTCTGTTTTTTATATAAGAGGAGAATCTCTTGGACGAGATCCTTTTTATGAATTTTTTATAAATAAACAGTTGAAAAATGTAGTCTAATATTGTATAATAACTTTACATTTCAGACGAAATTCTTTCGTCCTGTATTACTTGAAGCTGCAGATGCGGCCTCAAAGTATCCGTATATGTCAGGTCAGGCAGTTCTGCCGCAGGTTTCCTGATGAGATAAGTGAACCGCTGCAATTAATTTTTTGATCCGCAGCGAATAATGAAGCAGTGAATGTATACTATAAGGATGAAAAAAATGTATCAGAAAAGATTGCATCTGGTCATCAGGTCCGCAATCTGATAAAATAAAAGTAATCGTATCTGCTTGGCTCTGAACAGTTGCAAATGATCATTAAATTTCTCCTTAAACCATGCATTCCGCAGAAAAGGGGGAAAATTTTATTGAAAAGATATGACAAAGATTTTATTATGCTGCCAACTGTAGATTTTTGTTTTAAAGAACTGATGCAGAACAGTAAGGTCAGGAAAGGATTTGTCGCAGCTCTGCTGAGCTGCGATCCGGAGGATATTGATAAGACAGTATTGATGCCTACAATACTTGACAGGGATACTCCGGATGATAAACAGGGGATTCTTGATGTGCGGGTTGCACTTTCAGATGGGACGCAGCTGGATATGGAGATGCAGGTCGCATATTTTGCTTTCTGGGAGAAACGGATTCTCTTTTACCTTGCCAAAATGTATACGGAGCAGCTGCAGAAAGGAGAATCCTATGGGAAGCTGGAGAAATGCATTCATGTAAGCATACTGGATTTTATTCATTTTCCGGATGATGGGGAATGCTACAGAGTTATGCACTTTTATGATGAAAAAAGCGGCAGGGCATATACGGATATGATGGAGATACAAATACTGGAACTTAAAAAATTTCAGCCTGGAAAAGAAGAAGGATGTATACTCGACTGGATACAGTTTTTCAGAGGCAGCAGCAGAAAGGAGTTTGCGGATATGGCAAAGAAGAGTGAGTATCTGGATGAAGCTTATAATGAGCTTTTGCAGCTCAGCGCAGATGAACAGAAACGCCTTGAATATGAAGCAAGGGAAAAAGCCCTGAAAGATTATAATACACAGATGGACTATGCACTGGAGTATGGATATCAGCAGGGCATTGAACGAGGCATGAAAGAGGGCATTGAACGAGGCATGAAAGAGGGCGTGGAACGAGGCATGAAGGATGGTATTGAACAGGGCATTGAACAGGGCATTGAACAGGGAAGACAGCAGACTAAAAAAATTTTTAAACTTCATATGGAGGGAAAGATTCCTGAGGAGATATCGGAAATCTGCGGGATTTCTGTGGATGAGGTGAAAGCAATTCTTGAATAATGCAGTAACTGCGCTTTTCGGATAATACAGTAACAGGGCGTGAATCAGTCAACAGTTGATTCACGCCCTGTTTTGTATAAATACGAACTGTTCAGAGCAAAATATTGTCCGGACGGTTTTACCTGTAATTATTTCAGAACTTCATCACGAATATATTCGGAAAAATGATTGTTCAGATATTCTTCAAAGTTTGCGCTGGTCAGTACAGTGCCGGTTTTTTCCATGGTGATCTCCTGACCGAGGGACAGGCGGTTGCCGATAATTTTTAATAATTCGATGACCATGCTGATGGTAACCGTGGGGCCGTTTACAGCTTCGGTAATCAGGAAGTCTTCGATGGTATTGCTGATAGCACGGTCATTGGTTACGGAATCATACAGTGTGCCGGTGTTCTTTTTCATGATAATTTCCTCTTCTTTCTTAAACCTTACATTCTTAGTAACTGTTCAGAGCCAACCTCGAAAACACGGTGTGTTTCCTCGGTGTGGCGTATCCGCCAAATAGATTTGTACAAAAAAGTGCTCCTGAATGCAAGCATTCGTCGCACTTTTTGTGCAAATCTGCCTGGCTCTGAACAGTTACCATTCTTAAATCTTACATACTGCAGTGCTGTCGTGAAACGGTCAATACAGTGTTAAAATATTAACAAATTCAACGATTAGAATTATACGGCGTTTTTGGAAGGGTGTCAATATTGCGGAATTAAATTCCTGATTTTCTACATAATCGCAGAAAAAGGCCATTTTAAAGCATTTTTTCTAATAATTTTTTTATGTAGTCCGGTTTTTGGCGTCATATTCCGGTTGGAAAAACTGGAATAATCATACAAACAGCAAGGAACGTTTGGAGGGATTATAATAAATATATAACAAAAGATGTATAGAATCAGATACAAGAATCCGGGAAGATGAAACCGGATTATGGAAGAATGAAGCTGCATCTGAGCAGTATGAAGCTGAATCGGGACAGTGTGAAACTGTGTCAGGGCAAAGTGAAACTATATCAGAACAGTACCATGCTGAAATAGACAGCGGTATCTCCTCCGTAGTTAAAGCATAAGCCCATTTCTTCCACCAGCTGCATGAGAACAATGCCGTGGCTTTCGCTGGAATAGAGCCGTTCTTCAGGGTGGCGGCATGCTTCGTCGGGACAGGCACATACATCACAGATGGCACAACCGGTGGACAGGACATGGATGGCCGGATTGATTTCCAGAAGCCGGATACGAAGTTCTCTTGTCAGGGCTTCGTGCTCTTTTTTTGCCTCCAGACAGGCATCCACATTCCATGCATCACTTACTTCGTGTACAGTGGAAAATAGAAAAAAATTCTCATAGGAATTACAGCGGGCAATATTATCCTCAATGGTGCCTGCATGGGGCGGACAGGCCCAGCAGTGCTGATAGCGTTTGCAGTCTGTCTCGCAGATGATAAAAACTTTATCGGAAAACGGGATCTGCGCTGTACTGCCGAAGCAGTATTCGCAGATGGGATATTCAGATATCAGAGATTCGATGGTTTCTTTCATACTCATAATGATTTTGCACCTTTCTGCAGATGTCCGGCAGAGGGGAAACAGCTGCATTTTTTTGGTGAATGGTTATATGCAGCGGAGTCTCTGCGCATGGTATACTTTTTGTAAGGAGACTGTAACATATTTTGAAAGAAAAGAGAATCCTTTCTGTGGAAAAACTCTGGTTACTGTTCAGGCTTCTGCCGCCGCAGGTTACATTGCCCCGGCGAAATGAAAATCTGAACAGTAATCTAAAAAGGATGCATACGTATCCATTTTCTGGTAAACTGTCTGTATGATATACCATACCATGTCCTGACGATAGGGAAGGAAGAACGAAAGCGACCGAAAACCGTCAGGACGCCGGATGGACAAATAATATCAGGGTAACTGTTCAGAGCCAACTTCGAAAACACGGTGTGTTTCCTCGGTGTGGCGTATCCGCCAAATAGATTTGTACGAAAAAGTGCTCCTGAATACAAGCATTCGTCGCACTTTTTGTACAAATCTGCTTGGCTCTGAACAGTTACATATCAGGAAGGAATTATGATTATGAAAGCATTATTTATCTGTTACCCGAAATGTACTACCTGCAAAAAAGCAGAGAAATGGCTGAAAGAAAAAGGTGTAGATTATGAAGTAAGAGACATCAAAAACGAAAATCCCACTTACGAAGAACTGAAACAATGGTATGAAACCAGCGGACTGGACATTAAGAAATTCTTCAAC
>JAQYDI010000018.1 GCA_028724245.1 Lachnospiraceae bacterium
GGCGGAGATCCTTCATCTGTAGAATTCTGCCATAAGATTGGCCTTGACTATGTATCCTGCTCACCTTTCCGTGTACCGATCGCACGTCTGGCAGCAGCACAGGCAGCTATCGCTGAAAAACAGGCTTAATTACGCAGGTATATAATCTGATATAGAAACAACTGCCCCCGTCTGTGACAACAGGCGGGGGTTTTGTACGCTGGATGAAAGACAGGTAAACTGTTTGAATTTGAAAGGGGGAAAGTGATATGGCATCTAAAAAATATTCGTCAGTGGAACGCAGCAGCTGTGTGGCATGCGGAACCTGCGTGACAGTCTGCCCCAAAGAGGCAATTCAGGTAATCAGAGGATGTTATGCTGCTGTGGATAAAGAGAAATGCGTCGGCTGCAATAAATGCGGAAAGGTCTGTCCGACCGGCTGTATTACACTTGTGGAAAGGGAGGTGGCAGGATGAAGATAACGAAGTGGTATGAATGGCTGTGGATCTGGGCAATCATCTATTTTGCACTGGGATTTTTTAATATCCTGTTCGCATGGCTGGGTATGATCGATTTTCTCGTTCCTCTGGGATTTGCGGTTTTCGGAGGAACGAAGGGATTCTGCAACCGCTACTGTGGACGCGGCCAGCTTTTCATGAAACTGGGAAGTTTCTGCGGGTGTTCCCGAAATAAGCCCACGCCGAAATGGATGTATTCCAAATGGTTCCGTTATGGTTTTCTGGTATTTTTCCTGACCATGTTCGGAAATATGATATTTCAGACGTATCTGGTGGGGGCAGGTGCCCGGTCTCTTGGGGAAGCAATCAAACTGTTCTGGACTTTCCGTATTCCCTGGGGCTGGACCTATACAGCTGGTACCGTGCCGGACTGGATTGCACAGTACAGCTTCGGTTTTTACAGTATGATGCTCACTTCGCTGCTGATCGGTCTGATCGTGATGGTGCTGTACAAGCCAAGAACCTGGTGTACCTTCTGTCCCATGGGAACCATGACGCAGGGAATCTGCAGGCTCAGAAATTTACATAGTAAAGAAAGTGAATAATATCAATGAATCAGGATCTGACTGAGGTAGCGGTGATGCCTTCCATGCTGCGTTTTGCCGTTCCCATGATACTGGGAAATCTTCTGCAGCAGTGCTACAATATTGCCGATACACTGATCGTGGGGCAGTTTCTGGGAAAGAACGCTCTGGCGGCAGTGGGATCGGCATTTACCTTGATGACCTTTTTAAATTCTATTCTGCTGGGGCTCTGCATGGGCAGCGGTGTGGTTTTCTCCATCCGGTTCGGCCAGCGGGATGAAGAAGGGCTGCGGGACGGAATCTGTGCGTCCTTTACGCTGATTGCTGCGGTGACGCTGCTGATCAACGGGGCTGCTTTTATCTGTCTCGACTGGCTGCGGATTTTCCTGCAGGTACCGCAGGAGGTATGGGGATGCATGCGGGAATATCTGGCAGTGATTTTCTTCGGAATCGCAGCCACATTTCTGTATAATTATTTTGCGTCCTTTCTGCGGGCGGTAGGAAATTCAATGATTCCCCTGGTTTTTCTTGCTGTCTCCACCGTTCTGAATATCGGCCTTGATCTGTGGTTTGTGCTCGGGCTGAAAAGGGGTGCTGCCGGAGCGGCAGAGGCCACCATTATTGCCCAGTATGTATCGGGAATCGGTATTGCTGTGTACTCTCTGAGAAAATGTTCTCAGTTTCAGGGAATTATCGGAAAATGGCGGCTTCGCTGGTTCTGCATCCGGGAAATCGCCGGTTTTTCCATTCTGACCTGCGTACAGCAGTCCATCATGAATCTGGGAATCCTCATGGTGCAGGGGCTGGTCAACAGTTTCGGATCCACTGTGATGGCGGCCTTTGCGGCGACAGTAAAGATCGATGCCTTTGCCTATATGCCGGTACAGGACTTCGGCAATGCATTTTCCACATTTATTGCGCAGAATTACGGCGCACGAAAAGAAGAACGGATCCGTGCAGGATTGAAAGGTGCGTTTTTGGCCTCCATGAGCTTCTGCATTGTGGTATCCGCAGCCGTATGGATCTTTGCACGTCCGCTGATGACCATATTTGTGGGAGCAGGAGAAACCGAAGTCATATGGGAAGGTGTCCGTTATCTGCATATTGAAGGAGCATTTTACTGCGGAATCGGCTGTCTGTTTCTGCTGTACGGACTGTACCGGGCACTGGGCCAACCGGGGATGTCTGTGGTACTTACCGTGATCTCACTGGGAACCCGGGTACTGCTGGCCTATCTGCTTTCTTCCATACCGGCCATCGGAGTAGTCGGGATCTGGTGGTCAGTACCCATCGGATGGTTTCTGGCGGACGCAGCAGGCGTGATCTATTATGCAGTCCATCAGAAGGATGAAACGATAGAACAGATATAGATATAAAAAAAGCCAGAAAAAAGCAGGCCGAAGTGCCTGCTTTTTTCTGGCTTAAAGATTGTGAACAGTACCGGAAAACCAGTATCACCAGTATTTTTCCATGTATTCAGCAGCCTGCTGTTCAGATAAGGAAAAATCCAGCATCAGATCATGGATTGCAGTATCTTTGGGAATCTGATGTCGCCTGTATGATGAAATAAGGGATTTTATTCCAGAAAGTAATCCCTCGGCGAGCCCGGCTTCACGACCTTCGGCAAGTCCGGCCTCATGGCCTTCGGCAAAGCCATCTTCATACGTTTCTTTCAGGTGAAGATCAGCATCGTATTCTGTCAACAGCACATTGATCACCTCCGAGCGGTGTTTGAGTAAAAAATCAGTGAGAATTCCTTTGTTTATGCACTCCGTTGCTGCAAGATCGATTGCTTCTGCGGTATTATATGAGGAATCTTTCAGGTACAATCTTACGATTTCCAGAAAACGGGCGTATTCGTAAAGCAGATGACATTGTTCCAGAATCTGCTGGTTATGTCCGGTGTTGATGTTGAGGACTGTTGCAGTAAATTCCAGACAGGAAGCACTTTTGTTGGTGAAAGAATCCGAAAGACGGTATTCTTTACAGTCAGCTTCATTTCTGCTTCCACTGTACAGGACAACATATCTGGGAGTGGGCAGAGTCAGGAGCCGGGTGCCATACAGATTAAGTCTGTTTTTGGCGATATAACCTTCATACAGATGTGCAAGATAAATCAGTCCGCGCAGCGGCATATTGGGATTTTTTGTACTCTGTGCTTCGTACAGATTCATATCACTTCCAATCAGAAAGGAAATATCATTTTTAATGCCCATATAGATTACGTCCTGAATGGTTGTAATCTCCAGATCATCCGGGTTCCGGTAATCGGAATAATTGATTGCATTGTACAGACTTAACAGTGCCTCTTTGTTATTGAACAGCATGCGGAACAATGCATCTTTGTATTCACGGTTAATCTGCAAACCTGAGGAAGCATTGCTGTTCTGTCTGTTGTATGATTTTTTATTGTTTTTTCTTTTTGTACTTTTTCTGCTCATTGCTTTTCCTTTCGGCACATACTGAAAAAGGGAAGCAGAATTCAGATAACAACAGTATAACAGAAAAAAGTATCTGCCTCAAGTTCCCTTTTCAGGTGCATTATAAAATATATTAATAAAATATAAATAATACTAATAGTAACACAAAACATATGGAAAAACAAGCAGAATCGTTTTGCTTTTTTCTTTGATAATATGTCTGCATCATGTTAAAATAGAAAAAATCAGGTAACTGTTCAGGTAAAGGAGAAAATGAAACATGATGGATAAAAAATATCAGTTTGGAACAGATGAGAACAAAGCATTTTTAAATGGTATCTGCATGGATCTGCTGCGGTTCGGTCAGGCGTTTCCGTCACCGGGCGGTGGTTCCTGGTGGCTGGGTGATGATGGAACGCCGTGGAAAGACCGGGACCGGGCGACATGGATCACATCGAGAATGTGTCATGTTTACAGCATCGGTACCTTTCTTGGGTTTGAAGGCAGTGAAAAACTGGTGGATGCTGCGCTGAAGGGATTGAATGGGGAACTCAGAGACCGGGAAAACGGCGGATGGTATGCGGCGCTTTCTGCGGAGGGAATTCCCAGACCGGATAAACAGTGTTATGCGCATGCATTTGTAATTCTGGCAGCCAGCAGTGCGCTTCTGGCCGGGCGTCCCGGAGCGGAGGAACTTCTGGAAGAGGCAGAAAAGATTTATGATCTCCGGTTCTGGGATGAAGAGCTGGGACTGGCAGCAGATACCTGGAATACGGAATTTACAGTTCTTGATGATTATCGGGGGCTGAATGCCAATATGCATACGGTGGAAGCTTTCCTTGCTGTGGCTGATGTGACAGGTGATGAAAAATACCGCATCAGAGCTGGAAGAATCATCGAGCATGTGATCGGCTGGGCGAAAAACAATAACTGGCGGATTCCGGAGCATTTTACAAAGAGCTGGATACCGGATCTGGAATGTAATAAAGAACGGCCTGACGACCAGTTCAAACCTTACGGGGCAACACCGGGACACGGAATCGAGTGGGCTCGTCTGATTACACAGTGGGCGCTTTCCACTTACGATTCCGATCCGGCAAAAAACGCGCCGTACATACAGGCGGCGGAAAAACTGTTCCGCCGTGCGGTACAGGACGGATGGAATGCAGATGGTGCTCCGGGAATCGTCTATACCACAGACTGGAACGGTGTGCCGGTGGTTCATGACCGGATGCACTGGACGCTGGCAGAGGCCATAAATACATCTTCTGTTTTGTACCGTGTAACCGGAAAACAGATTTATGCCGGTTATTATGCGGATTTCCTGCGTTATCTGGATGATAAAGTACTGGATTACGAAAATGGTTCCTGGTATCATCAGCTGGATCGGGATAACCGGCTGCTTACCACAGTATGGCCGGGGAAATCCGACCTGTATCATGCGGTACAGTCCATGCTGATCCCCCGGATGGATCCGGCTGTATCAATTGCAGCGGCGGTGAAAGAAAAGATGGGATGTTGATCTCATTGACTCATTGACATAAAAAACAGGAATTGATATAATTAGTAAGCATACTTACTAATTTGCAGATTCTGGAAAAGGAGGAGGAACAGATGGCGATTGAAAATCTGGGGCTTGAAATCCGTATCCTGGCGAATATGATTTATAACCGGGCGAATCAGATTACAATGAAAGCAGAGAATCTGTCCATTCATCAGTGCTGGATTCTGCAGTATTTGCTGGAGACTGCTGAAAAGACAGTTTACCAGAAAGATATTGAGCAGCTGTTTTCCATTAAGCGTTCGACAGCCAATCAGATGCTGCGGGCACTGGAAATGAGAAATTATATTCAGAGAACCGTCTCCGCAGAAGACGCAAGAAAAAATGTGCTGACTGTCACAGAAGCAGGCGCCGGTGCCTACAGGCGTCTGTCAAAGGATCTGTATCAGCTGATGCTTAAGCTGCATGGAGATATTCCGGGGGATGAGCTGGCACAGTTTCAGAGTACGCTCAGAAAGCTGTGGCATAATATGGAACAGGAAGAAAAGAAGACAGAAATCCCGCTCATATCGTAAATATACACAAAACGGCTGCACCGGTTTCTTAACAGAAGAGGAGGAATATTTATGTCACTTCCATGGGATTCCATTCATGATTTTCTTCTGCACTGCGGGTCGCAGACTGATCCCTACTCCTTCAGTGAAGATGTTCTGGATCAGATCGGAAAACTGATTCCATTTGATCAGGGAAGGCTGTATTTTCTGGATGATAATGGCAAAGTCAGGAAAGAACACTGCATCGGTGTTGATAAAAAAATTGTGCAGGACTATCACAATTATTACTCCGGACTTGATGATGGCTGCTATTCCACTGCCTCCATTGTGAAAAAATATACCGGTTTTCATCCGCCGGCAGAAAGATGTGTAAAGAACAGCAGATCTTATGGGGAAAACAGCCGCTTTTTCGATGAATATGTGCAGGCCAATCATATCCGTCACAGTTTCGGGCTTGGACTCTGGGATATGGGCAATTCTTTAAAATGTCTGTTTTCGCTGGATCGTACCTGCGATATTGATTATAATATTCAGGAAGTAAAAATTATGGAATGTATTCAGCCCCATCTGAACAATTTTTTCAAAAATTACTATTATCAGATTCAGAATCTGCCTGAAACGCATGTCGGAGAATGCCCGGAACTGACCAGACGGGAAAAAGAAATTGCCGCGCTGCTGGTAAACGGGGTTACTCCGCAGAATATAAGCCGCAAGCTTTATATCAGCATTACAACCGTCAACAAGCACATTGCCAATATGCATGCGAAGCTGGGAGTTTCTACCAGACAGGAACTCATCGTAAAACTGGTTCAGATTTACGGTACGCATATATCATGACGGAACAAACCGGATATTTCCGCACAGCATCTTTTTGCTGAAGGAATATCCGGTTTGCTTTATCTGATGGTTTTACAGTTATGCAAGGGGATTTCGGTAATTTTACATAACTGCTCTATGGGATTTTAATCTGATTCATCTTTATTGATTACTGCTCAGAGCCGGGCAGTAATTTTTATTTTTTAATATCGGGATATTTCTTGTCAAGTTCATTGATGAAAGTATCCCATTCTTTTTCGTCCATGCCCCAGCCGTGCTCTTCTGCAGGGTAAACTTCATTCTTAACTTCTTCATCAAAAGTTTTGAACGCTTTCAGGGAATCATCGAACAGTCTGGAATAATATTTTCCGTGTTTTGCCATGGCTGCTTCGGGAATCATACCGAGGAGGTCAAAAATAACCATTTCGGAACCATCTGCGGCTCCGCCTGCTGCAACCTGGATAACCGGAATACGCAGTTTTCTGGCGATTGCATTGGTCAGCTCTCTGGAGGTCATCTCCGTTGTCATACCAACCATGCCGCATTCCTGATATTCATATGCTTTCCGGAATACTTTCATGGCATCTTCAGCGGTTTTGCCCTGACGTCTGTAGCCGCCGAATGCACCGGTCTGCCATCCTGACAGGCATCCTACGTGACCGAATACGGGAATCAGGTTATCTGACATGTATTCCAGTGTTTCATTGGTAACGCCCATGGGCATAACGGAATCAGCACCGTCGCCTACCAGGGTAGCAGCTTCCTTTACTGCGGTGTATTTGTCCGCATACTGTTCTGTCTGCATAACTGCATTCAGGCAGATGTTGGGAGCTGCTTTACGGATCATGCGTGTCCAGATTTTTGTGATTTCGATTCTCTGCTGGGTATTTTCACCGGGAGCGGTATAGCGGACCAGATCCACGCCGGCTTTTTCACACATCATAAC
Source organism: Lachnospiraceae bacterium (assembly GCA_028724245.1). Lineage (GTDB taxonomy): Bacteria > Bacillota > Clostridia > Lachnospirales > Lachnospiraceae > TWA4. The sequence continues at coordinate 7,259 of JAQYDI010000018.1, forward strand.
AAACATGGGATCCAGATATGCGGTTCCCACCATGGAAATTTTCTTTCCTTCATCTTTCATTTTCTGCAGATGCCAGATGGTCTTTCTTTCTGCTGACATGGGCATCATTTCGATATCGCTGCCTTTACCTTTTGCCATAATTTTTAATCCTTTTCTTTTTTATTTGATAATACTTTGTTGCTGTTCAAAGCACAGTAAGTATTTCGTTGCAGCTATTATATATGGTTTTGTTATACAAAAAAATACTCTGATTCGATAATTTTTTGAACATAACATACATGGTATAATTCGGATACAAGGAGATTTTATGGTATTTTGCCAAAAAAAGGAGGTTTTTTATGAATGCATTTACAAATGCCCCCGAGTCGAAAAAGCGCCTTACACTTGCTGCTTTGTTCTGCGGCCTGTTTGGTTCTATTTTGATTTCTTCGACTCAGTCTACCATGCTGCCTGTTGCAGCGCTTGAAATCGGAGGAGAAACGATCTATTCTCTGGTTGCCACGCTGTCAGGAATTGTTTCGGTTATCGTGATGCCGTTATTCGGTTATTTTGCAGCGAAAAATCCTGCTGTAAAGCCCAGACTTTTCAGTGTATCCATGTTCCTTTCTGCAATTGTTATTTTCATCCGCAGTATCGCATCAAACATGTGGATGATCATTCTTCCGGGTATGCTGTATGGTTTTGCATCTGCTGCAATCTATGTTATCGGATACTCCTATATCCGGGATATTTATGATTCGAAAAAGGCGGCTTATTATCTGGGCTTTGTTGCCACCATGCAGAGTATCGGTCAGATCGCGGGACCGGTTATCGGCGGTTTCATTATGGATCATCTGGGCTGGAGATATCTGAACCACCTGATCTGGCCTTTTCTTTTTCTGGCCGGGATACTTGCCGTACTGGGCGTGAATGTTTCGAAGGAAGATGTCAAAGATTTATGTAAAAATGTAACTTTTGATTTCTGGGGAGCCATTTCTCTGGGATTATTCCTTGGCTGCTTTTCTCTGGCCCTGTCAATTGGAACTTCATTTGCTCCATTCGGAGGACTGGCAAGCAATCTGATGCTTTTAACTTCTTTGATTGCCCTGATATCATTGATCGTTTCTATCAGTGTGCTTAAGGAAAAAGCATTTTTACCTTTGGGTGTATTGAAAGAACGGAATACACTGTGTCTTGCTGTTGCCAATCTGTTTACCAATTTACATACCATGGCAGCATTTTTCTTCCTTCCCATGTTTGCCATTTATGTACTTCAGACCTCAGCGACTGCATCAGGTCTGATTACTTCAGCCTTTGCAGTGGCAGGGCTTTTTATGGGGCCTGTCTGGGGAAAAATGATCGGCAAATCAGGAACAGCCAAAAATGTGTATCTGATTGGAACCGGCATCAGAATTGCGATTACGGTCATCTTTATCTTTATACTGAATGAAAACTGCTCCATTTATCTCATTTACGGTCTTATGCTGGTTGCAGGTCTGTATAACAGTCAGACAGGTGTAACTTTTGCCGCTGCCCCTCAGCTGATGATAAAAGAAGAAAACCGTGTAATGGGGAATTCTGTGATACAGATCTGCCAGTCTGTAGGAAGTACGGTGGCAGTCGCTCTTTACACTTTGATTATTGGCATATTCGGAGTTGCTGACGGAATCCGCACAGCCTTTATGATATCTCTGGTATTTGCTGTTATTGCATTTATTGCGGGACTTCTTATGGCTGGTTCTTCTGCAAAAGAAAAGTAGTTACGAAAAAATTTTATAAAACAGGCGTAAAATGCCATACGGACGATACAATCTGCTGTAAAAAATGTACAGCGTTATTTATAAGGAGGTTATATTATGTATTCTTTTCATCAGGGATATCAGAAAGTGCTCGGAAGTGATATAAGCGGTATTCCGGGAATGTCAAACGGTATTCAGAACGCAAAACCCATGGGCGAGCTGATCAGCCTGAAGGGGAAAACAGCCATCGTTACAGGCGGAGCAATGGGTATGGGACTCTGCACGGTCAATCGTTTATGTGAGGCCGGAGCAGATGTGGTGATTGTCGATGTGGCAGATGAGTATGCCGAAAAAGCGCTGGAATATCTGAGCGCTCAGAATTATAACGTGAAGTATTTCAAGGCCGATCTGCGCGACGTGAAGCAGATTCAGGCTGCTGTGGATTTTGCCAGAAAAGAATTCGGTAAAATCGATATTCTGGTAAACAACGCTGCTGTGTGGAGCCACAGAACACTGGAAGAAATTACAGAAGACAGCTGGGACGAAATTGTAGATGTCAATCTGAAAGCATGCATGTTCTTTACTCAGGCTGCGGCAGAAGTGATGGAAGCTCAGGGAACAGGCGGAAAAATCGTCAATATTGCTTCAGTAGCAGGCTTATCGGCCGACAGACAGCCTCTGATGTTTGAGTATGTGGCGTCAAAATCAGCAGTCATTGCACTTACGAAATCGCTTGCCAAGAAGATGAAATCCATAAATGTTAATATCAACTGCGTGGTTCCCGGCGGAATGATTACTCCCGGTGCCATCAATACGGTACGCTCCGAAGCGGCACAGGCATTGAAGATGCCTCCCTGCCCGGTTTCAGATCCGGACGAAGTGGCAAGAGTGGTCTATATGCTGACGACTGATATCAGTAATTTCATGCAGGGTGCTGTGGTCACTGTGGATGGAGGAGACAGCGTTCACGTACAGTAAAGGAAATTGCCCAATTACTTTGCGACATCGATCAGGCAGCGGAAATCATCGGACTTGGAATCTGCGAATATATGCCCTGGGATGCAATTAATTTAAGAAAAACAATGGAGAAAATCAGTATCTTTCGGACTTGATCTGATTCTTCTTGAAAAGGATTGCGCAGGCAGCGGTTGTATGAATTGCTGCCTGCGCAGTTTTTTTCTGCATGTCCGGCGGCAGTTCTTCTTCATTTTTTGTTTCAAAGATTGTTGTTAAAATAATAACATTATTAAACTGTTGTTTCAAAAACAAAAATCTATTATTTTATTGAGAAAATATGAAAAAACTGTTGACAAAACAACGAAACAATGATATTCTAAAGTCACAATCGTTGAAACAACAACTTACAACTTTCGAAACGATAGTTTTTAAAAGAAATCAAAAGGTTTTGAAACAAAACAAAAACTGTTGAAACAAAATAAGAAAAATTTCGAAACTGTAAGATATCTTGCAAAGGAGGTTTACTATCATGCTTTACACCATTACATTGAATCCGGCTCTTGATAAGACAGTTGAGATTCCTTCACTGACTGTGGACAGTGTGAACCGGATTACGACCATGCGTACCGATCCCGGCGGAAAGGGCATCAATGTTTCCAAGGTGATCGACAAGCTGGGAGGAAAGAGTATTGCATCCGGTATTCTGGGAGGTCAGACAGGTCAGTCGATCCTGGCGGCCCTTGACCGGATGAATCTGGAATCACGTTTCCTGTTTGTAGACGGAGAGACCCGCACCAATTTGAAGATCATTGATCCTGAGCTGCATACCAATACTGATATCAATGAGCCCGGCGTGACCGTATCAAAGGAGATTCTGGATGAGCTGCTGGAACAGATCCTTTCCATGATTACCGCAGACGACATCGTAATTCTGGCAGGAAGCCTTCCCAAAGGATCTCCCAGAGATACCTACGGTGTATGGATCAAAGCAATCCGCGAAAAGGGTGCGAAAGTATTTCTGGATGCTGACGGCGAGCTGCTGGCTGAGGGTATCAAGGCTTCCCCCTACCTGATCAAGCCCAACAACCATGAACTTTCCGGTCTGCTGAATCAGAAGCTGGAGACACCCGAAGAACTGGCAGAGGCAGCCCGCAATCTGATGAAACAGTACAGCATCGGAAAGGTGATTGTTTCCATGGGCGGAGACGGCGCACTGTATGTAACACCTGATGAAACCATTTACGCGGAAGGCCTGAAGGTTCCCGTGGGAAGTACCGTCGGCGCAGGAGACAGCGTAGTTGCATCTCTGGCTGTAGCCGAGGAAAGAGGCATGAGTCTGGAAGACACCGTCCGCCTTTCCACCGCTACCGGCGCAGCCAACGTAATGTGCAGCGGTACGCAGGCTGCAGAGTACAGCGTAATCGAAGAACTGATTCCGAAGGTAGTATTTCACAGAATGTAAGCAGCCGGTGCAGTCCATGGCAGAAGGGCTGCATGATGACCGCTTTCAGATATAGTCAGCCACAGGATGCGGCAGGCCGCTTCTGCCGTATCCGCCCGGGAATTTTTACAGGGACTTCCCGGGAGATATCAAAATAATTTTATAATATTTTCACTGTTTTCATTGCAAAAGTTCATAATAATTTATATGATAGAAAGGAGTTTTATTATGAAAGCTAAAGCTGTTAGAATTCACGGCGCCAATGACCTGAGACTGGACGAGTTTGAACTTCCGGAAATCACCGATGATGAAATCCTGGTTAAAGTTGTTTCCGACAGTATCTGCATGTCTACCTACAAGTGTGCAACACTCGGTGAGGCACACAAACGTGTTCATGACGATGTAGCAGAGCATCCCGCTATTGCAGGTCATGAATTTGCCGGTGATATCGTAAAAGTCGGCAAGAATCATCAGGATCGTTTCAAACCCGGCATGAAATTTACGATCCAGCCTGCTCTGAACTACAAGGGAACCATGTGGAGCCCCGGATACTCCTATGAATTCTGCGGCGGAGATGCTACCTACTGCATCATCCCTTCAGAAGTTATGGAATGCAATTGCATGCTGGAATACACAGGCCGCGCTTACTACGAAGCATCTCTGGCTGAACCCATGTCCTGCAGTATCGGTGCATTCAATGCTGCCTACCATACACAGATGGGTGTTTACACACATCAGATGGGTATCAAAGAAGGCGGCAAGCTGGCGATCATGGCAGGTGCCGGCCCCATGGGTCTGGGCGCTCTGACATACGCTCTGCACCGTGACGTTCGTCCTTCCATGGTTGTTGTAACAGACCTGAATCAGGATCGTCTGGACCGAGCAGCTCATCTGTTCCCTCCGGCTGAATATGCAGAACAGGGAATTGAACTGCATTTTGTAAACACCGGCAATTATGAAGATCCGGTTGCTGAACTGCGCAGAATTTCCGGCGGTACAGGATATGACGATGTTCTCTGCTACGCTCCCGTTGCTTCTGTTGTAAAACAGTCCAGCGATATTCTGGGCCGCGATGGCTGCCTGAACTTCTTTGCAGGCCCCACTGACAACAAGTTCAGTGCGGAAATGAACTTCTATGATGTACATTACAATTCAACACATGTTATGGGTACCACAGGCGGCAACACCGCAGATATGATCGAATCTCTGGAACTGACTGCTGCAAAGCGTATCAATCCCGCTGTTATGGTAACACATGTAGGCGGTCTTGATGCAGCTGCAGACACAACCCTGAATCTGCCCAAGATTCCCGGCGGCAAGAAACTGATCTACACACATCTGTCCATGCCTCTGACTGCACTGACTGATTTCCGTGCAAGAGGGGAAGCTGAAAATGATCCCCGCCTGATCGCTCTGGCTGATATCATCGATGCCAACAAGGGTCTGTGGTCTCCTGAAGCAGAAGAATACCTGCTTGCCAATTTTGTAACTGAATAATGCATCGGACTCCTGTTTCCGGGTCCGGTGCCGGGAATCCGGATGACTCCGATCCCCATTCGGATTCCGCCTGATCCAAAACAGGAGGAGATATATATGGATTCAATGGAAAGCCGCAGAAATGCAATCGTTGAACTGATCAATAAAAACGGAACGGTAAAATTCACACAGATCAAAAAGGCCTTTCCCGATGTTTCGGAGATGACTCTGCGTACCGATCTGAAAGCGCTGGATGCAGCAAAACAGATCGTACGTATCCATGGGGGAGCCAAATCTGTACAGGTGGTAATAGGTACGGATGATTTCATGAATAAGCGTTCTGTCCGCAATATACAGGCAAAGCAGCGCATCGCAAAAAAAGCGCTGACGCTTCTGCAGCCGAATACCAATATTTTTCTGGATTCCGGCAGCACAACAACGGAATTTGCCCGCATATTCCCCGATCAGTCCAATCTGATCTACACTTCGGGATTAACCTGTGCCACGGAGCTGGCCAATCTGGAAAGGCCGTCCGTCACACTGCCCGGCGGGAAACTGAACCGCTACAGTCTGAGTGTGTACGGACATTCCGCCATTCATGAGCTGGAACGGGTCAATTTTGCCCAGACCTATCTGGGTGTTACAAGCTTCAGCTATGATACGGGATTTACCTGTGGCAGCAATGACGAGGCCCTTCTGAAACAGACGGCCATCCGCCAGTCCAGGCAGACGATCGTGCTGATGGATTCTTCCAAAATCGGTGCGGTCAGTTCCTTCAATATCTGTAATCTGAAGGATGTGGATATCATCGTATCTGATGATCTCCTTCCGGAAGAATTTGTCTCAGAGTGCAGAAAATATCATGTGACAATTCTTTAGATTTTCGATTGTGTTTTCAGTTGTATTTTCCATAATCCCCCATTTCGGCTGTGTCAGGAAAGTCCCTGCATGGTTTTCCTGACACGGCATGATGACTCACAGGAGTTTTTCAGCCATCACGTTTTGAAATCAAATGGAGGTTTACAACATGAAAAGTAAAGTGCAAAGCTTTGGTAAATTTTTGTCTGCAATGGTCATGCCGAATATCGGTGCGCTGATCGCATTCGGTTTTCTGGCTGCATTGTTTATCGATACAGGCTGGATCCCCAATGAGGGATTCAACAGCATGGTAGGTCCCATGCTTACATACCTGATTCCCATCCTGATTGCTTCCACCGGCGGTAAAATGATCGGCGGCGACCGCGGACGCGTAGTTGGTGCAATTGCTGTAATCGGCGCCATCATGAGCAATACAAGCATCACCATGCTGATGGCAGCCATGGTTATGGGTCCTCTGGCAGGTTTCTGTATCAAGAAATTTGACGAAGCCATGGAGGGACATATGCCCGCCGGCTTCGAAATGCTGATCAACAACTTCTCCGCAGGTATCATCGGTATGCTTTTAGCCATGCTTGGATATCTGGCAATCGGACCTTTCATGAGTGCAGTTCTGGGAGTACTTTCCGCAGGTGTCAATATCCTGGTAAATCACGGTCTGCTTCCTCTGGTAGCTGTATTCATCGAACCTGCAAAGGTTCTGTTCCTGAACAATGCCATCAACCATGGTATTTTTACTCCTCTTGCAACAGCACAGGCTGCTGAAGCCGGCAAATCCATCATGTACATGCTGGAGCCCAACCCCGGTCCCGGTCTCGGCGTTCTGCTGGCATATATGTTCTTCTGCAAAGATAAAGCAACAAAGGATTCCGCACCCGGTGCTGTTATCATCCACCTGTTCGGCGGTATCCATGAAATCTACTTCCCCTATATCCTGATGAACCCTCTGGTAATCATTGCCCCCATCGTCGGCAATGTAGCTGCAATCTTCTGGTTCTCACTGACAGGCTGCGGTCTCCAGGGCCCTGCTTCACCCGGTTCCATCATTGCTTTCCTGATGATGACACCCGGTTCCGACATGCTGAAGGTTATCGTAGGCGTACTTCTGTCCGCAGGCATTTCATTTGCCATTGCTTCCCCTATCGTAAGAATGTCCGGAAGCAAGAGTCTGGAAGAAGCACAGAACGAAATGGCAGCCATGAAAGCAGAAGCAAAAGGTCAGGCTGCTCCCAAGGCAATCGAACGCACCGGTGAAATCAAGAAAATCGTTTTCGCCTGCGACGCAGGTATGGGTTCTTCCGCAATGGGCGCTACCAAGTTCCGCAACCGGATCAAAGCAGCCCGTCCGGATATCACGGTAATCAATACCTCAGTAGATAATATCCCCGGAGACTGCGACATCGCTGTTGTTCAGACTACTCTGGCTGACCGTGCGAAAAAATCAGCACCTCAGGCACAGCTGGTTACCATCGGCAACTTCCTGGCTGACCCCGAACTGGACAATCTGTACTTCCAGTTAACAACCAATGACCTTCCTTTAACAGCAGCACCCGCTGCAGGTGAAAATACAGACGTAGTGATCCCTGAAGTACCCGTTAAAAAGCAGGTAATCGTAAAAGAAGGTATCCGTCTGGGACAGAAACCCGTTTCCAAAGAAGAAGCAATCCGCGCTGCCGGTGAGCTGCTTCATGAACTGGGCTATGTAGAAGCCGATTACATCGACGCCATGCAGGAACGTGAAAAACTGATTACTACCTACATGGGTATGGGTGTAGCCATCCCCCACGGAACCACCCAGGCACACCGTACCGTAAAGAAGACCGGTATTGTCTTCCTGCAGTATCCCGAAGGCGTAGATTTCGGTGATGAAAAGGCACAGCTGATCTTCGGTATCGCCGGCATCGGCAATGAACATATGGATCTGCTCAGCGAGATCTGCAACATGCTGGAAGATGAAGAACGTCTGGAAAAACTGAAAACAACAGGCGACATCGACTGGGTACTGGAACAGTTCACCTGATCTGTCCCCCCACAGATCAATGTAACTCTGCAGATAAAAGAGACTTAATTCAGACATAATCCAATAGATAAAACCCCGCAAAGCCCGCCCCGGAGAGAGTGATTCTCTCTGAGGCGGGCTTTTTGCATGTTTTGCTAGTTAGTTCTGTATTATAACATAGATATATGATATACTTTTAATTATTATGCGTGTTCTTTCCCATGTACTGTTCGGAACTTCATGTGGCCTGAGAGGGAAAACTGCGGCGGCAGACGGAACATGGTGTCCTGTTAAGGGGACCGTCGGCAAACGCCGGCACTTGATTTTTCAAGCGTCAGCGCAGAAAAATCTTAGTACCGCTGCGTTTGACCGCAGAGCGAGAGCGCGTCCCCGTACAGGACACCATGTTCCGTCTGCCTCACAACTTCCCTCCCTCAGCCGGAAGTCCGAACAGTAACACATTTTTTTGGAGGTCAGGTATGAAGAATTATTCGGTTGATGAAGACAGATTGTATCATATTCAGGTGGCGAAGGGTGAAGTGGGGCGTTATGTGATCATGCCGGGGGATCCGAAGCGGTGTGTGAAGATAGCGCGGTATTTTGATGATCCTGTGCTGATTGCGGATAACCGGGAGTTTGTGACTTATACCGGTACGCTGGATGGCGTTAAGGTCAGTGTTACTTCCACCGGTATCGGCGGCCCTTCGGCTTCCATTGCCATGGAAGAATTGTATCGCTGCGGTGCAGATACGTTTATCCGGGTGGGAACCTGCGGCGGTATGCAGCCGGAAGTGAAAAGCGGCGATATTGTAATTGCAACGGGAGCGATCCGCATGGAAGGTACCAGCAGGGAGTATGCACCCATTGAATTTCCGGCGGTACCTGATCTGAAGGTGACGAATGCGCTGGTGGCTGCGGCTGAGAAAAAGGGATATCCTTTCCATACAGGCGTGGTGCAGTGCAAGGACTCTTTTTACGGGCAGCATGAGCCGGAGGTAAAGCCGGTCAGCTATGAGCTGCTGAATAAATGGGAGGCATGGAAGCGTCTGGGGTGTCTGGCTTCCGAGATGGAATCGGCGGCAATGTTTGTGGTCGCATCCTGTCTGCGCGTGCGGATCGGTTCCTGCTTTCTGGTGATGGCCAATCAGGAGCGGGAGAAGCTGGGATTGGAAAATCCGGTGGTTCATGATACGGATATGGCCATTCAGGTGGCAGTGGAAGCGGTTCGCTCTCTGATTCGTCAGGATGGCGAAGGAAAACGCTGACATCATGAGAAATTACGGTTAATAAGGAACAGAACATGAAAAGAGGGGATAAAGATGAACCGGTATAAAAGAATTTTTGTAATTGTCCTTGATTCTCTGGGGATCGGGGCCATGCCGGATTCTCCTGTATTCGGAGATGAAGGAGTTGATACCTTCGGTCATATTCTGGACCGGATGGGAAGTCTGGAAATTCCCAATCTGGAAAAACTTGGCATGCTGAACCTGCACTGCGGAGGCAGGATGGAAGGCATTGAACATCCAATGGGACGGTATCTGCGTCTTTCCGAGGCCAGCAGCGGCAAGGATACCATGACCGGTCACTGGGAAATGATGGGAATCCGGACGGAAAAACCTTTTAAAACTTTTACGGATACGGGATTTCCGCCGGAATTGATCGCTGAGCTGGAAAAACGGTGCGGCAAACGGGTCATCGGCAACAAAAGCGCCAGCGGGACGCAGATCATCGAGGAGCTGGGTGAAGAGGAAATAGGAACCGGTGCCATGATCGTGTATACTTCGGCAGATTCCGTACTCCAGATCTGCGGGAATGAGGAAACTTTCGATCTGGATAATCTGTACCGGTGCTGTGAGATTGCCCGGGAACTGACGCTGAAGGAAGAATGGCGCGTGGGAAGGGTGATCGCAAGACCGTATGTGGGGAAAAAGAAGGGAGAATTCAGACGGACCAGCAACCGCCGGGATTACGCACTGAAGCCCACCGGCCGGACGGTGCTCAATGCCCTTGAGGATGCAGGTCTTGATGTGATCGGCGTAGGCAAGATTCACGACATTTTCTGCGGAGAGGGGATTACGGAAAGTTATCATTCCGACAGCTCGGTTCACGGTATGGAGCAGACCATTGAAATATGTGAAAAGGATTTTCACGGACTCTGTTTTGTCAATCTGGTGGATTTTGACGCGTTGTGGGGACACCGCAGGAATGCGGAGGGCTATGGCCGGGAAATCGAGAAATTTGATAAAAATCTGGGTGTGCTGCTGGAAAAACTGCGTGAAGATGACCTGCTGATACTGACAGCTGACCACGGAAATGATCCCACTTACAGCGGAACCGATCACACAAGAGAATATGTACCGCTTATTGCTTATTCAAAATGCATGAAACAGGGCGGCGCACTGAAAGACAGGGACACCTTTGCCGTAATCGGAGCCACCATTGCGGAGAATTTCGGAGTGGATATGCCGCAGGGCACCATTGGAAGTTCCATTCTGAAAAAATTGTTGTAAAATAAGGAGGCAGGGTATGAACAGTGTTTATGAAAAGTTAAAATTATGTCTGGACAGCGTCAGGAAGAAGACGGATTTCAGGCCGGAAGCGGCCCTGGTCCTCGGTTCCGGTCTGGGTGATTATGCAGATGGAATTCAGGTTTGTCAGACTGTTGATTATTCGGAGATCGAAGGTTTTCCGGTTTCAACAGTGCCGGGGCATAAGGGAAGATTTGTATTCGGTTATGTGAAAGATGTGCCGGTGGTGATCATGCAGGGCAGAGTGCATTATTATGAAGGGTATCCCATGACCGATGTGGTTCTTCCCACCCGTCTGATGGGGTTGATGGGGGCGAAAAAGCTGATTCTTACCAATGCGGCGGGCGGTGTGAATTTTGATTTTGTTCCGGGGGATTTTATGCTGATCACAGATCATATCACCACAGGAATTCCCAGTCCGCTGATCGGACCGAATCCGGAGGAACTGGGTACAAGATTTCCCGATATGAGCGAGGTGTACAGTCTGCGCCTTCGAAATATTATAAAAGAAGAAGCAGGGAAGCTGGGCATCAGCCTGAAGGAAGGCGTTTATGTACAGCTTACGGGGCCTGCTTATGAGACACCTGCGGAAATCCGTATGTTCAGAAGCTGGGGAGCAGATGCGGTAGGCATGAGCACGGCCTGCGAAGCCATGGCGGCCCGCCACATGGGTATGGAGGTCTGCGGTATTTCCTGCATCACTAATCTGGCAGCAGGCATGACCACGAAGAAGCTGGATCATCAGGAAGTACAGGAAACGGCAGACCGGGTGGCAGGACAGTTTAAACAGCTGATTACTGAAGTAATCGGGGCAATCTGATTTGATATCATGTGAGATAAAAAGAATGAAATCTGATAAACAGAAACAGAGATAGGTATTGCCGGCACAAAATCGTCGGACTGCCGGAGCATAAAATTGTATTTGTCATACATGGCAATCAAATTCAACCTCCGTTATAATAAAAGCATATAAAACACTGGTAACGATTCAGAGCCGGACTCGAAAATACTGCCTGGCTCCGGATGGTTACAGTTACAGATAAAATTCTGACAGGAAAGTGAGGCTTTTATATGAGTGTTGGACGTTTTATGAAACAGGCAGCTGAAAGAGATTATTCAAAAGAGTGGCAGGCTCCCGGGTCATTTCCGTGGATTTTCCAGAGACCGAAGCCGCCGATTACAGGCAGACCCATCAGTGTTCGTGAAAATTATATCCGCTGTGTAAAGGGCGAGCAGCCCTACTGGATGCCGGCGTATTTTTATGAGACGAATACCGTATGGCCCGATGCCATGGAAGAGCATCCGGTTCCGGAAGTGGACGGCTATGACTGGTGGGGCGTATACTGGACCATGGTGGAATCAGCAGGCGGTATGATCACAAAGCCGGGTACCAGAACCATTTCTGATTTTGCAAACTGGAAAGAAGAACTGGAATGGCCGGATCTGTCAGTGGTTGATTTTAAGGCAGACGGAGAGAAGCTGCAGAAAATGATGGATCCGGACAGACCGCATATCTATGAATGTGTGGAAGGTATCTTTGAACGGCTTCATGAAATGATTCCTTTTGACGAGTCACTGGTTGCTTTTTACGAAGAACCGGAGCTTTTGGAGGAATTTTTCCAGAAGATGGCAGACTACAAGATCGAATCCTGCCGTCTGATTTTCGAAAATTACGGACAGGTGGACGGCGTTCTGTATCATGATGACTGGGGAACCCAGAGAAGCGGTTTCTTCTCCAATGAAATGTTCCGCGAACAGCTGATGCCTGCCACCAGCCGCTTCCTGAAATTCCTGAAGGATCAGGGCAAATTCATTGAACTTCATTCCTGCGGCAAGAATATCCAGTATGTACCGGAAATGCTGGAAATGGGAATTGACATGTGGACACCGCAGTTAAAGATCAATGAACCTGATTTCCTGTATGAAACTTATGGCGATCAGATGACCTTCTGCTTCGGTCTTGAGATCGATCCGAAAGCAGATGAACAGGAAATCCGCAGAATGGTCCGTGATTTTGTGGATCACTACGGCGCAAAAGGACGCTGCATGCCCTGGATCATGACGGACATGAGCAATCCCCAGCAGGAAATCATCGCCCGGGATGAATTGTACAATTATTCACTGGAATACTACAATAAGCTGTATCACCGCGGTTAGTATGATCCATGCGGATG
>JAQYDI010000019.1 GCA_028724245.1 Lachnospiraceae bacterium
TACCTTATTTTCAGGCATAGCAACAGTGTTATGTCTATTTGTCGTGCTTATTTTTTTTATTTTGTATCATATTTACTTGTCAAAGTTCAATACCAGAATTTCACTGGCATGATCACTCAGGATTCCGAGAGATCATCTTTCTGTTTCTGTATCCATTATATACTCCATCTCTCTTTCCTGCAATAAAAAGAGAATATCGACCTGTTTATTGGACAATATCATACCTGCACATTCCTGATTCCCCATGCTACAATATGCATGTAATCAATAAAAAGTCCAAAGCGCGCAGGACACGGTTCAAAACGGTTCAAGAAAAGGAGATTTTTACAATGGAAAAAAAGAATAAATTGACCCTTTCAAAGGTCGCAGAACGTTTTTCATACGGATGCGGTGATTTCGGATGCAACATTATCTACACAGCCATGTCCGCTTTCCTGATGCTTTATTACACCGATTACGCCGGTGTCAGCGCTCTTGCTGTCGGCACTATCATGATGATTTCCCGATTCTTTGATGGAATCAGCGACATTATCATGGGTGTCATCGTAGACAGAACCAAATCCCGGTTCGGTAAAGCAAGACCGTGGCTGCTGCGCATGTGTATCCCCTTTGCAGTATCTGGTATTCTGCTGTTCTCCGTTCCCGCTTCATGGGCATCCACACCGAAGCTGGTATATGTTTTCATCACCTACAACCTGGTTTCCACAGTGATCTACACAGCCATCAACGTACCTTACTCTGCATTAAATGCGCTGATGACACAGGATCCCTACGAAAGATCGGTTCTGAGTATTTTCCGTAACCTGCTGGCAACGGCAGGTACCCTTACCATCAACACCTGTACCCTTCCTCTGGTGGAATATTTCGGCGACAATGCTCCTGCATGGACAAAAACCTTCTGTGTGCTCGGTCTTCTGGCAGTTGCAGCCTTTCTGATCAACTTCTTTGGTACAAAGGAACGTGTAAAACCGGCAGCTGCAGAAAACGGAAAAATGGAAGATGTTCCCTTTGCAGTCGGCATCCGTGCTTTATTCAAAAACAAATACTGGATCATGATGACCGGCATGCTGGCACTGTTTTTCCTGATGTATTCTGTAAACGGCGGCGCTACCGTATATTACGCCAAGGACATTCTGGGCGACAGAAATCTGGTAGGCACCATCAACGGTATTTTCAATGTGGTACAGATTCTCGCCATGTTCTTCATCGCCATGCTGGTTAAGAAATTCGGCAAACGAAATGTATTCTCCCTTGGTCTTGTACTGGATATCATCGGTATGCTGCTTCTGAACTTCTCCGGCGGCAGCATGGGACTGATCGTAATTTCCAGCATCATCCGCGGTATCGGCAATGCCTGCGGCGGCGCTACCATGTGGGCCATGGTTTCCGATACCATCGATTACGGTGAATGGAAAACCGGCGTACGGACAGAAGGTCTTGTAAACAGCGCCTGCAGCTTCGGCTACAAAATCGGAAACGGGCTTGGTTCCGCTTTACTGGGTGTGATTCTGGAAGTCGGCGGTTATGTGGGAGAAGCAGCTGTTCAGACTGCGTCCGCTCTGGTATCCATCAAAGTCTGCTTCATCTGGATTCCTATTGCGGTTTATATCGCCGGACTGATTATCATGAAATTTTATCATCTGGACAAAGAATTTAACAGAATCATCGAAGATCTGAAAAAACGCAGCGCAGGCAAGGAGGCGTAATATCATGCATGTAAAAGGTGTCAATCTGGGCAACTGGCTGGTACTGGAAAAATGGATGAGTCCGGCTTTATTTGAAGGAACGACGGCAGAAGATGAATACTATCTTCCGAGACAGCTTTCCAGAGAGGTTTATGAGGCAAGAATCAAAATTCACCGCGCGGAATATATCACGGAACGCGATTTTGTGACCATCCGCGCCATGGGAATGGAAGCCGTGCGGATTCCGGTTCCGTACTTCATCTTCGGAGACCGTGAACCCTTCATCGGATGTATTGAAGAACTGGACAAAGCATTTAACTGGGCAGAAAAATACGGTCTGCAGATTCTGATCGACCTGCACACAGCCCCCTTAAGCCAGAACGGATTTGACAACGGCGGCATCTGTGGTGTATGCAGATGGTCCCGTTCTCCCGAAGAGATTGAATTTGTCCTGTCCGTTCTGGAACGTCTGGCAGAGCGTTACGGTACAAGAAAAGGACTCTGGGGCATCGAAGTTCTGAATGAACCGGTAACGGAAAATGCATGGAAGCTGTTTGACGTGCCCCACCGGTATCCCGCAGTAGATGCGCAGCTGGCAGAAGGCTCCGGCCCCTGTACACTGGAATTTTTAAGAAAATTTTATCTTGAAGCCTATAACCGGATCCGAAAATTCATGCCCGAAGAAAAATATGTTGTCATCCATGATGGATTTGAACTGACAAGCTGGAAAGATTTCATGCAGGAAGACCGCTATGTCAACGTGGTGCTCGATACCCATCAGTATCTGATGATGGCGGAAATGCAGGGCTGCGAACAGACAGTGGAAGCCTATACCGCCTATGTAAAAGAACATTATGAGACAGCCATTGCAGAAATGGAACCCTATTTCCCGGTAATCTGCGGAGAATGGTGCCTGTTCAATTCACTGGCCTGCGGCTGCGATACAAAGGGCGGCCAGTCTGTTTTAAACGGGCAGGAAGGCGCCGTTTCCGAAACACTTGATGCAGAGGAAAAGAAACAGATTTACCGCGCTGTCGCTGACGCACAGCTTGCGGCGTGGGAAAAAGGCAGCGGATATTTCTACTGGAGCTATAAACTGCTGCTGGATACCATCAACGAAGCCGGCTGGATCGGCTGGGACAGCTGGGATCTGGGACGATGTGCTGATTTCGGCTGGTTTCCCGTGAACAGAAAGGAGTAATATCATGATTAAAAACCCGATTCTTCCGGGATTCAACCCGGATCCGTGTATCTGCCGCAAAGGCGACGACTACTATCTGGCAGTATCCACCTTCGAATGGTTTCCCGGAATCCCCATCTACCATTCAAAAGATCTGAAAAACTGGGAATTATACACCCACGTTTTGACAGACGATGAGCAGGTGGATCTGAAAAAACTGCCCAGCGCCAAAGGCATCTGGGCTCCGTGCCTGACCTACTGTGAATCAGAAGATCTGTTTTATGTGGTATACGGTGTCATGAACTCCATGAACGCCCGCTACTTTGATGTAGATAATTTCCTCATCACCGCAAAGGATATCAGAGGTCCCTGGAGCGAACCGGTATACCTCCACTCCAGCGGTTTTGATGCATCGATTCTCCATGATGATAACGGTAAAAAGTATATTGTATCTCTGGAATGGGAAACCCGGGAAGGGTACGAAAAACCCGGCTCCATCTGCATGGTGGAATACTCTCCGGAAAAAAAGGAAATCGTGGGATACCCCAGAAGGATGTGGCGCGGCGGCACAGACCGGGGCTGCATTGAGGCCCCGCATCTGACCAAACGCGGTGAATATTATTACATTATGTGCGCCGAGGGCGGTACCGGATACAACCACTGCGTTACCATGGGACGCTCACGCAACGTCTGGGGGCCCTACGAAAAGGATCCCATGAATCCCATCGTTACCAGCGTCCCCGGTGTCTCCTACGAACGTCAGGATCCGGATCACCTGAAGCCAAAATACTACAACCCCGACTCCATTCTTCAGAAGTCGGGCCACGGCAGCTATGTGGAGCTTCCCACCGGCGAAGTCTACCTGGTTCACCTCTGTGCCCGTCCTTTTGCCCCCGAGCTCCGCTGCACGCTGGGCCGCGAAACGGCTATTCAGAAAATGACATGGACCGAAGACGGATGGCTCCGCATGGCAGACGGCAGCAATCTGGCAAAAATAGAAGTGCCGGAAAGTTCCCTGCCGGAGGTACCCATGCCGCAGATCCCCGATTTTGATGATTTCGACGAGGATGAGCTGAGAAAATGTTATTATGCGCCTCGCATCATGCCCCAGCGGTTTGCCGATGTTAAAGCAAGACCCGGCTATGTCCGGATCCGCGGGCAGGAATCACGGACCTCACTGAACAAAGTCAGCATTCTGGCCCGGAAACTGACCAGTGTTTACGCCCGTATTACCACCAAAATGGAATTCAAACCGGAAATCCATCAGCACAGCGCAGGTCTAATCCTGTATTACGACAACATGAATTACATCAACCTGCGCAAGTACTACAGCGAGACCCTTGGACAGAGCGCCCTCTCCATCATCCAGCTGGAAAACGGAGAAAAAACAGAATTTTTAAACACGCGGATTCCCGTAGAGGAAAAGCCCCTTTACCTGCGCCTGAACATACAGGGCCGCCGCTCATGGTTTGAGTGGAGCTACGACAACGACCACTATGAATCCATCGGCAAAGTATTCGACACGACCCGTTTCTCCGACGAATACTGCAAATACGGTGAATTTACCGGCACCATGGTGGGCATCACCTGCGCCGACCGGGTAAAACATTCTCATTACGCAGACTTTGATTTCTTCGAGTATATCGCCGATGAAACGAAACCGGTGGAATAGCATTCTCTATTTTTTTATCGCTTTTTTACTTCAGATCCTCTTCCACCGTGGAAATCGGTGCGATATTGAATTTTTCCACCAGAAAATTCAATACATTGGGAGATACGAAGGCAGGAAGTGACGGTCCCAGCTTGATGTTTCTGATTCCCAAATACAGCAGCGTCAGCAGGATACTGACTGCCTTCTGCTCGTACCAGGAAAGAATGATGGTAAGGGGCAGCTCGTTTACGCTGCATCCAAAGGCATCTGCCAGAGCCACAGCCACCTTGATCGCGCTGTACGCATCGTTGCACTGTCCCATATCCATCAGTCTGGGAAGACCGCCGATGGTTCCCAGATCAAGGTCATTGAACCTGAATTTACCGCAGGCCAGCGTCAGCACAACGCTGTCATCGGGCGTATTCTTCACCAGTTCCGTGTAGTAATCACGGCCGGCTCTCCTGCCGTCGCAGCCTCCGATCAGATAGAAACGTTTGATGGCGCCGGATTTCACAGCCTCCACCACCTGATCCGCCACGGATAATACGGTTCCGTGACCGAAGCCTGTCAGAACCTTCTCCCCGCCGTTGATTCCCGTCATGTGCCGGTCTTCACTGTAACCGCCAAGCTGCAGAGCTTTTTCAATAACCGGTGTAAAATCCCTGTCTTCGTCGATATGGACGATTTCCGGATAAGCAACTGCTTCCGTTGTAAATACACGGTCCGCATAGCTTTCCTTCGGCGGCATCAGACAGTTTGTTGTATACACGATAGGAGCCGGAATCTCCGCAAATTCCTTCCGCTGGTTCTGCCATGCAGTTCCGAAATTTCCCTTTAAATGTTTATATTTCTTTAATTCCGGATAGGCATGGGCCGGCAGCATTTCCCCGTGCGTATAGACGTTGATGCCTTTTCCTTCCGTCTGCTCCAGAAGGACTTTCAGATCATAAAGGTCATGACCGGTGATCACGATAAACGGTCCTTTTTCCACAGTCAGCGTTACCTCTGTGGGAGCCGGTGTGCCGAAGGTTTCCGTATTGGCCCGATCCAGCATCTCCATGCATTTCAGATTGATCTCCCCTGTTTCCATAACAATGGGAAGCAGTTCATCCATCCCGCCGTCCATGGCAATGGCAGACAGCGCTTTATAGAAAAAGCGTTCCACATCTCCGTCACAGTATCCCAGAATATCCGCATGATATGCATATGCCGCCACACCGCGGATTCCAAACAGGATCAGAGACTTCAGGGAACGGATATCCTCATCCGCATTCCAGAGCAGATCCATATTGTAATCCTGCAAAGGTCCCATTTTCCGGGCTATATCATGCACTTCATGAATCAGTTCATTAAGAGATTCATTATCAAAATTTACATTGGTCAGTGTGGCAAATAACGCTTTCATCACCAGCTGATGCAGATTCCGGGTCATGTATTCTTCCCTGCCGTCTGCCATTTCTGCAAGGCCGATCAAAGCCCCTGTCAGTTTATCCTGCAGAAGAGCCGTATCGGCCTTTTTACCACATACACCGGCAGCCCCGGTACATCCCGTACAGCCCGCCGTCTGCTCACACTGAAAACAAAACATCTTCTTATCCATAACAATTCCTCCAATACGATATCAGATGATTTCAAACCGCCGGGCTTGTGCCTCCGGCGGAGGATCCCATGAAACGGAATTCCTTTTATTGATAAACACCCTCAGACTCTTTATCAGGTCTGCACACTCATTGTAGTATACCGTTTTGAAAAAGTATGTTGGATTTGCAACACGCATCTGAATTCGCAAAGGAGCTTGAATTCCTCGATGTATTTATCTGATTTCTGTACCTCTGCCTGCAAAGCATTTCTCTCAGGCTGCGCTGATTTCTCCCGCCTTTTCAAATCCTTTTTTGGCGGCAATGACCGCGATCAGTTCATTGATGACTGCCGCTGCCGCAATGGTGCCTTTGACGATCACCGCCAGTTCCGATTCTCCGCCGGCTTCCAGCGTTGCACAGACGATTCCCGTAAAGACCAGCGAAACGCCGGAATGGGGCAGCAGGGTAAAGCCCAGATATTTCTGAACGGTTTCCGGCATCTTCATCAGCTTCGCACCGGATCTGGCGCCGAAATATTTGCCGCAGGCTCTGGCTGCAATATAGATAAATGTATACAATCCGGCACCAAGGATCAGATGATAATCAAGAGGCGCTCCCAGATCCACAATGGCTCCCAGCAGACAGATGGCCACAATGGGATGTATATCATCATTTGCCTCTTTCAGCTTCTCCTCCGGTATCATATTGGAAAATGCCGCGGAAAATGCAACGCCCAGCAGCATGTAATTCAGCGTAATATTGGTAAATACCACCGTATTCAGCCAGTACCCCACAGCAGCCGTCACGGTGATCCCTCCAATCAGAACCGTGAGGATCCCGCTTTTTCCATTGACCTTCTTTAACAGAAATCCAACCAGCACGCCGATCACTGCACCCACAAGGATGGGCATGAAAATCATGACAGGAATCAGGGCAAGGGAAATATTACCGCCGGACACCGTTTTTGCAATACATGCATTTACCGTGAAAAATACGGCAATTCCCACAATATCATCCAGCACCGCCATGGGAAGCAGCGTATTGGTCACCGGCCCTTTTGTGTGAAATTCACTGACAATGGACAAAGCCGGCGCAGGGGCCGTAGCCAGCGCAATACCGCCAAAAGCAAAAGCCAGATAACCGGGAATATCCATCATCTGAAAAACAGCAAAAAATACCAGCGAAACCAGAGCAAAAGTCCCCAGTGACTGGGTCAGCGTTGTCACAACCAGCGCTTTTCCGTAGCTGCGGATCCGCTTCCAGATCAGCTCCGTTCCCAGCATCAGTCCAAATGCGCACTGCATCCACATGATGATCGTCTTATACCATGACAGATCCATCACCCTCTGCGGAAGAAGCCCCGCCGCATGGGGACCCAGCAGCATCCCTGCAATCAGCCATCCGAGAATGGACGGCAGCTTGATCTTACTGACCACCTTACCGGCCGCAAACGCAATCAAAAGTGTAACAATCCAGCAAATAACATGCATCATCATGATTTTTCTCCTCCCTCTGCAATTCCATACAGCATAAAATCAAATATTTTATAAATATTCAGTTCATGCAGCTCCAGCTGATCGTGGGGCGGCATTTTCTCCTGAACACCTTTCAGAAAATCCAGGTTATACAGCTTCTGCATGGCAGAAAAATACTTCATCGCATCTTCCTTTGATACCCCTTTCCTAAGAGTATGTTTTGACAGTTCTTTCTCCAGCACCAAACGGTTCAGCTCATCAAATTCCGCATAGATTTCCCCGATCGGTTCCGCCAGACTGTGCGGCGGATTGGTTCTCGCCTCCAGAAAAATGCAGGCCTCCGCCTCATGCTCGCTGAAAAACTCTTTTCTGGCATTCATATATTCCACAAAGCCTTCCGTCGCCCCACGTTCCTTTATACAGGAAATCATCTCCCGGCAGCTTTTTGCCACGCACTCCAGATACAGCTCATCCTTATTTTTAAAATTGTGATAAATCAGACCTTTGTTGATACCGGTCTTACAGATGTTATTAATGGAACCCGCCGTATATCCATTCGCGCCGAACTCTTTCATCGCCGCATCGAAAATCCGGCTTTTCGTCCGCTCTGTTTTCTCTTCCTGCTTCATCCTTCACCTCCAGAATATCACGGCCGCAAAATACGGAGAACAGGAAATCCCTTTCCTGCACGCAAAAAATTGACCGCATGGTTAATAATACAACTAATTAACCATGCGGTCAATATTATTTTCCGGTTCCGAAATCCTGCAGAATATGATACACTGAATTCATGAAAAACAGTCCGGTTCAGGCAGCCCGGGGCCGACAGAATGCAGCTGACAGGCCGCAGGATGCCGGTCTGGGGCCAAACCGGCAGAATGGGAGGATTTACATGTACAGCGACGCTTTTTGCAAAGTATACAATGAATTTGGTTGGAATTATTTTCCTGAAACTTTTGGGCCGCAGCTTCTGAAATGGATCGAGCAGAATCACCTGACGGTCCGCACCAGTCTGGATCTGGCCTGCGGAACCGGCATTTTATGCCAGATCCTGCATGAAAACGGCATAAAAGCCTCCGGAATGGATTTTTCCGAAGGCATGATCGCCATAGCGAAAGAACGGAGCCCCGAAATACATTATGAAATCGCCGATATGATCAAATACCGGCCGGAGCAGAAATTCGATCTGGTGACCTGCACCGGAGACGCCCTCAACCACATCATCGATCTGAAGGATGTGGAACAGATTTTCAAAAATGTATACGGCTACCTGAATGAAGGCGGTCATTTTATCTTCGATATCCTCAATGAGAACACCGTTTCCCCTGAAGAAGGCATCGATCTGGATTTCAGCGATGAAGTCAAAGCCAAATTTTCCGTTTCACAGGATGAGCAGGGGATCGTCAACCTGAAAACAAAAGTCTTCGAAAACGGCGAGTTTCAATTCGAAGAAAATATTGCAGAAACCGTCCACGACCCGGAGGTGATCTGCGAACTGCTTCGCCGGAACGGATTCCGGGTCCTGCGCTGCAGCGACCGGCTCATGGACGATGGGGAAAAGCATGGGACTACCTGGTTTATTATTGCAGGGAAAT
>JAQYDI010000020.1 GCA_028724245.1 Lachnospiraceae bacterium
TTAACGACATTTGCTGACAAGAATTTTCTTTGAATGACATAGAGAGTACCTTCTTTCCTGAGATATCTCTATTATACAGCAAATAAATCATTTCGGCGAATATTTACTACAATATATATGAAATTTTCAAGGTGCTATAGAGGGGCTTTTGACCCTGATATCATAATATGAAGAGTTTTGTACAAGTAAGTGGTGCAGAACTCTTTTTTTGTGGACATTTTGACGATAAAATATTATAATATTGAAAAAAAGATGGGATAAAGTTGAAAAATTATAAAAGATTGATGAATTAGATGAAAAAACTGAACAGTTACCTGAATTTAATAGAAAAATAGATAGAAAAACAGAAAGGGCAGCAGGGAGAGAAACAAAGAGAAAACAGAGAGAATAACAAAGAGAAAACAGAGAGAATAACGGAGAGAAATACAGGGGGGACGAAACGGCTCAAAAGATAAAAAATATCGATAGATAAAAAATTATCGATTGGAGGTATGATATGAAGAAGAATCAGTCAGCGACTCTTGAGATGCGGTATTACAATATTCCGAAGGATGAATATGTGCTTGCTTTGTACGGGGAGAGCTGGATCAGAAATTATGAATATATTATGCATATTCATAATCTGATGGAGATCGGGATGTGTGTACAGGGAAGCGGTAATATGTGGCTGGGGGAGGAGTCGATTCGCTATGCGCCCGGCACGATTACAATCATACCTGAGGGGTTCTCTCATTCCACAGAAAGCGATGATGAATTCAGTTCGGGATGGGAGTATTTTTTTCTGGATGTGAACAGGATTCTGTACTGTTTTTATCCGGAGGATGAATTCTTCAGGAATGATCTGGAAGAGATGATCAATCGGCGGGCGTGGTGCATTACGGAGGATAAGTATCCGGAGCTGGCTTCTCTGCTGGCACTTCTGATGGATGAGGTGAGGCAGAAGGATGTGATGTATCGGGAGTGTCAGAAGGGGCTTTGCCAGAATCTGCTGCTTCGTATTGTCAGGATGAATGAGGATGTAATCGAAGAAGAAAAGTATACGGCGGTGGAAAAGCGTGATATGAAGCAGATCCAGCCGGCGATTGATTTTATTCATGAGCAGTACGGGCGGGAAATCAAGATTGCAGAGCTGGCAGGAAGCTGTCATATGAGTGAGTCACATTTCCGCAGAAAATTTGAAGAGTGTACCAGAATGACGCCGGTGGAATATCTGAATTCTTACCGCATTAAGAAGGCCTGCGATATGATCCGGGAGAATAAGGGAAGCATGGCAGACATTGCAGAAATGACCGGATTCTTGTCAATTTCAACTTTTAATCGCAATTTTAAAAATATTTTCGGAGTATCGCCCAATCAATGGAAGAAAAATTCTGATTATTACAGGAAAAAATTGAACAAAATTAATGTACTTGTTAAAAAGGGCTGGTGAAAAATGAATAAAAAAAGGAATTTGAGCTTGATTTTTTATTAACAAACCACCAAAAAAGTCGAATATGCATAATTTTAGCATGAAATTAACTACAATTATTACTCGAATAATGGTATTATTGTACATAACAGGAAAGAGCGTGCACAAAAAAGTGTACAACTTATATAAATCATTTTTAAAGGAGGAACAAAAATGAAAAAGAAACTCTTATCACTGTTACTTGCCGGTACAATGGTACTTTCACTGGCAGCCTGCGGCGGAAGCAGCTCAGGCTCAGGCGATGAATCAAAGGCTCCGGAGGCAAACAGCGGCTCTGATTCTGATGAGCTGACCGTATGGACATGGGATCCCAACTTCAACATCAAGGCTATGGAAAAAGCTGGTGAGATGGCCGGTATCAAAGTTAATGTTGTTGAGACAAGCTCTACAGACTGCGAAACCAAGCTGACAACAGCAGCTACATCCGGTCAGTGGGATACTCTTCCTGACATCGTTCTGATGCAGGACAACAGTTTCCAGAAATTCCTGGATTCCTACCCCGATGCATTTACAGATGTATCTGACTGCGGTATCGACTGGTCACAGTTCAGTGAACTGAAACAGGCTTACTCCATGAAGGACGGTAAACACTACGGTGTGCCTTTCGATAACGGTGCAGTTATCGCCTGCTGGAGAACCGACATTCTGGAACAGGCAGGATACAAGGTTTCAGATTTAACTGACATCACATGGCAGAAACTGATCGAGATCGGTGAAGACGTTTATAAGAAGACAGGCAAATATATGTTATCAGGACAGGCTGATTCCCCTGATACCATCCTGATGATGCTGCAGTCCTGCGGCGCTGCATTATTCGATGAAGAAGGCAAGGCTTACATCGAAGGCAACCCTGCTCTGGATAAGATTGTTGACATTTACGTAGAAATGGTTGAAAAGAATGTATATCTGGAAGTTAACTCATGGGATGATTACATCGGAACTCTGACAAAGGGCACAGTTGCAGGTGCTGTCAACGGTAACTGGATCACAGCTTCCATCATGGGTACAGCAGAACAGAAGGGCTTATGGGAAATCACCAACATGCCTGCTGTTGACGGTGTTGAAGGTGCTACTCACTACTCCAACAACGGTGGTTCTTCCTGGTATATTACCAAGAACTGCAAGAATGTAGAACTGGCTGAAAAGCTGCTGACAGATACATTCGGTTCCAGCACAGATTTCTATGATGCAATCCTTCCTGAAACAGGTGCTATCTCCTGTTATGCACCCGCTGCTGAAACAGAAGCATACAAAGAGCCTCAGGCATTCTGGAATGACCAGCCTATTTTTGCAACCATCGTTGAATTTTCACTTCAGACTCCTGATAACTTCAAGAGCCCTTACCACTATGAAGCACGTTCTGCAGTTGGAACAGCAGTTCAGGCTGTTATCGGCGGAGCTGACAAGGCAAGTTCACTGAAGAGTGCTCAGCAGGAACTGGAATTCAATATGCAGTAAGCAATTCAGCTGATAAACTGGAAAATTCCGACAATCCACAGGATCCTGTCTGCTGCAATCGGGCGGGATCCGCAGACAATAAGGATATAAAACTATTCTGAGTTTATGTGACTGACAGAGGGAACTGATTACTCAGTTCCCTCTTTTTGAGCCGTTTTCGCCTTTTTCAGAGGCAAAAGAGGGCAAATAAAGGGGATGTTAATTATGAAATTGAAAAAAAGCGGAATGACGCTTCAGCAGAAGCAGAATGCTGCGGGCTGGATTTTCCTGACGCCGGCTACAGTTCTGATCGCAGTCATGAGCTTCTGGCCCATGATCAAAGCGTTTGTCCTTTCATTACAGACCGGTACCGGCGTCATGAAGATGGCAGAGCCGGTTACCATGAACTATCAACGTATTCTTCAGGATAATGTATTCCAGACATCTGTTAAAAATACATTTCTGTATCTGATCATTCAGGTGCCCATCATGCTGGTTCTGGCAATTCTGCTGGCTCAGCTGCTGAACAACAAGGATCTGAAGTTCAAGGGTCTTTTCCGTACCTGCGTATTCCTTCCCTGTGCAACGGCACTGGTTTCCTACGCATTGATCTTCCGTTCACTGTTTGCGGTAGATGGTCTGGTAAACAGTATTCTGATTCACCTGGGAATTCTGGAGAACGGTTACAATTTCCTGGGTAATGTAACCAGTGCGAGAATTGTTATCATTATCGCTCTGGTATGGAGATGGACCGGCTACAACATGGTATTCTACCTGTCCGGTCTGCAGAATATCGAATACTCCGTTTACGAAGCTGCAAAGATCGACGGTGCAAATGGATGGAAAACTTTCTGGAAGATTACAGTTCCGCTGTTAAAACCTACAATCGTTATGACATTTATCATGTCCATCAACGGTACATTACAGTTATTCGATGAATCTGTAAACCTGACAAATGGTGGTCCTGCTAATTCAACAATCACCATGTCACACTACATTTACAATACATGTTTTGTAAATAAGCCCAACTTCGGTTATGCGTGTGCGATGGCATTTATCGTATTCATCATGGTTGCAGTTCTGGCAGCTATCAATATGAAAGTAGGTGATACACGTGACTAAGAAGAAACAGAATAAATCCATGATTCAGAGAAGGCTGATTCCTACTTATATCTTTTTGGCGATTGTATCTTTTATCTCTGTATTCCCGCTTTACTGGATGTTATCCGCAGCCACCAACAAAAGCTCCGATGTATCACAGGGCCGGATTATCCCCGGTGGATATCTGATGGAAAACTTTAAAAATCTGATAAGCCAGCAGAATTTGTGGGGCTCCATGTGGAACTCTTTCAAATATGCGGCTTTACTGACAATCGTGTGCCTGGCAGTCTGCTCTCTGGCCGGATACGGTTTCGAGATCTATCATGACAAGGCAAAAGACAAGGTGTTCTCCGTTCTGCTGCTGGCTATGATGATTCCCGGTGTAGCAACCATGGTTCCTCTGTTCCAGATGGTATCCAAACTGGGCCTGCTGAATACTTCTTTAGGCTTCCTGCTTCCCAGTATTGCCACACCGTTCATGATCATGATGTTCCGGCAGAATGCCCGTGCATTCCCCATTGATATTATCGAAGCGGCGCGTATCGATGGTCTGACTGAATTCCAGATCTTCTACCGCATGTTCCTGCCCACTATGAAAGCTACTTATGCGGCAGCAGCCGTTATCACTTTCATGAACGCATGGAACGCATACCTGTGGCCGAAGGTAATCATGAGCGAC
>JAQYDI010000021.1 GCA_028724245.1 Lachnospiraceae bacterium
AAGTAATGGCAATACACTCCAGTTGAGTAGTCAAGCTACAGGAAAAAATCAAAAGTCACAGTATCTGAATATGTATTAAACCACGAAACAAAAAAATGAAAGGGGTATGTTGTTTTTGCTTCTATAAACATCATACAAGAAGATATGAAAGGAATCGTACTGGCAGGAGGGTCAGGTACCCGTCTGTATCCATTGACAATGGTAACATCTAAGCAGCTATTGCCTGTTTATGATAAACCAATGATTTATTATCCGTTATCCGTGCTGATGAATGCAGGGATCCGTGAGATTTTGATTATTTCTACACCGCAGGATATTTCACGATTTGAGGATTTGCTGGGTGATGGACATCAATTTGGTGTGAAACTTACATACGCAGAACAGCCGTCGCCGGATGGTCTGGCTCAGGCATTTATTATTGGAGAAAAATTTATAGGAAATGATACGGTGGCGATGGTTTTAGGGGACAATATTTTTGCAGGTCATGGTTTGAATAAACGCCTGAAAGCTGCCGTAGAGAATGCGGAATCAGGTAAAGGTGCCACTGTGTTTGGCTATTACGTTGATGATCCGGAACGGTTTGGTATCGTTGAGTTTGATAAGGATGGAAAAGTTGTTTCCATAGAGGAAAAACCGGAAGTACCGAAGAGCAATTACTGTGTAACAGGGTTGTATTTTTATGATAATCAGGTTGTAGAGTACGCGAAAGGATTGAAACCGTCTGCCCGCGGTGAACTGGAAATCACGGATTTGAATCGTATTTATCTGGATAATGGCAGGTTAAATGTGGAACTGCTCGGGCAGGGATTTACATGGCTGGATACAGGGACACATGAATCTCTTGTGGAGGCGACCAATTTTGTTAAAACGGTTGAGCAGCATCAGCACAGAAAGATAGCATGTCTTGAAGAGATAGCGTATCTGAATGGCTGGATCAGTAAAGAAGAAGTGCTTGAAGTGTATGAGGTGTTGAAGAAGAATCAGTACGGACAGTATCTGAAGGATGTACTGGATGGCAAATATATGGACATACTCCATTAGAAAAAGAAGACAGCAGATAATATTTGCGGAAAACTGAGAGGATTTGCTTATGAATATTGTTGTAACCGGAGGAGCCGGATTTATTGGAAGTAATTTTATTTTTTATATGTTAAAAAAACATCCTGATTATCGGATCGTGTGTCTGGACAAGCTGACTTACGCAGGAAATCTGTCTACACTGGCTCCTGTTATGGAATATCCAAATTTCCGTTTTGTTAAAGCCGATATCTGTGACCGGGAAGCTGTATATTATCTGTTTGAAGAAGAAGAACCGGATATGGTGGTGAATTTTGCAGCGGAAAGCCATGTTGACCGTTCAATCGAAGATCCCGGTATCTTTTTGCAGACGAATATAATGGGCACTGCGACTATGATGGATGCGTGCCGTAAATATGGAATTAAACGTTATCATCAGGTTTCCACTGATGAAGTATACGGAGATCTGCCGCTGGATCGTCCGGATCTGTTTTTTACGGAGGAAACCCCGATTCATACCAGTTCTCCCTACAGCAGTTCGAAAGCTGCTGCAGATCTGCTGGTACTGGCATATTACAGGACGTATGGCTTGCCTGTTTCTATTAGCCGCTGCTCCAATAATTATGGTCCGTATCATTTTCCGGAAAAATTGATACCGCTGATGATCGCCAATGCCCTGAACGATAAACCTCTTCCTGTTTATGGAGAGGGATTGAATGTTCGTGACTGGCTGTATGTTGAGGATCATTGCAAGGCAATCGACCTGATTATTCATAAAGGTCGTGTTGGAGAGGTTTATAATATTGGCGGTCATAATGAGATGCGTAACATTGATATTGTCAGATTGATTTGCAAAGAACTTGGAAAACCGGAAAGCCTGATTACTTATGTAGCTGACCGGAAAGGGCATGATATGCGCTATGCCATAGACCCTTCAAAAATACATAATGAACTTGGATGGCTGCCGGAAACGATGTTTAAGGATGGTATTAAGAAAACAATCCAGTGGTATCTGGAAAATCGTGAGTGGTGGGAAACGATTATTTCAGGAGAATATCAGGATTATTATGAGAAAATGTATAAAAACCGATAGACAGCAGATGGAGGAAATGGAATGAAAGTATTTGTGACCGGTGTCAGTGGGCAGCTTGGACATGATGTTATGAATGAACTGGCAAAACGCGGCTGTGAGGGTATTGGTTCAGATATTGCTCCTGTATATTGCGGAACAGAAGACGGTTCTTCTGTGACCGAAATGCCCTATGTCGGTCTGGATATTACAGATGCAGGAGCAGTTGAAAAAACAATCTCCGAGATTGATCCGGATGCGGTAATTCACTGTGCCGCCTGGACGGCTGTAGATCTGGCAGAAGAAGATGATAAAGTCGACAGAGTACGGGCTGTCAATGCAGGAGGAACGGAACATATTGCGAAAGTCTGCCGGAAACTGGACTGTAAAATGATGTATATCAGTACTGATTACGTCTTCGATGGTCAGGGAACAGAACCATGGGAACCGGATTGTAAAGAGTATAAACCGTTGAATATCTATGGGCAGACGAAGCTGGAAGGGGAACTGGCGGTACGCAAGCTTCTGGATAAGTATTTTATTGTCCGGATTGCCTGGGTGTTTGGTCTTAATGGAAAGAATTTTATTAAAACCATGTTAAATGTGGGAAAGACGCATGATACTGTCCGTGTAGTTAATGATCAGATTGGAACACCAACATATACATATGATCTGGCCCGTTTGCTGGTGGACATGATTGAAACGGAAAAATACGGCTGTTATCATGCTACAAATGAGGGCGGTTATATCTCATGGTATGATTTCACCTGTGAAATTTACCGACAGGCTGGATTGAAAACGGAAATTATTCCGGTGACAACTGCAGAATATGGTCTGTCTAAGGCAGCACGGCCTTTTAACAGCAGGCTGGATAAAAGCAAGTTGAGGGAAAATGGATTTACTCCGCTTCCTGATTGGCAGGATGCCTTGGGTCGGTATCTGAAAGAAATAGGATAGCAGAGAAAAACAGAACAAGAGAAACAGAACAACGGGAGGAATCAGGATGGGACAGATTAAGGTAAGTAAATGTCCGATAGAAGGTTTATACGTTATAGAACCTGCAGTTCATGGTGACAGCAGAGGATATTTTATGGAGACATACAATCAGAATGACATGCATGAAGCCGGTCTTGATATGGTATTTGTTCAGGATAATCAGAGCATGTCAACAAAGGGAGTTCTTCGGGGACTGCATTTTCAGAAACAATATCCTCAGGGGAAACTGGTTCGGGTCATTAAAGGATCGGTATTTGATGTTGCAGTGGATTTACGTTCGGGCAGTGAAACTTATGGCAGCTGGTATGGTATTGAACTGACAGAAGAAAATAAGAAACAGTTCTACATTTCCGAAGGATTTGCACATGGATTTCTTGTGTTATCTGATACTGCCGAATTTTGCTATAAAGTCACAGATTTCTATCATCCGGGTGATGAAGGAGGTCTTGCATGGAATGATCCTGAAATCGGAATTAAATGGCCGCAGCTGACCGGTGAATATCAGGGAACTGCCAGTGGTGCAGGATATCATATGGAAGATGGACCAAAACTGAATCTCAGTGAAAAAGATGAAAAGTGGCTGGGATTAAAGGATACATTTTCGTTTAATTAAGATATAGCATATGGTATGTTTGTGACTATAGGAGTTGAATGGTTGATATGGATGTTACTGGAAATAATTCTCCAACAATTTCTGTCATAATGGGGATTTATAATTGCGCTGAGACACTTCCTGAATCAATAGAAAGTATTTTGAACCAGACATTTACCGACTGGGAATTGATTATGTGTGATGATGGTTCAAGCGATGATACATATCATGTTGCGGAGCGGTATGCTTCCGTATATCAGAACAAAATAGTATTGCTTAAAAATGAGAAAAACAGGGGACTAAACTATACACTCAATAAATGTTTAGAAGCAGCAAAAGGAGCGTACATCGCAAGGATGGACGGAGATGACCGCTGCAGTGCTGATCGGCTGGAAATAGAATTGAATACATTAAAGCAGGAACCGGAGATAGCTATTGTCAGTTCTGATATGCAGTTTTTCGATGAAACCGGAATATGGGGGAACATCAGCCATCCGACATACCCTGTAAACAGAGATTTTCTGTTTGGTTCTCCGTTTTGTCATGCGCCCTGTCTTGTAAAAAGAGAAGCATATCTGGCTGTAGGTGGATATTCGGATGAAAAAAAGCTTTTGAGAGTTGAAGATTATCACCTCTGGATTAAAATGTATCAGGCAGGTTACAGAGGAAAAAATATTCATATACCTTTATATCAAATGCGTGACGACAGAAATGCTTACAGCAGGCGAAAATTCAGATATCGAGTAAACGAAGCCTATGTTAAAATGGTCGCCGTAAAAAAATTGAAACTGCCGGTTACAGGTTATATATATGCACTAAGACCGATTCTGGTTGGGTTATTACCGCCTGTTGTATATGATATTCTTCATAAGAGGAAGTTAAAGGTGTGAGTTTTATACGGAAAGTATGGAGGCGAATTTTAGTGACAGAGATATATAATAAGCAGGATGCCACAATGACGAAGGGAATGGCGATCCTTTGTATGATGGTATTGCATCTGTTTTGCCGAACAGGAGAAGATGTGCTTGGTACTCCGTTGCTTTGGATTAATGAAACAACCCCGTTGGTATTCTGGTTTGGTTTTTTCGCGGAAATATGTGTGCCAATTTATTCCTTGTGCGCAGGATATGCGCAACAGCTTTTGAAAGAACAGGGAAAATTAACATGGGAGAGTAACGTTCGGAGAATTATAAAGCTTCTTGTTAATTATTGGATTGTTCTTGCCCTGTTCTGTGGGCTTGGTTTTTTGCTTGGTATAGATCCATCGATTCCAGGATCATTGACAGATTTTATAAAGAGCATTGTTCTCGTACACAGTTATAATGGAGCATGGTGGTACTTGAATACGTATATTTTATTGCTTTTGATTCCACACCAAATTTGGATGTGGCCAGTTAAAAAAATAAAATATCAATATGGTTTAGTCTTCTGCTTATTGTTTCAGGTTGGATGGTATTTTATAACTCGATTAAATATGATTCCATCCGTTCCGCAGGAAATGCCTGTTGCTGTATTTCTGGAAAAGGAAGTTGTTAATTTACTTGGAATTATGCCGTATATTTTGGCTGGGGCATTTCTTCGCAAAGGCAGATTGATGGAAAAATGCAATGATTGGATGCAAAGACATATTCCTCATAAATTACATAATACAGTATTGCTGCTATTCGGAGGAGTGTTATTTATCTGCACAAATTTAGCGCACAAAGCCGTTTTTGTAGGGATCGTTTCTGTTCTGAGTTTCTTGATGTTTAACTTATTAAAAAAGTCGAAACCGGTAAAGAAAGTTTTTCTGTTTTTAGGAAAACATTCCACAAATATCTGGCTTACACATATGTTCTTTTATGCATATCTCTTTAAGGACTTAGTAACGATCGTAAAATATCCGTTACTTATGTTGGCATTTATGTTTTTGTTATGTATTATGACTTCGTATGTGGTTATGGGTATTGAGAGTGTGATTTGTAAGTTATGTAAGTGGAAGGAGTGTGCACTATAAACCATAAATTCAATAAACCCACCATTTTTCTCCTTGTTATGATCTTCCTTTTTCTATCACTTGTGACCTGTATTTCCTACTCCCTCTACACTTCCCAACACGCCCTCGAAACCACTTCCTACACCATCTCCTCCCCCAATCTGTCAGCTCCTTTTCGCATCGTGCAGCTGACAGATCTTCACAATTCCACTTTCGGTGATAATAACTGTGAGCTGGTGATGCAGGTGGCGGATGCAGCGCCGGATGTGATTCTGCTGACCGGCGATCTGGTGAATGACAAGGTGGGCGAGGACACGTCGGTTGCGGTTTCGCTGATTTCGCAGCTGAAAGAGATTGCGCCGGTGTATTTTTCTTATGGGAATCAGGAGGATTCCATGGAGAAGGCCGGGGTGGATATCAGGCAGATTTATACGGATGCGGGGGCGGTTGTGCTGGAGCGGGAGTATGTGGATACACAGATCAGGGGGCAGCAGGTCCGCATCGGTGGGATTTACGGCTACTGCCAGCCGGATGTGTATGCGCAGGAGACGGGCAGGCAGGATGAGACGGCGTTTCTGCGTATGTTTCAGGAGACGGATCGGTATACTGTCCTTATGTGCCATATGCCGGTGTGCTGGATTGAGTCGGGGAGTCTTCTGGAGTACCGGATCGACTGCGTTTTTGCGGGGCATGCCCATGGCGGGCAGATCCGTCTGCCGTTCATCGGGGGACTGTGGGCGCCGGATCAGGGCTGGTTTCCGGGACAGGAGTGCGGTGTGTACGGGACCGATGAGGAGAGCTGGAGAGAGTTTCGTGAAAATATGCTTGAATGGGCGGCAAATATGAAGTATGATACGTCATATTATGAGGCAGAGCAGGAGTATGAGCCGTCGTATCTGGTTCTTTCACGGGGATTGGGCAATACGGATCGGATTCCGCGTTTTAACAATATTCCTGAAATTGTAGTGGTAGATTTTATACCGGAGGAGTGACCCAAATGGAAGAGACGAATGAATTATTTCTGGAAGCGCTGAAGGCTTCCCTTGAAAATAGAATGGCAGACTGGCAGAAGGAACTCAGTGCACAGGAGATCGTGTCGTTGTTTCGTACGGCGGATGTTCATCATATACTGCCGATGATTTATGAGGCTGTCTACAGCCTGCCTGCAGTTGGGCAGTTGGGTCCTCAGATACTGATACCTTTTAAGAGCAGTGTGATCCAGCTGGTTGCCATGCAGGCCATGAAGACGGCTGAGTTCTGTCAGCTTTATGATTACCTCAGAAAAGGAGGTATCACGCCCTGCGTGGTTAAGGGACTGGTCTGCAGAAATCTGTACCCCGATCCGGATGCCAGAATGTCGGGCGATGAAGATGTGCTGATTCCGGAAAATCAGTTCGCTCAGGCCCATCAGCTGCTGCTGGATTATGGCATGACAGTAACGAATCCGAAGGAAGATATTCAGGAAGCATATGAAGTTTCTTATGGCAGGGCGGGAAGTCCGATTTATCTGGAGCTGCATAAGACGCTGTTTGCTGCCGGTTCGGAGGCTTATGGAGATCTGAACCGGTATTTTGAAGGGGTTCATGACAGGCTGGTGGAAGAGGAAATCGATGGAATGGTTTTTCTGACCATGGCTCCCACCGATCATCTGTTTTATCTGATCTGCCATTCCTTTAAGCATTTTCTGCACAGCGGATTCGGAATCCGGCAGGTGTGCGATATCATTCTGTATGCCAACAGGTATGGATCCGCCATTGACTGGCAGTATGTGCTGGACTGCTGCAGGGAAATCAGGGCGGATCTGTTTGCTGCATCCATGTTCCGCATCGGGGAGAAATACCTTGTTTTTGACCGGGAGAAGGCCTGTTATCCGAAAGCATGGCAGGAGATTGAGGTGGATGAGACGGATATGCTGAACGATCTGCTGGCATCAGGCGTGTATGGTCAGGCGGACATGAGCAGAAAGCACAGCAGCAATATTACCTTAAATGCTGTGATTGCCGATAAAAGAGGCCGGAAAGTGAAAGGCGGCGTGCTTTCTTCCATTTTCCTGCCGTTAAAATCCATGGAAGGGCGTTTCCCCTGGCTGAAGAAATACCCCTTTCTTTTACCGGCCGCATGGGTGCAGCGGATCCTGATCTACAGGAAGGAAACAGCGGCAGCCGGAGCCGGAAACAATGCAGCAGAATCCATCCGGATTGGAAATCAGCGGGTGGAACTGATGAGGAAGTATGGGATCATCAAATAGCTGAAATGAGATTGGGTTTCCGCGGATGCGGGAAATGATATTTAAAATAACACTTGTAAAAATAGAGATTATATGTTATTGTAAGTGTATCATTGTATGTTTCAATAGCTGGTTGAAAGAATTATGTGCCGTGAGCGTATATTGATTGATGAGCGTATATTGATGAGTGTATATTGATTGGGGGAGTATAATGTACCGGATGAATATAACTGTAGAGAATTTCGGAAAGATTGAATCTGCTGATATATCTTTGAAAAAGATGATGTTTTTTATTGGTGACAATAACAGCGGGAAAAGCTATCTGATGTCTCTTTTATATGGTTTGCTTAAGACGGAGCCATCTGATTTGCTTAATAAATTTAATTTTACAGAAAAGGTTGCGGTTCCTCCTGAACTAAGTGGACTGGCTGCAGCGTTTTATGAAGGATCTGTTTTTCGTATTTCTGAGGAACAGTTTGAGAAGCTTGTTGAGCTGATCAACAATATTATGGAAGTTTATAAAGATTATCTGGTCAGGGACTTACTGGGAGATGATGTAACGATCGGAGTACTGAGGCTTGAGATTCCATTTTTTCCGGTCGAAGTTACTGCGACGAAAGGTTTGGATTCATCTAAGCTGATGATCACTTCTTTTTCTGATGAAAAACTGAGTTTGCGCGTGTTTTGTGATCAGGTATCAGTGCTGCGCCGTCTTTATGACAATGCGGATGCGATATTGTTTTTTATTGTTCCTTCGCTGATTCAATATGCTGCTGCTAAAAGTATGGGATTGCATACGGATATGGTTTATCAGATCGATCCCGTATTCTTTCCTGTTTCACGTACCGGTTTTATGCTCACATATAAAACACTGATGACGCAGGCTATTGAAGATCAGTTTAATCCTTCTGCAAAAAATGAGAAATTGAATATGCTGACATTGCCGGAGAGGGACTTTTTGAAAAATTTGTCACAGTTGAATGTGAAAGAGAAAACGGACAATGAGTCCCGTTTGAAGATTGCCCGTTTTATTCAGAAAGAACTGATAGATGGAAGCTTGAAAGTTTCAGATTTACCGGTGGCAGATATTGTATATTGTCCTGGGGACAATGCGTCTGTTCAGCTGCCTTTATATGTGTCTTCCGGAGTGGTTACAGAGTTAACACCGATCCTGCTTCAGCTTTTGTACGGCAGAAGGCAGAATTGTATTATGATTGAAGAACCGGAGATGTGTCTGCATCCGGAGCTGCAGCAGAAAATTGCCAGGATGCTGATTAAGATGGCTAACAGCGGTTTTACTGTAATGGTAACAACACATAGTGATATTATTATGCAGCATATCAATAATATGATAATTTTGAATCGTCATGCCAACAGAGATGCGATTATGAATGAATTGGGATATGATATGGATGATCTTCTGGCATCGGGTGATGCAGCAGTATATCAGTTTTCCATAAATTCCGAAACAGGAAAAACGCGTATTGAAGAACTGGATTGCGGGAACTACGGCTTTGAACTGCCTACATTTATAAATGCGCTGGATAAGCTGTATGATCACAGCAGTAAAATTGTGGAGTAAAGGGGCGTGTTAATATGGGAATGTTTGTTAATTCCGGGAATGGAGCGTTTCAGGTCGCGCTCAATTCTGAAATATATGTAGATAAGACCGGATTGATTGGTTACACCAACAGAGTAATGAACACCCTGCAGGGGTATATCTGCAACAGCCGGCCAAGACGATTTGGTAAATCAACTACAGCCAATATGCTGGCTGCTTATTACAGCAGGGGCTGTGATTCGGAAGAGATGTTTTCTGATCTTGAGATCAGCAAAAGCCCGGATTTCAAAAAACATTTGAATAAATATGATGTAATTCATCTGGATATTCAGTGGTGCCTTGAACCGGCGGGCGGGGCGGAACGGGTGGTTTCCTATATCACAGAGAAAACCATTGAAGAATTAAGGGAATACTATTCCGGGGAGCTGCCGGAGGAGATTTCTTCACTGCCGGAAGCTTTATCCCGAATAAACACGGCGACCGGGAGAAAGTTCATTGTCATTATAGATGAGTGGGATGTCCTTATACGTGATGAGGCAGCCAATGGCAGAGTACAGGAGGAATATATCAATTTCCTGAGAGCTATGTTTAAAGGAACCGAACCGACTAAGTATATACGGCTTGCATACCTTACAGGCATTCTCCCTGTCAAAAAGGAAAAGACACAGTCGGCGCTGAACAACTTTGATGAATTCACCATGCTCGAAGCAGCAGATCTTGCGGAGTATATTGGGTTTACAGAAGATGAGGTTAAGTCTCTCTGTGAGAAATATGGGAAAGATTTTGAAAAAGTGAAAAAGTGGTATGACGGTTATCTCCTTGAGGACTACCAGGTATATAATCCGAAAGCTGTGGTTAGTACACTCCTCAAAGGAAAGTTCAGAAGCTATTGGTCGGAAACCGGTTCGTATGAGGCTGTTGTTCCGCTGATCAACATGGATTTTGATGGCCTGAAAGCAGCGATAATTGAAATGCTGTCCGGCGCCTCCGTAAAGGTAAATACGATAACATTCAAAAATGATACCGTAAGTTTCACCAGCCGAGATGATGTTCTTACCTATTTGATTCATTTAGGCTATCTGGCCTACAATCAGGTGGATGAAACAGCATTTATTCCCAATGAAGAGATACGTCAGGAACTTACAATTGCAACTAAGAGTACACGGTGGAACGAACTGATTACATTCCAGATGGAATCTGAGCGCCTCCTTGATGCAACACTGAGGAGGGATACAAATGCTGTGGCAGCGGGAATCGAAAAAATCCATATGGATTATGCCTCGTCAATTCAATATAACAATGAGAATTCGCTGAGCAGTGTTCTGGCTATCGCGTATCTCAGCGCAATGCAGTATTACTTCAAGCCGATCCGGGAGCTTCCGGTGGGAAGGGGATTTGCAGATTTTGTATTCATTCCGAAACCGGAGTATAAGAAATATTATCCGGCGATCGTTGCAGAATTAAAATGGGATAAGGCCGTCCAGACGGCAATAAAACAGATTAAGGATAGAAAATATCCCGATTCCATTACCGATTATACCGGGGAAATACTGCTCGTAGGGATTAGCTATGATACAAATAGCAAGGAGCACCGCTGCGAGATCGAGAAGTATGAGAAATAAGGACAATATTTCCCCCTGCCGGAGTTTTCTTTTCCGGCAGGGAGTCTGCTTTTTCCTTACAGTGTGATTCGTTCCGGTATTTCATCTCCTGTGTCCTGTTCGTTTCAGCTTCCTGCTAAAACGGGGAAGGATCGGTGAGTGTTTCCAGAAGCTGCAGGAGTGCTTTCTGCTGTTCAGGTTTCAGACTGTGAAAATGGCTCAGCAGATGATGGTCTTCTGCTGTGATCTCCATGGGATCGTTGTCGTCTGCCAGCAGTTCTGACAGTGTGATGCCGAATGCTTCACTGAGTTTTTCAAGGGAAGGCAGTGTTGGTATCTGCTGTTTCCGGTACCAGGTGTTGATTGTGGTCTGCGGAAGACCGGAACGTCTGCTGAGTTCATATTCGGACCAGTTACGTTTGAGGCGCATCTGTTCAATTTTGCTAAGTATATCTATCATGTGTTGATTCAACCCTCTCGTTGTGATATATGCCGCCGGCTGGCTGCAGACTGCAGGATCTTCCGGCAGACAGATAATCTGAACAGGGGACCGCTCCGGATAATGGGTGATTCTGAAAAGCGGAGAAGATACTGTTCAGCTGATAAAAACTGGCCGATATCTATTTTATTTATTGATTTTGCCGGAATGTATTTCCGGTTGATTGCCTTCTGCGGACGGTATTCCTGTCCGGACAAGCTGAGAATATGGTATCATGGATCGGACGGTGTTTCAATGGTTATCTTTTAAGATACAGTTCTGTGTACTTGTCTGTCAGATAATCTGTGTATACGGTGGGATCGAATTCGCCGCAGGCGTTCTTTATCACATCGGCAGGCTCCAGCAGACTGCCGTACTGATGGATTTTTTCCTTCAGCCATGCGGAGATGCCGGTGAGGTCGCCGCGGGAGACAGGTCCCCATACATCCATGTCCTGTTCCATGTTTCTAAGCATCTGTGCACCGTAGGCGCTGCCCAGAGCGTAGGAAGGGAAATATCCGAAAGATCCGCCTGACCAGTGGCTGTCCTGCAGGCAGCCTTCTCTGTCATTGGGGACTTTGACGCCGAGATATTCTTCATAGAGCCGGTTCCAGACTGCGGGAATATCCTTTACGGCAAGAGTGCCTCCGATGAGCTGTTTTTCGATTTCGTAACGGATCATGACATGGAGACAGTAGGTCAGTTCGTCTGCTTCGGTACGGATCAGGGAGGGTTCAACCCGGTTGACGGCGCGGTACATCTGTTCTGCGGTGACGTCGCTCAGCTGTTCCGGGAAGAATTCCTGCATCTTCGGGAAAATGGCTTCGATGAACGGGCGTGAGCGTCCGATCAGGTTCTCATAAAAACGGGACTGGCTTTCATGAACGCCCATGGATACGCCGCCTGCCAGACGGGTGTACTGCAGGTCATCACGGATCCCCAGTTCGTATTTTGCATGACCGCCTTCATGGATGACGGAATACATGGAACTGGTTACGTTATTTTCCATGTAATTGGTGGTGATACGTACATCCTGATTGTTGAATTCCAGTGTAAAAGGATGTTCGGTTTCACCGATGGTGCAGTGATTCCTGTCAAGACCCAGAACTTCCATCAGATAATCGGAGAATTTTTTCTGCGCTTCGATGGGATAATGTCTGTGCAGGAAGCTGTCATCGATCTGCGGGGCCTGCCCCACTGCGTGGATGAGGGGCACCAGTTTTTCACGGACCGTGCCGAAGAAACGGTCAAGATATTCCATATCGGTGCCCCGTTCATATTCATTTAACAGGGCATCGTAGGGTTTCTTCGTGCTGTCATAGTAGCCTGCGAATTTTTTATTGAATTCCACCAGTTTTTCCAGCACGGGACGGAAAAGCTCAAAATCATCGGTTTCCTTTGCTTTGTGCCATACATCGCTGGCTTCGTTGGTGAGCATGGTATATTCCATATATTCATCGGCGGGGATTCGTGTTAACTGGTCGTAATCCCGCTTCAGTTCTTCTGTCTGCCGTTTTTGAGAAAAAGTAAGTTCCTGACTGTGAGCGGAAAGAAATTCCAGAAGATTGCCGACTGAAGGATCGGTCATCAGTTTCTGTGACTCTCCTGCCAGAATACCCATTGCCACGCCGCGGCCTTCGGCGGTATCACCGGGAGCAGTGGTAACACTGTCCAGATAAAGAGAAGATAAAGCCGTATTATAAGCATACATTTTTTTCTGCAGCGTTTCCAGCTGCTGCAGTGCTTCATTCAGTTCCATCATCAGATGCCTCCTGTTATATGAATTCTATAGCAGTCCGTAAATCCCGAACTGCTGTTTTGGGTTTTGCATTGTAATGCCATTGTAACATGGACCATGCAGCTTTGCAAGGAGGGGTTCCGGCGCTTTGCCGGAAAGGTTCTTTCTGTTCAGAACTTCATTTTTGCCGGGGAATATAGCCTGCTTGACAAATTGTATTTCTCCGGCATGAAAACTGAGCAGTCTCATAAATCTTCTGGTATTTGCGGTCGTTATGCATTATACTGGGCTGGAGATGAAGGGAGACTGCAGCTTATGAGATATTGCAAACCATTTTATTATGATACATTCCGGTGCCTGGCGGGGGATTGTCCCGATACGTGCTGCGCCGGCTGGCAGATTTATATTGATGATGAAAGTCTGGAAAAGTATGAGCAGGAGGAAGGTCCTTTCGGCAGCCGTCTTGCCAATTCCATTGACTGGGAGGAGGGTGCTTTTTATCAGGATGCGGGCCGATGTGCTTTTCTGAATGAGGAGAATCTCTGCGATCTGCAGCAGGAGCTGGGAGAGGACGGGCTTTGTGAGACCTGCCGCAGGTATCCGCGCCATGTGGAGGAGTTTGACGGGCTTCGCGAGCTGTCGTTGTCGCTGTCCTGCCCGGAGGCGGCCCGCATGCTGCTGACATGCCGGGAGCCGGAGCGGTTTGTGCGCTGGGAGACGGAGGAGGAAGAGGATTCCTTTGAGGAAGATGAGATGGATTATCTGCTTTTCACCCGTCTGGAGGATGCACGGGAGGTGATGCTTCAGATACTTGGAAACAGGGGGATTCCTGTTGAAAAACGCATGAAACTTGTTCTTGAACTGGCAGAGGGACTTCAGGACTGCATGGATGAAGACCGCAGTTACGATATGGATGGGGTAGTTGACCGGTATCGGAATGCGGAGGAAGGTACAGAACTGCCGGATTCAGATGAGCCGCGTTCAGATGTACAGGTTTCAGAATTGTATGCTTCAGCGCAGCAGGTTTTGAAACGATACGAAATCTGCTGCCGTGAATTTCCCGTATTTCATAAGATGGAGCATCTTCGTCCTGAGTGGGGCCTGATGCTGGATGACATGTGGGATACGCTGTATGCTTCCGGTCCGGAGCAGTATGAAAAGATTTGCCGGACATTCCATGATTTCTGCGAAGGTTCCAGTGAAAACCATGCCCTTCGCCAGCAGACCGGGGAACGGCTGATGACGGAATTTATCTATACTTATTTTTGCGGAGCCGTATACGATGAGGAAATTGCCGTAAAAGTCAGATTTGCCGTATTTTCCACCCGCTGGATACAGGAGCTTGTCATGTACCGCTTTACCAGGAACAATGGGCGGTTAAGCATGGAAGACGTGATCGAAATGTCATGGAAATATGCCCGGGAAATCGAACACTCGGATATCAATCTGGGAATACTGGAAGAAGTCCTGAACAGTAACAATTTGTAAAAATCGGAACAAAAATGGACCGGAACCTATTGCCAGTACCATATCTTTTACGTTATAATCTGACTGATAAACACAAAACTGTAATTACAGGAGGATTATATGAGCCAGAGAAAAGATATCCATAAGGTATTGATTATTGGTTCCGGTCCGATTATTATCGGGCAGGCATGTGAGTTTGATTATTCCGGTACGCAGGCGTGCAAGGCGCTCAGGAAGCTGGGTTATGAGATTGTGCTGGTGAATTCCAATCCGGCTACGATTATGACAGATCCGGAAATCGCTGATGTGACTTATATCGAGCCTTTGAATATTGAGCGGATGGAGCAGATCATTGCAAAGGAACGTCCTGACGCGGTGCTTCCCAATCTGGGCGGACAGTCGGGGCTGAATCTGTGTTCTGAACTGGCCCAGAAGGGTATACTTGATAAATACAATGTGCAGGTAATCGGAGTACAGGTGGATGCCATCGAGCGCGGTGAAGACCGGATCGAGTTCAAGCATACCATGGAGAGTCTGGGAATCGAGATGGCAAGAAGTGAGGTTGCCTATACGGTGGATGAAGCGCTGGCCATTGCTGATAAGCTTCATTATCCGGTTGTCCTGCGCCCGGCTTATACCATGGGCGGTGCAGGCGGCGGTCTTGTGTATAACCGTGAAGAACTGAAGGTTGTCTGTGCCCGCGGTCTGCAGGCCAGTCTGGTGGGACAGGTTCTGGTGGAGGAATCGATCCTTGGCTGGGAAGAACTGGAGCTGGAGGTTGTGCGTGATGCAGATAACAACATGATTACCGTCTGCTTTATCGAAAATATTGATCCATTGGGCGTTCATACGGGCGATTCGTTCTGTTCGGCTCCCATGCTGACCATTTCACCGGAAGTGCAGAAGCGCCTTCAGGAAAAATCCTATAAGATCGTGGAATCCATTCAGGTTATCGGCGGTACCAACGTACAGTGGGCTCATGATCCTGTGACGGATCGTGATATTATTATTGAAATCAATCCCAGAACATCCCGTTCATCGGCGCTGGCTTCCAAGGCGACGGGCTTCCCCATTGCTCTCGTTTCCGCCATGCTGGCTTCCGGTCTGATGTTAAAAGATATTCCCTGCGGTAAATACGGTACACTGGACCGTTATGTTCCCGATGGGGATTATGTGGTGATCAAGTTTGCACGCTGGGCATTTGAGAAATTCAAAGGCGTGGAGGACAAGCTGGGTACGCAGATGCGCGCCGTGGGTGAGGTTATGAGCATCGGCAAGAACTTCAAGGAAGCATTTCAGAAGGCAATCCGCAGTCTGGAGACAGGCCGTTACGGGCTGGGCCATGCTAGGGATTTTGATCAGAAATCAAAGGATGAACTGCTCAATATGCTGATTACCCCTTCCAGCGAGCGTTATTTTATCATATATGAAGCGCTGCGCAAAGGTGCCACTGCAGATGAGATTTTCGAGATCACCAAAGTGAAACATTATTTCCTTGAACAGATGAAGGAACTGGTGGAAGAGGAAGAGGCTCTGATGACCTGCAGAGGACAGCTGCCTTCCG
The DNA here is from genome assembly GCA_028724245.1 of Lachnospiraceae bacterium. Lineage (GTDB taxonomy): Bacteria > Bacillota > Clostridia > Lachnospirales > Lachnospiraceae > TWA4. The sequence goes on from JAQYDI010000021.1 coordinate 16,286, forward strand.
ATGAAGCGCTGATCCGTGCGAAAAAAGACGGATTTTCTGATAAATACCTGAGCCAGATACTGGAGATTTCCGAGGACGATGTGCGCAATCGCCGGGTCACTCTGGGTGTGGAGGAGGCCTGGGAAGGCGTTCATGTGAGCGGTACCGAGGACAGCGCTTACTACTATTCCACATATAATGCGGAGGATAAGAATCCGGTCAGCAGCGATAAGCCCAAGGTGATGATCCTGGGCGGAGGTCCCAACCGGATCGGTCAGGGTATCGAATTTGATTACTGCTGCGTTCATGCTTCCCTGGCGCTGAAAAAGCTGGGCTTTGAGACCATTATCGTCAACTGTAATCCTGAAACGGTATCCACTGACTACGATACATCTGATAAGCTGTATTTTGAACCGCTGACACTGGAGGATGTACTGAGTATTTACAAAAAAGAAAAGCCGGTGGGTGTGATTGCACAGTTCGGCGGTCAGACTCCTCTGAATCTGGCGGCTGATCTGGAACGGAACGGTGTGAAGATTCTGGGTACGGCTCCTTCTGTGATTGATCTGGCAGAAGACCGTGATCTGTTCCGCGCCATGATGGAGAAACTGGAGATCCCCATGCCCGAATCCGGTATGGCGGTCAATGTGGAGGAAGCGCTTCAGATTGCAGAGAAGATCGGATACCCCGTTATGGTACGTCCTTCCTATGTATTGGGCGGACGCGGCATGGAAGTGGTTTATGACGCAGAAAGTATGACAGGATACATGAATGCGGCGGTTGGCGTGACACCGGATCGTCCCATTCTGATCGACCGTTTCCTGAATCATGCCATGGAGTGCGAAGCGGATGCCATCAGCGACGGTACCCATGCATTTGTTCCGGCTGTCATGGAGCATATCGAGCTGGCCGGCGTTCATTCAGGAGATTCCGCCTGCATTATTCCTTCCAGACATATTTCCGAAAAGAATGTGAATACTATTAAGGAATATACGAGAAAAATCGCGGAAGAGATGCATGTCATGGGTCTGATGAATATGCAGTATGCCATTGAGAATGATAAGGTATATGTGCTGGAAGCAAATCCCAGGGCGTCCAGAACGGTTCCGCTGGTTTCCAAGGTCTGCAACATCCGCATGGTACCGCTGGCCATTGAGGTCATTACTGCGGAACTGACAGGAAAACCGTCGCCCATACCGGCGCTGGAGGAGAAGCAGATTCCCTACTATGGCGTAAAAGAAGCGGTATTTCCGTTTAATATGTTCCAGGAGGTTGATCCCATCCTGGGACCGGAGATGCGTTCCACCGGTGAGGTGCTTGGACTTTCCCGTTACTGGGGAGAAGCTTTCTACAAAGCGCAGGAAGCAACCCAGTCGGCACTGCCTCTGGAGGGGACCGTGCTGATCACCGTCAGTGACACGGAAAAGGAAGAAGCGCTGGATGTTGCGAAGGGCTTTGAAGAAGCCGGTTTCCGGATTCTGGCATCAAAGGGAACATATCAGTTCCTGACAGAGCATGGAATCAAAGCCGAAAAGGTGAAAAAACTCAGGGAAGGTCGTCCCAACATCCTTGACCTGATCACTAACGGAGAGATTGATCTGATCATCAATACCCCCATCAGATCGGATGCCAATGATGACGACAGTTATCTGAGAAAAGCTGCAATTAAAAAGAAGATTCCGTATATGACGACCATGGCTGCGGCAAAAGCGACCATCAGCGGAATCCTTTCTGCAAGAAAACACGGAGGTGAACCGGTAAGATCCCTGCAGGAGATGCACGGTGAAATCCGGTGAATTCCCATGCCGGGAAGAATGAAAAGTACCGGAGCAGAATAACAGAATAAAGCTTCATAATGAACAGTGTCTATCCGTTTGCAAGTGGGTAGGCACTGTTTTTGGTTCATGGGAATTAGGGTTCCTGTGAACCAAAAAAACATCGATAAATATAAAAATATATTGCTATATTTGTAAAATTATGTTAAAATAAACACTGTTTCGCTACATAAATAGGGATGGGAAACATATCAGGAACCTTGACAATTGAATATCCGGTTTGATGGATCGTCCAGAAGAAAAG
>JAQYDI010000022.1 GCA_028724245.1 Lachnospiraceae bacterium
GTGAAATACCCAGTTTTTCTGTCAGGGAAGACAGCTGTGTCCTGCTCTCTTCTGCCTCCGCCAGATAATCGTTCACATCACAGATTCGGAGCTCATCATGATATTTGATATAGGCCCGCGCCTTTTCCGCCTGATTTTTCAAAGGGCCCTCCTGTCTGGTCAGCTCAGACAGGATATCGTTGATACGGACCAGACTTTCCTCCTCTTTGGCCAGTCTGGAAAGTGCTTCATTCTTCCGCTTTTTAAATTTGACAATTCCTGCTGCCTCATCAAACAGCTCTCTTCGATCCTCCGGCTTCCCGCTTAAGATCTTGTCGATCTGCCCCTGACCGATAATGGAATACCCTTCCTTACCGATACCCGTATCATAAAACAGCTCCTGAATATCTTTCAGACGGCAGGCACTGGAATTGATCAGATACTCACTTTCACCGGAGCGGTAAACACGCCGTCCGATGGTCACTTCATCGTAGTCAATGGGGAGCCTGTGATCGGAATTGTCAAATACAATATTTACATAAGCATAGCCCTGTGCTCTCCGGTTCTCGGTACCCGCAAATATCACATCCTGCATATTGGAGCTTCGCAGCTGTTTTGCACTCTGCTCCCCGAGAACCCAGCGCATGGCATCCGCAACATTGCTTTTGCCGCTTCCGTTCGGTCCCACAATCCCGGTAATTCCATCCTGAAAATGAAACTCCGTTTTCCGGGCAAATGATTTGAATCCGGATACTTCAATCCCTTTCAGATACATCGTTTCCTCACTTATTTTCCTTCAGTTTCAAAATCGCACGGTAAGCAGCTTCCTGCTCACTGGCTTTTTTCGTCCGTCCTCTGCCCCGGCCCAGTTCTTTGTCTCCCAACATAACACGGGTGGTAAACTGTTTGTCGTGGTCGGGACCTTCCTCCTTCAGCAGCTCATAGGCCAGCTGATCCTTGTGTTCACTCTGGATCATCTCCTGAAGGATCGTCTTGCTGTCGTAAAACAGCTGCTTGTTCTCAATATCATTCAGAATAAAACGCAGAACGAACTTTCTGGCATTCTCAAAGCCTTTCTCTTCTCCATCCAGATAGATTGCACCGATCACAGCCTCCATGGCATCGGAAACGATGGAATCCCGGTTTCGTCCGCCGGTGGCCGCCTCACCCTTGCCCAGCAGCAGATAACTTCCCAGATCAATATCATGGGAACACAGAGCAAGCGTCTGCTCACATACAAGACTGGCACGCAGCCTGGTCAGCTTTCCTTCCGGGTAATCCCTGTACTTTCTATACAGAAAATCACTGGAAATCACCTCCAGAACGGCATCCCCCAAAAATTCCAGCCGTTCATTATTATCCAGCCTGTCCATACGGTGCTCATTGGAATAGGATGTATGCATCAGCGCGCGCATCAATAATTTCCTGTCATTAAAATGATATCCTATTTTCTCTTCCAGCTCCGAAAACCGGCGATTCATTTCTTCACTCGGGCAAAAATATGTTTTCATCCTTTTTATGCCTCTTCTTTTCCTGTTTTATCGCTTTCTGATCCTTTTTTGGCCGCATCTCTGCCAAGAAGCGCTCTGATCTTGTCATTGATTCCCTGTTCCTTGAATGTAATGCACTGGATAATGGAATTGCAGACTTCATTGGCCGTAGCAGAACCGTGGGTCTTCACTACCAGTCCGTTCAGACCAAGCATGGGCGCTCCGCCGTACTGGGAAGCATCAAATTTTTTCAGCGTACTCTTCAGAGCAGGCTTGATCAGCAGGCCGCCGATCTTGGAACGGAGGGAACTCTTCAAACCGCCCTTGATCACATGAACCAGCGTGGAAGCAGTTCCTTCATATAATTTAAGGATGACGTTGCCGGTAAATCCGTCACACACAATTACATCAGCCGCACCGTGGGGAATTTCTCTGGCTTCAATGCTGCCGGTAAAATTGATATTGGGACATTCCTTTAATAAAGGAAATGTTTCTTTCACCAGCGCATTGCCCTTTTCTTCCTCCACACCGATATTGACGATGGAAACTCTGGGATTTTTAACGCCGACTACATGCTCCATGTAAACAGAACCCATCTGGGCAAACTGAACCAGATGAGAAGGACGGCAGTCCGCATTGGCGCCGGAATCCACCAGCAGGGCCACGCCTGTCTCCGTGGGAATCAGCGTACCCAGAGGAGTCCGTTCAATCCCGCGGATCCTTCCTGCCACCAGCACACCTCCAACCAGAACAGCGCCGGTGCTTCCTGCAGAAACAAATGCATCCGCTTCACCGGTCTTCAACAGCTTCTGTCCAACTACAATGGAAGAATCCTTCTTTTTCTTAATGGCAAAAGCCGGTGCTTCCTCTGTGGTGATCACTTCGGAAGCATGAAGCACGGAAATCCGGTCTTCAGGGTAGGTATATTTAGCCAGTTCCGCCCGTACCTGATCTTCGATTCCCGTAAGAATCACCTGTACCTTATCACTCTTATTCACTGCATCAACAGCACCCTTAACAATCTCAACCGGGGCATTGTCACCGCCCATGGCATCAACAACTACAACTGTTTTCTTCTCCATATTGTCCTCCTGATTCGATATCAAATAAACGCAGCAGCCTGAAAACGGCCGCGCAGGGCGTCTGATTTCCATATGAGCAGACGACTCTGCCCATATGGAAATCAGACATGCTGTAATAATAGCACAACACGGCAGTATCACACAAGTACGAAATTTGAATCAGGACGGTTACTGTTCAGGCAGCCACCAAACCTTAAAAATTTAATATATTATGATATATTTTTTCAATCCCCTGTTTCCTACAGGGGATTATTGTGATATAATCAACCGCAGCAGAAATATGAAAAATACAGGTTATACAATGGATATGAAAAATACAAATACAATAAATTCCGAAGAAACCATATGCGATATACAAAAGGAACCTGACATTCAAACGATACAGAAAAAACAGAAATACCTGAAGCTGTTTTTTTCGACCCTTCAGCTCAGCGCCTGCACCTTCGGCGGCGGTTTTGTCATTATCCCACTGCTGCGCAGGAAATTTGTGGAGGAACTGCACTGGATCGATGAGCAGGAAATGATGGATCTGACAGCCATTGCCCAGTCATCTCCCGGTGCCATCGCTGTCAACGCCTCCATCGTGGTGGGCTATCATGTAGCAGGCATTCCCGGTGCCATGATCACGGTTCTTGGAACCATCCTGCCGCCTCTGGTCATCATATCGGCGATTTCCTTTTTTTACAGGGAATTCCGGGATAACGTCATTGTCAATATGGCCATGACCGGCATGCTGGCAGGCGTCGCCGCCGTCATCTGCGATGTAGTTATCACCATGGGAAAGGAAATATTCCGACGAAAACGCATACTTCCGCTGCTGGTGATGTCTGCATCCTTTGCGGCAGTCCGTTTCTTCCATATGAATATTATTCTGGTTATTCTGATCTGTGCAGCAACAGGTGCTGCAGATACCCTGTATCATAATAAAAATCGGCTCAAACGGAAGGGTGGTTTTTGAAATGATTTATATGGAACTGTTATTGAGCTTTATCCAGATCGGACTGTTCAGCATCGGCGGGGGATACGCGGCCATGCCCCTGATCCAGCATCAGGTGGTTGACCAACACTCCTGGCTGACCATGACGCAGTTTGCCGATGTCATGACCATCGCGGAGATGACGCCCGGCCCTATTGCTGTTAATGCCGCCACCTTCACAGGAATTCAGATTGCCGGAATCCCGGGAGCTGTCATTGCTACCATCGGCTGCATCCTGCCCTCCTGCGTCATCGTCCTTCTTCTGGCCTTTGTTTATTACCGCTGCCGGGGTCTGAGTATTATTCAGGGCATTCTGGCCGGATTGCGCCCTGCCGTAGTCGCCATGATTGCCTCTGCCGGCATTTCTCTGATCATTCTGTCCTTTTACGGACAGCGCACCCTGCCCGACGATCTGAGCAGCCTTAATGGTATCTCCGTGCTGATCTTTGCCGCCGCACTGCTGATCCTGCGCAAATGGAAAATCAATCCCATCTATGTCATGGCAGGTGCCGGAGCGGCGGGAGTTGTGCTTTACTCGATACTGCCGTGAATTTCGGACTTCTCCTTATTTGGCATGTAAAATCCGCAGTTATGCCTGTCTGTTATAGATCTTTTCCACATGCTTTTTGTTACCTCCAATAATGACAATGGCCGCAGCCACACAGATCATCTGGAAGCCAAATATAACAACCCTCTGAGGAAGAAATTCACCCAGCACCCCTGCCAGAAACTGACCCAAAAGCATACCTCCCATATTGATCATCTGGAAGATTCCATTAAACCTTCCCTTTTTCTCATCAGGAACGTAGCTTTGGGTAGCAGAAATACGGATATTGTAAGAGGTCACTCCCAAAATTCCGTCTGCAAAACATATTACCATCATCACCACGATAGGGAAAAACAACATGGTTCCTTCCAGAAAAGAAATGATGATATAGACAGACAGGGCAATGAGATATTTTTTATCTGTAGGATATTTAAACTTATAATGTATGGCTCCGCCGATCATCCGCCCCACCATGGTCCATCCCATGGTGAAAACATAGACATATTCTCCCTGCTGGAAATTCATCTTAAAATACGGAAGCACCAGAGTCTCGAAGGCACCGGCCGCCAGCATACTGACCATGAAATACAAAGTGATTGCCTGCAGCCCCTTTTCCTCTTTCAGGTAGGATATTCCCTCCTGAAAAATCTCTCGGTACTGAGCAAGACCAAATTTTTCTTCCCGTTCCTTTACATAACTCTCCTGAATCGGTGTAATTCTCGTCTCCATCACTGCTGCAATGAAAAAACTTGCCATATTGATCAGAAACAGCGGCGCGATTCCCACAAGATTATATAAAAATGCAGAAACAGGTATCATCAGCAGCGTCATACTCTCCAGCGTACTTTGAATGGAGTAGGCTTTGGTATAATTACCCTCCGTGATCAGCATGGGGTAAAAGCTGTCAAAAGCCACCTGATATATACTGTCTATGGTGCCGAGGATCAAACACCCCGCGATCAAAAAGGCGTAATTAAAATATCCGCTCATAATCAGCCATGCAAAGAAACCGTACAAAGCGGTACTGATAAAATCCAGCGTATAAATTGTCTTTCTTCTGGAAAACTTATCTACAAAAGGCCCCGCCAGAGTAGGTACCGCAACTTTAGGCAGATTGTACATCACCATATACATGGCATACAAAAACGTAGACTCTGTATAATCCAGAACCAGCAGCCCCAACGCAAATCCCGCAATGGAACTGCCCAGCATGGAAACAATACTTCCCACTGTAATAATTGTAAAATTCCGTGTCCACAAACCTTTGGATAAAACCTTATTATCTGTATTTTTTTTCATCATTGCCCCCTGTATACCGTACATCCTGCCTGTATCTTTTTTCTGCAGTTCTTTCTCCGATCACATCTTTTTTCTGTAATTCTTTCTCTGCTGACCTTCTTACTGTATTCCATAGACTTTAATAAAATGCGACAGATGCATATTGATCTGCGTCCACATTTCGTCTGTACGTTCCGGCTCCCTGTCTGCAATTTCTATCATCAACGTTACCGGGGCTACAAGCTCCAAAGCAAGCTGGCCGGCATCAAATCGGCGGATCAGTTTCTTTTCCATCATTTTTTCCAGCATCAAAGCATACATCTCCTGATTCCCGGTCAACTGGTGCTTTGAAGTAAGTGCTGCAATCTTTTCGCTTCTGTACTGCTCTTTTGTACAGAATCTTCTGACCTTTTGTATCTGCGGATCCTTCATGGTAAATCCAACCCGTTCCAGACAATCTTCCCTGAATTCGTCCATAGATTCAGGGATCTTATCCAGACCGGAAATACTGCCGAATTTTTCATCATATTTTTGTTCCATCATAATAATTAAGGAATCAAGGATATCTTCCTTTCCTTTATAATGTGCATATATGGATGGACCTTTGATCCCCACAGTCTCCGCAATCAAATCAATGGAAGTCTGGTCATATCCCTTTTCCGAAAACAAATCAAGTGCTGCTGAAAGAATTCTGTCCTTTGTTTTTATCTTTTCCATCCCAGAGCCTCCCACTTCCATATTCCTAGTAATCGTTAGGATCATTATACCTAATATTCGTTAGGAAATCAATACCTGATTTTTGGAAACACTTTCTGAAACCTTCGAATATTTCCATTGGCACAAGAATATTTGTTTGCTATAATAAATTTAACAGATAGGAACATAAGTTTGTATCACATTAATCTCAGGTAACCGATAATTAACTGAAATTCCATGATGAAAAAAACGAGATGATGGTATAATATAATTAGTGTCTGCTGATTAACAGCAGTAGTCCAGTTTTTAACTGACTTACGGCGATTTATGTGTTAATATATCTGCAAAGGTTATGTTTCTCTAAAGGGCATTTTCCTTGCAGTTTTATTAAAAATCACACACAAAGGAGCCTGTTAAGCCATGTATAAAACCGTTGATCATTCACAGCATTCTTTCCTTGATTTCAATCAGCCTCTGGGGCTTCATATGAATCCTGAAAACCG
>JAQYDI010000023.1 GCA_028724245.1 Lachnospiraceae bacterium
CATCGGAACCATCGCCTGCGTTTCCATGAATGCCATGAAAAGAAGATCAAGGGCTGTTTTACTTGGTATCACCAATATCCCTATGTTGAATGCCGATATTGTAACCGGTATTTCCCTGATGCTGTGTTTTCTGGCCTTCGGCGTAACGCTCAGCATGAAAACCGTTATTCTGGCGCATATTACATTCAATATCCCCTATGTGATCCTGAGCGTCATGCCCCGTATCAAACAGCTGGAGCCCAGCACCTACGAGGCCGCTCTTGATCTTGGAGCAAGCCCCGCGTACGCTTTTGTGAAGGTCGTGCTGCCCGATATCATGCCCGGTATTCTGTCAGGATTTCTGCTGGCATTTACCATGTCCCTGGATGACTTTATCATCACCCATTTTACAAAGGGGGCCGGCATCAACACCATCTCCACACTGGTTTACTCGGAGCTGCGCAAGGGAATCAAACCGACACTGTACGCACTGTCAGCTCTCGTATTTACGGCCGTACTGATTCTGCTTATCATTATGAATCTGCCCAAACGAAAAGAAGGCAGAAAGTAAAGAACAGGAGATTTTAATGAAAAAGATACTCACTTTCGGTCTGGTACTGACTGTACTGACCGCTTCTCTGACCGGCTGCAGCAGCGCCCGCGCCGATTCTGAAACCGAAGTCGAAACACAGGATGCAAAACCCGGCATCAACGGTCAGGTTAAGGTATACAACTGGGGAGAATATATTGATGAAGATGTCATTGAACAGTTTGAAGAAGAAACCGGCATTAATGTCATCTACGATACCTTCGATACGAATGAAACCATGTACCCCATTATCGAGACCGGCGGGATCGCCTACGATGCGGTCTGTCCTTCCGACTACATGATTGAAAAAATGATCCAGAACAACCTGCTTCAGGAGATTGATTTTGACAACATCCCCAATATGGAATATATCGATGAAACCGTTATGGAGCTCTCCCGGGATTTCGACCCGGAGAATAAATACTCCGTCCCCTATACCTACGGTACGCTGGGAATTGTTTACAACACCACCAAAGTGCACGAACCTGTAACCAGCTGGAATATTCTGTGGGATGAAAAATATGATGATGAGATTCTGATGTACAACAGTGTCCGGGATGCATTTGTTGCTCCCCTGCGCCTGATCAACGAAGACATCAACTCACTTGACGATGCCGCACTGAGAAATGCGACGGATATGCTGATCGAACAGAAGCCTCTGGTACAGAGCTACGTCATGGATCAGATCAAGGATCTGATGATCTGCGGCTCCGCCTCTCTGGCCATGTGTTATTCCGGTGAAGTTCTGGCCATGCAGGAAGAAAATCCTGATCTGGCCTACGCGCTGCCGGAGGAGGGTTCCAATTTCTTCATTGATTCCTGGGTGATTCCTGCCAATGCGGAAAATAAGGAAAATGCAGAAGCATGGATCAATTTCCTGAACAAACCGGAAATTGCACTGAAAAATTTTGAATACATCACCTACTCCACACCGAATACCGGTGCACAGGCTCTCATAGATGATGAACTGCTGTCCAATCCCGCTGTCTTTCCGGATGAGAAAATCCTGAAAAAATGTACGGTTTTCCATACACTCGGTTCAGAGGGAGATGCCAAAATGAACGATCTGTGGATGGAGGTAAAGGGGGCAGACTGGTAAACAGTCCCCGGAGGAGCGCTGCGTGCTGACCGAATCAGATCACACCCAGCGCCCTCAGCGCCTGTGCCACACCGGATTCCTCATTACTGCCCGTAACATAATCGGCGCTGTCTATCAGGATTGGATGAGCGTTGCTCATGGCCACACCGATTCCCGCGCCCCGGATCATATCCAGATCATTCCTGGCATCTCCGAATGTGATCACTTCTTCCGGCGAAAGCCCCAGTATTTCCAGAAGGTGGCAGATTCCCGACCATTTTCCGCACTCTTTGCTGGAAATCTCCAGAAGACGCGGAACAGAAGATGTGATATAGATACCGGGAACCTGCTGTTTCAGCAGTTCCCACATTTTTTCCTTTTTTTCCGGATCATGAATGATCAGATCCATACTGTCCAGTTCCCGCCTGTGCCGCCGGATAAATGCATGAATATCATCCACCGGCCTGCGCGATTCCAGAATATACTTTCTTTCGTTTTCTGTTCCGCCGAATTTCATGGCATCCGCCACATAATCAGCCTGTGCAAAAGCCACGCCATCCACAAACACCTCATAATTGAGACGTTTAAATCCCGTATATTCCGCAAAATATGCATCTGCCAGCGCAACCACCTGTTCAACAGCCTTTTCCGGAATCAGATATCTTCTTAAAAGCGCCTGATCCGGCATGGAACAGATGGCAGCGCCGTTGGATGTAATGGCATAACTGATGCATGACAGCTCCATCACCTCTTTCGGCAGGGTAGACAGAGCACGCCCGCTGGCCACCACCACATACACACCTTTTTCGGCCGCTTCCTCCAGGGCCATACGGTTCTCAGGCGTCAGATTACCCTCCCCATCCAGCGTGGTTCCATCCAGATCCAGTGCGATCAGGCGGATTCTGCATTCTTTTCTGCGTCCTTCATTGAATTGTTGACTTCTCAGCCCTTGCTGTTCTTTTTTACCAGCAGCCATACGATCGGAATCACTCCTTTTTTCATCAGTTTATACAGGGTGCTCCCCGATACGGAAGCCGGAATACTGCCTGTATCAGTAAGTCCTGCCATCAGCATCCTGACTCTGGCTGCAAACTCTCCGTAACCGGCTTTTTTCTCAGGATTAAAGCAGAGCTTCAGCCCCAGCATCATCTTTCCCCAGTACTCCCGTGCAATGAACTCCCGCGTTTTTTGTGTGTCACAGTTCCATCTGCGGGCAAATGACAGACGTTCCTGCCGAAACAGCTCCACCTCCCGACAGAAATCATCCGGCAGACGCTTCCATGCCCGTTTCAGATCAATGGGATAAAAATCATACAGAATATCCGGAATATTGTATACATCCTGTACATGTTCTATGTAGCGCATAATAAATACTTCTTCTTCATTACGCTGAAGATCCGGAAAAACAACCCCATACTCCTTGATCAGATCCAGTCTGAAGCATTTATTCCAGCAGGAGCCCAGCACCTTGCAGGAAGATTCCGCTGTCCAGCTGGTGTAATCCGCACGGATCTGCTCCCCGGAAAAATGTCCCTCTTCTGCTGTCACTTCTTTTACAGCTCCTGTTTTCCGGTTGATCTGACGGTAGCCAAAGGTCAGCAGGTCGGTTCCCGGATCACCCATCCGTTTTACCATAGTACCGGCCGCTTCAGGCGCCATCACATCATCTGCGTCCGCAAAATAAACATAACTGCCGGAAGCCACCTGCAGAGCCGCATTGCGGGCCGTACCCGAACCCGCATGCTTCTGTGTAATGATCTGGATCCGGCTGTCGTCTCCGGCCAGCTCACGAACCATGGCTTCAACACCCTTTGCAGAACCGTCATCCACCAGAAGAATCTCCAGATTCCTGTAAGTCTGATTCAGAATTCCCTGAAGTGCCGCCGGAAGTGTATCTTCTGCATTATACACCGGCATAATAATCGTCAATAAGCTCATACTCTTTCGTCCTCCCCGAACTGACCCGGCAGGCTTTTACGACAGACTGCCGGACTGTTTAAATTTATTCTAACATGCCGCCTTTCAAAAATCCAGAGTAAATCTGCTTCCCCACACCAATTACTCCTCACCTCTTAAACAGCCATATCCCTACAATCGCCACCGCAGCACCCACCGCCTTTTTCCATTCAAAGCCGGATTTTTCCACTCCGAACAACCCGAATACCTCGATCAGGTACGCCGTCAGAAGCTGCGTGATCACAATGACCATAACCGCCATGGCCGGACCCAGATTATCCATGCTGCGGATGACGGTATACGTAATCAAAGCTCCCATAATTCCGCCCAGCAGCATGTATTTCGGCTCTGTCTGAAAAACCGCACCGATTCCCTTTTCCCGTCCCGACAGCAGCCAGGCAGCTGCGCAGTAAAGAAAAGCTGTAAACTGCACAAATCCCGCAGCAGTCCATATCCCGCTCTGTTTTGTAACTTCTGTATTAAATACTCCCTGAATGCTCATCAGTGCACCGGAAAGCATGGCCAGAATCAATCCCCACATATTCGTCTCCTTCTGTTCCTGTTTGTCTGAATAAATTAACTGGAGAACCTGAATTTCTTCAGATTCTCCGCCTAGTATACCCCGATATTCATTTTTTATGCTGCGTATAACCGCAGTATTTCAGCAGTGCTGAACAATCCCGGGTCAAATCAGTTCGCTGACCGGCGTTTTTTTCAGTTCTTCCTCCAGTATTGTCTGGATTCTCATCAGCTCACGGTGCACTCTGCAGGGAGCAAGATCCCTGTCACGTTCACAATCATAATCAGGCTCAAGACATTTATTCAGAAACAGATCCTGATCAACCACTGATATAATATCATACAGCGTAAGCTCTGCCGGATCGGCTTTTAATATGTAACCGCCGCTGACGCCCCGGATAATGGAAACGATTCCTGCCCTGCTCAGTTCCTTCAGTATCTTATATGCAAACTGACGCGGAACATTCTCCTGCTCGCAGATTGCGGTAATATTCATCTTCTGCCCGGATGATAGGGCGCGTACCGTACGGATTCCGTAATCCGCTTCACGTGTAATAAACATACAGGATCCCTCCATTTCAAATTCGACAAAATTAATTATATAGGAAATTTCCCAGTCTTTCAAGCAGAGAAATTGAAGCTTATCCCTTGAAGATATACGTCAAAACAGGTAGAATAGGTGTACTGAGATAAAGGAGGGGGTATTTTGAGCAGCAGATATTCAGATTCCGTGCCGGATGGGACACCTGATGTAAAAACGGAAGAGCTGAAGGAAGCCTGTGACCAGTGCGGCGGTCATCATGAGCTGGATACATCTCAGGGTGATTTTACAACCATTGCAGCAGGTATTCTTCTTGCACTGGCGGTTTATGCCATAATTCCTGCTGTGACCGGTATTCGTCTGGGAGATTATCCCACGGTGATCATCTATGGTGGTTTTCTGGTTCTGGTAGTTCTTTTCTGGTTTATTGCAGAAAAAGTTAAAGAACACCACCGCAGAAAAAACTGATCTTCAGACAGCAGAATACGGGCCGAATGATTCCGGATCCGGTCTGCACAGCAGCAAAAAAGGATACGCTCCCGCAGAGCCGTCACTCTCTGTCGGGCACGTATCCTTTTTATTTGTTGAGGTTGGCTCTGAACAGTTACTTACTTTGTAACCTTAAAAGAAGATTTCATGGATACGATCCGGTTGAATACCAGCATATCCGGTGTGGTATCTTTATAGTCCACACAGAAATATCCTTTTCTGACAAACTGGAATTTGTCAAATGCCTTTGCTTCCTTTAAAGAAGGCTCTACAAGACATTCGTACTCCAGCTTTGAATTGGGATTTACGATCAGATCTCCATTCTCATCATAGATAGAACCGGAGCTTGCATCCGCAATATTGTCAAATTTGCGCCAGATTGCTTTTACTGCTGTAGGAGCTGCTACCCAGTGGATCGTACCTTTTACCTTCCGTCCATCCGGGCTGTTGCCGCCGCGGGACGCGGGATCATAAGTGCAGTGAAGCTCCGTAATATTACCCTCTTCATCCTTTACAAAGCTGTTGCAGGTTACAAAATAAGCATTCATCAGACGCACTTCATTGCCGGGGAACATACGGTAATACTTTTTAATCGGTACTTCCATAAAGTCGTCCCGTTCGATATAAAGTTCTCTTGAAAAAGGTACCATACGTGTTCCCAGATCAGGATTCTCCGTGTTGTTGGGCACCTCCAGATACTCAACCTGTCCCTCGGGATAATTGTCGATCACCACCTTCAGCGGATCAAGAACTGCCATAACGCGGTTTGCTTTCGGCTTCAGGTCATCTCTCAGGCAGTACTCCAGCATGGAATATTCACAGGTGGAATGGGCTTTGGAAATACCTGCCATTTCTACAAACTTACGGATGGATTCCGGTGTAAAGCCTCTTCGGCGCAGGCCGCTGATGGAAACAAGGCGGGGATCATCCCAGCCGTCGGCAACACCTTCCTGAACCAGTTTTTTGATATACCGCTTTCCGGTTACAACATTATTCAGGTACATCTTTGCAAATTCGATCTGTCTCGGCGGATTTTCGAATTCACATTCTCTTACAACCCAGTCATAAAGCGGTCTGTGATCTTCAAATTCCAGCGTACAGATGGAATGTGTGATATGTTCAATGGCATCTTCGATGGGATGAGCAAAATCATACATGGGGTAAATGCACCATTTATCGCCTGTATTGTGATGTGTGACATGTGCTACACGATAGATAATGGGATCTCTCATGTTGATGTTGGGAGATGCCATATCGATCTTGGCGCGGAGTACCCGTTCTCCGTCTGCACATTCACCGTTTTTCATGCCCTCAAAAAGCTTCAGGTTCTCCTCTACGCTTCTGTCACGGTAGGGACTGTTTTTGCCGGGCTCTTTCAGCGTTCCGCGATATTCACGAATTTCATCGGCAGACAGATCACACACATAAGCCTTTCCTTTTTTAATCAGCTTCAGTGCACATTCATACATTGTGTCAAAATAGTCGGATGCGAAAAACAGTCTGTCTTCCCAGTCTGCTCCCAGCCATTTGATATCTTCCTTGATTGACTCGACAAATTCCACATCTTCCTTCGTAGGATTTGTATCATCAAAACGCATATTGAATTTACCGTTATATTCTTTAGCCAGTCCGTAATTCAGGATAATGGACTTGGCGTGTCCGATATGCAGATAACCGTTGGGTTCCGGAGGGAATCTGGTCTGCACATGGTCATAAACGCCCTCGGCCAGATCTTTATCAATTGCCTGTTCTATAAAGTTTCTGCTGACCTTTTCTTCCTTTGTTTCATTTCCGTTTTCTGCTTTATCACTATTCTCTTTCATATTCGCGCTGCTGCACACGTTTTCAGTGCCGCATACTTTTTCTTCGTCTGCCATCAGAATCTCCTCCCTGCTGCAAAATTGGAATTATTCAGGTTACATTATACACACAATTCCCCGATTTTGTAAATATCTTACTGTCCGAAGACGGATAGATTTTTCAAAAGAACGGGATAAGCTTGACTTTTACCATACGATACGGTAAAATTTATATCATTGTACCATTTAATATTTTTTATAATAGGAGTTGATTTTTTTGGACCCGAGTGACGCCATACAGTTGCTTATATTAATTTTACTACTGATTCTTTCTGCATTCTTCTCATCTGCAGAAACAGCACTCACCACCGTGAACCGGATCCGTATCCGTTCTCTTGCCGAAGACGGCAATAAACGTGCAGCCACTGTGCTGAAGATTCTGGATCATCAGGATAAGATGCTGAGTGCCATCCTCATCGGCAACAATATCGTCAATCTGTCTTCCTCCTCTCTGGCAACTCTGCTTGCTACGGATATTTTCGGAAGTGCAGGTGCAGGTATTGCAACCGGTATCCTTACTCTTTGTATTCTTGTCTTTGGAGAGATATCACCCAAAAGTCTTGCAGCTGCAAACTCAGAAAAATTATCCATGCTTTATGCTGGAATCATATACAATTTAATGACGGTTCTGACCCCGGTTATTTTCATTGTAAATCTGCTGGCCCGCGGTTTTATGTGGCTTCTTCATGCGGATATGGATCATAAGGACGATGCCTATACAGAAGATGAACTGCGTGTCATCATGGATGTCAGCCACGAAGAAGGGGTTATTGAAAGCGAAGAACGCAGGATGATCAACAACGTATTTGATTTTGATGATTCCTGTGCAAAAGATATTATGGTTCCCCGTATCGATATGCAGTTTATTGATGTGGAAGCCACCTATGAGGATGTGCTTGATGCCATCCGCACACAGATGTATACCCGCATGCCGGTATATGAAGACACCACCGATAACGTCATCGGTATTCTCAATATCAAGGACCTGATCCTCATCGGGAAAACAGAAGATTTTCAGGTTCGGAACTATATGCGCGAGGCATACTATACTTACGAATTCAAAAAGACCTCCGAGCTGTTCATGGATATGAAAAACAATTCCATTTCCATGGCAATCGTGCTGGATGAATACGGCGCTACCGCCGGGCTGGTCACGTTGGAGGATCTGATTGAAGAAATCGTCGGGGAAATCCGCGACGAATACGATGCCGATGAACTGAATGACATTAAAAAAATTTCAGACCGTGAATATTCCATCGATGCTTCCATGCGTCTCGATGACCTGAATGACGCACTGAATCTGGATTTTCAGTCAGAGGATTATGATTCTCTGGGAGGACTGGTCATCGGACTTCTGGACAGACTTCCGGAAGCCGGTGAAACCGTTCAGGACGGCGCTTATACATTTACAGTAGAATCTATTGATAAAAACAGAATTGAACGAATCCGTCTGCTGCTTCCGGAACCGGAAAAGGATGAGGATTCTCAGAATCAGGAGGATAATAAATCATGATAAAACTGGTTATTTTTGACCTTGACGGTACGGCGGTGGATACGCTGGAATCCCTCGCCTACTCTGTAAACCGGGTTATGAAACGTCTTGGTCTTCGTGAAATGCCGGTAGAAAATTTCAAATACTATGCCGGCGACGGTGCCCGCAAAATGATCAAACGCTGCCTGAAGGATGCCGGTGACCCCACTGCTTCCCGTCTGGAAGAAGCGCTGGACATCTATCGGGAAGAATTCAAAAAGGGCTGTACCTACCATGTAAAGCCTTTTCCCGAGCTGACAGAAACTCTGGAAGATCTCCGGGAATACGGTGTTTTTCTCGCCATCTGCACCAATAAGGGACAACCCTATGCAGAAGCAGTGATCAAAAAGGTTTACGGCAAAAACATGTTTGACTATATTCTGGGAGAAGGTTCCGGTTTCCCCAGAAAACCGGAACCGGACGGTGCACTGCATATAGCAGAACATCTGGGAGTTACCCCGGAGGAATGTGTTTATGTAGGTGATACCAATACGGACATGAAAACAGGTATTGCCGCAGAAATGTACACCGTTGGCGTTACATGGGGATTCCGTACCCGGGAAGAACTGGAGTCATTCCACCCTGACCGCGTGATTGACCATCCTCATGAACTTCTTGATATCCAGATGTAATACCCCCATTATCATCTGTAATTACTGAAGGGAAGGAGGATTTATATGAAACAATCTGAAAAACTGCCTCAGCCGAAGCATTATCGTCTGCTTCTGTTTCTGCAGTTTGCCGCGTCTGCAGTTTTTCTGTTTCTGGGAATTCATTATCTGCCGCTGCACTATCTGCTGGGATTGTGCCTGATTTTCTCCATGATGATCGTCCTCTGCTCTCTGATGATTTTCTCCAGAACAAGCAGATTTTCCCGTTTTATGGGACGCAGCCTCAGTTTGATACTCAGTATTGTTCTGATTATCGGAAGTGCTTTCATTACCCGAAGCAACAATGCACTGATCAATGTAACCGGCGCAGAAAAAGAAACGGTTTCCGTCTCCATCGTTGTTATGAACGAAAGCAGCGCACAGACTCTGGATGATATCAAAAACGGTCTGATCGGTTACAACGCTTCTTATGATGAAGACATTATTGAAGATACCTGCAGGGCAATCAGCAAAGAAACCGGAGTTTCTCCGAATACAGATCCCTACAGCCAGTTCGGTTATCTGGCAGACGGGCTTTATTACGGAGAGGCGGATGCCATTATATTCAATGAAGCCTACCGTCCTCTGTTTGAAACGTCACATGAAGATTTTGACAGCAGGACCCGTGTTCTGAAGACTTTCAGCCTTGTTTCAGAGGAAAAACTTGCTTCTTCAGCAGTTTCCGATGTGACAAAGGACTGTTTTATTGCCTATATCAGCGGCATTGATGCCCGCGGAGAAGTTACATCCAAATCACGAAGCGATGCCAATATGCTGGTAGCGGTGAATCCGACAACACATCAGGTACTGCTTCTTGGTATTCCGAGAGATTACTATGTGACCATTCCCGCCATCAACGCCAAAGATAAACTGACACATTCCGGTATGTACGGTATCAATGAATCTATTGCCACGCTGGAAAATCTTCTGGATCTTCAGATTAATTACTATGTCCGGATCAATTTTTCAGCCACTGTGGACATTATCGATGCCATGGGCGGTGTTGATGTCAATTCTCCGGTAGCATTTACTACTCTGGACGGCAAATATGAAATCAAACAGGGTATGAATCATATGGACGGCAATATGGCGCTTTACTTCATGAGAAGCCGGAAGATGCTGGCCGGCGGCGACAATGACCGCGTATCCAATCAGATCCGTGTCATCCGCGCCATGCTGAATAAACTTATGAGTTTTGGCACCATTACCAACTACAACAGTATTCTGTCGGCTGCAGAAACCAGTGTCCAGACCAATATGACCAGTAAAGAACTTCAGAAGCTGATTCAGATGCAGCTGGGTGATATGCCCGAATGGGATATCCAGAACTATCAGCTCAGCGGTACAGACCTTTACACCACAGAAGCCTATATGCAGCGCGGTTCCCGCACATATGTTATGGAGCCCGATATGGAATCCGTCGCATATGGCAAAGAACTGCTCACCAAAATGCTGAACAACGAAACCATTTCTCTGGATAAAATGGAATAAAAAAACTGCCGCATGAACTGTTTTGATTCAGTTCATGCGGCAGCTTTTTTATACCAGTTCCACGGTTTCCGGCCATCCGCCGTTTATCATATGTTCCAGAATGATCTTGCCGCCGATACGCATCTCATTCGCCCGGGTGCTGTATCCGTCCTCCAGTTTCACTGTACTTACGCTGGGCAGCTCGTCGTTGGTAATCTTCAGTTCTCCGGTCATCTTCTTTCTGCTGTTCAGGTGACCATACTGATATACAACAAACTTTTCATCCTCGGAAACCTTTCTGGCTTCCATTCTTTCTTCAAAATCCATGTTTTATCCCCTCTCAATAATACTGGTGAGCAAATTTACTGTACAGTAATTTATACCCTTTGGCAAACCAGTTCACCTTCTCCATATGCATCAGCGGCAGCTCTTTATAAGAATATCCTTTATAGAGAATCCATACATTCAGAAGCAGTTCGCTGATTCGTCCGTAAACCCTTCCCTGAAACGGATTATAAGCGGTTACATCTACTCTTTCTTCCAGTTCTCCCAACACATCAAAAACAAATTCACAGTATTCATCAGAGTATTCCCGCTTCATAATATACATATTAAACATATGCGCCTTTTTTGAACGCATGACCCTGTCAAATGCAGGAATCATATCGGGATACCGTTCCTCCAGGATCTTTCTTGTTTCATCCAGAGGCTCCGGATAATGTGTATGACAATAGTGCTCATAAACCGATTCAATCAGATAATTTCTCTGTTTCGGAAGAATAATATCTGTTTTCTGCAGAATCCTGTGCACTTCCTGATCCGTTAAAATACATTGCTTCTTTCCTTTCAGCAAACGCACAAACCAGGGTTTTGCAGAAAAATGTCTCCTGTAATGAGCAAGCCCGAGATAATCCGCATCCAGATTCTTCCACGCCCAGTATAAACCTGTCAGTTCACAATAACTCGCATTCTTTTCCGATATATTGTCCCCCGTATCATCTCCGCGAAATCCAATATCACTCTTACCGGCTTTCCCTACATGTACAGGAAGATAGCAGATATCATCCGGCATCTCATAAGCTTTATGAGCTGCTATGATAATTTTAACATTCATGGATAATACTCACTTTCCAGTCATTTAATACCATTTTAAAGTGCTGCATCCTCTTCTTTCACAAGTGTTTCTGTTATGATTTCTTCCGCCGTCTCCGGAATCATATCACTTTCCGTTGTCTCCAAAACTGCATTGCTGTCAGCTGTCTCCGGTGTCCTGCCGTCTTCGGCTGTTTCAATATCTTCTCTGTTTTCAATTTTATGGAAAATCTCCATAAATTCCTTTCCGGTTATGGATTCTCTTTCAATCAGAAAAGCTGCTATCTCGTCCAGAGCCTTTCTGTGACTGCCAAGAAGCACTTTCGCCTGCTCATAGGAATCTCTCAAAATCTCCTTCACCACCTGATCCACAGTACCAGCAGTTACATCTGCGCAGTTCAGGACGGTACGGCCGGACAGATACTGGTTCTCAACTGATTCCAGTCCCATAAGGCCGAATTCCTTTGACATACCATACTGTGTTACCATGGCCCTCGCCAGCTTTGTAGCATGCTCAATATCATTGGCTGCACCTGTTGTCACCGTATCAAATACGATCTCTTCCGCAGCGCGGCCGCCTAAAAACTGTACCAGCATTGCACGGATCTCTTTTTCCGTATTCAGGTACTTCTCTTCTTCAGGGACATTCATAACGTAGCCCAGCGCACCCATGGTACGGGGTACGATTGTAATCTTCTGTACCGGCTCCGAGTCTTTCTGCAGAGCGCTGACCAGTGCATGACCCACTTCGTGATATGATACAATACGGCGCTCTTCCTGACTGAGGATGCGGTCTTTTTTCTCTTTTCCTACCAGAACCACCTCAACTGATTCGAACAGATCCGCCTGACTGATGGCCTGACGTCCGTGTTTCACCGCATTGATGGCAGCTTCATTGATCATATTGGCCAGATCAGAACCAACAGCACCCGATGTAGCCAGTGCAATGGCCTCCAGATCTACCGTATCATCCAGCGATACATTACGTGAATGTACTTTCAGAATATTGATACGTCCCTTCAGGTCGGGACGGTCCACAATAATCCGGCGGTCAAAACGTCCGGGACGCAGCAGTGCCTTGTCCAGGATCTCAGGCCGGTTGGTGGCTGCCAGAATAAAGACACCCTTCGACGTATCAAAGCCGTCCATCTCGGAAAGCAGCTGATTCAGAGTCTGCTCTCTCTCATCGTTGCCCCCCAGATTACCGTCACGGCTCTTGCCGATCGCATCGATCTCATCAATAAAAATAATACAGGGAGCGTTGTTCTGCGCCTGTTTGAACAGATCACGCACACGGGAAGCTCCCACACCTACAAACATCTCCACAAAATCCGAACCGGACAGAGAAAAGAAAGGAACATGTGCTTCACCGGCTACTGCTTTGGCAAGCAGAGTCTTACCGGTACCTGGAGGTCCTACCAGCAGAGCGCCTTTGGGAAGCTTTGCTCCGATTCTTGCATAACGGTCGGGATTGTGCAGAAAATCTACGATCTCAGTCAGGGATTCCTTGGCTTCATCCTGACCTGCCACATCCTTAAAAGTAACGCCGGTCTCCTTCTGCGCATACATCTTGGCGTTGGACTTACCCACACCCATGACACCGCCGCCTCCGCCGGCTTTTCTCATGATAAACATCAGAAATACCCAGAAAACAAGGATCGGCAGAATATAAAACAGCAGAAAATCAAGGATAGCGGAATTGGTATCCGGAATATTCACATCCACATTGACCCCGTACTTCTCCAGCTTATTGTACATATCCACATCAGCTGGAATACCTGTGTAGTACACCAGCTGCTTTTCACCGGATGCACTGTAAAGCTGTCCCCCTGCCGACTCACTCAGACCGCTTTTGGAAGCGGCACTTTCATAAACCTTCTGCGTAGCCTCTTTCGTCAGTGTAACTTCCAGACGGTTGGCTGACTCATCCACGAAAACCTTCTCCACATCTCCGTTTTCTGCCATCTCAAGCAGTTCGGTATAGGTGATCGTACGGTCATCATTGTTTGACATACTACTGTAAACAGATAATATAAATAAGGTAAATATCACTGCAATTGCCAGAAGAATGATCGTCTGACTGTTTTTCGGCAGCTTACCATTACCATTGTCTTTCTTGTTCTTATTGTCCATTGTCTTTCTCCTGATATTAATAAGCTAAGTTTATTATAGAGATTCCGCCGTGATAAATCAAGCACCAATACTCAAAATATCCCCCTCTTTTTATGAATGTTTTGTGAATCACTCAACTTTCCCAGCTGAAATTTCCAAACAATGCCTGAATAAATAAGGGTTGTGAACCAATCCAATTGCTGAGTTGACTTCTAACCTGTTTTGTGTTCTCAACTGCATAATGGCTTAAACGCTCCACAAATAAATCCATCAGGCTTTTTAACGCTGTGGTCAGGTCCATGTCTTGAATCTCATCGCAAAGCATGAAAAACAACTCACCATAGGTTTTCTGGTCGTTTTCATTGCGGCGGATCCATTCAAGAAGGGTGTATCTTGTAAATACGACTGCTGTATGGCATACCATGGCATCATAGCTTCTGCTCTGGAATTCACTTCCCAGCTTCAGCATGGATTTGGATGCCCTGAAAAAAGTTTCAATGCTCCAGCGGTTACCGTATATTCTGACGATCTCTGATTCGCTGAGGCTGCAGTCTGTACTCAGGATATACAAGCACTCGCTGCTTTTATTGCGGTTTCTGACAAAGACGATCTTTACCGGGATCCCTTCTTTTTTGGTTGTTACAACAACTGAGCCAAAAATGGAGGAAGCTCCGTCATGCTGCATGAATTTCTG
Organism: Lachnospiraceae bacterium; assembly: GCA_028724245.1. Lineage (GTDB taxonomy): Bacteria > Bacillota > Clostridia > Lachnospirales > Lachnospiraceae > TWA4. The sequence continues at coordinate 14,560 of JAQYDI010000023.1, forward strand.
CAGCTTTGGCAGGGTATAGTATCTTCCATGGCACAGATAAGTCTGTTTTAACTGCTTTACCATTCCGATCACATGGATCCCTTCGGTAAGCAGTGCATGGATCATGGGCTCTGTAGTAAACCAGGTGTCCATCAGGACATAATCTGCCTGTATTCCGGACTGGAGCGCTCTTCTGACCAGGAGGACAGCCGCATCGGTTTTCTTCATGAGTGCCTCCTTCCGGGCTCTGAATCCATTGGTCCGGTGATCGATCTCTTCTGAGATTTCCTGATAGCGGTTGGATCTCTTTGCGGAAGAAAGCAGGTTAAAGCCAACCGGGACAAAGCTGTATCCGTCAGACCAGCCGAGAGTCAGCATGGTAAAACCTTTTTTGTATTTATGATCCACATGGTCATATACTCTTGCGAGCAGTTCAACTGCTTTGCTGCGTCCCCGTGTGACAACGGAATCGTCCAGAACAAGGACTTTTACACGTTCCGGCCGGGTGAGCGTGGAAAAGGCAGAAGTAACCTTTGCGGCCAGCAGGAGCAGGAATTTAGCCCAGTTAAAGGAGCAATCATTCAGAAAGCGGTAATAGGTGTTTTTTGAGACAGCAAGCTCCTTGCGTTTGGAATTCAGGAACCGGTAAAGGTTTTTCCCCTGAAAAACCAGGAGAAGCAGGAACTGGAAAACATCAGTCACAGGAACACCAGCAGATTTTCTGACATTGGATTTATGGAGCAGTCTGCCGATCTGAAGGTCTTTCACAGCATTAATAAATAAATTTTCAGTCTTTTCAAAAGTATCATTTTGGTATATCATAAGAACAGCACCTTTCTTTGTATGGTTTGTATTGTGGTGATCTTATTATACCAAAGATTTGGTGCTATTTTTATGTCAAGACATCAATTAAATGTTAATTTTGCTTGAATAATCAAGTATTTATACCGGCTCTGCCGGTGGGAAAGTTGAGTGAATCAAAAATTAAAAAACCATAAAAAAAGTGTGGCATTATTTCTGCCATGGTGATAAAATAAGAGCTGATTGCTTACAAGTGTTACTTTAAGGAGGAGAAATATGCCTGTTAAATATGTATTTGTAACCGGCGGAGTTGTTTCCGGACTGGGAAAAGGTATTACCGCAGCTTCTCTCGGCCGTCTTCTGAAGGCCAGAGGATATTCTGTCACCATGCAGAAATTTGACCCTTACATCAACATCGACCCCGGTACCATGAACCCGATTCAGCACGGCGAAGTATTCGTTACGGAGGATGGTACGGAGACAGACCTTGACCTGGGCCATTACGAACGTTTCATTGATGAAAATCTGAACAAGAATTCCAATGTCACGACCGGTAAAGTATACTCTACCGTTATCGAAAAGGAACGCCGCGGTGATTTCGGAGGAGGAACCGTACAGGTAATCCCTCATATTACCAACGAAATCAAAAGCCGTTTTTACAGGAATTACAACTCTGACAGCGATGACAGAACAGAAATTGCCATCATTGAAATCGGCGGCACCGTAGGTGACATCGAGAGCCAGCCTTTCCTGGAATCGATCCGTCAGTTCCAGCTTGATGTGGGACGCGAGAACGCGATCATGATCCATGTGACCCTGATCCCCTATCTGCGCTGCTCCGGTGAGATGAAAACAAAGCCTACTCAGGCCAGCGTAAAAGCTCTTCAGGGCATGGGAATTCAGCCTGATATCCTTGTCTGCCGTTCCGAGCTTCCTCTTGATGACAAGATCAGGGAAAAAATCGGTATTTTCTGCAACGTACCGGCTCACCGTGTACTGCAGAATCTTGACGTGGAAGTTCTTTATGAAGCACCGCTTGCCATGGAAAAGGAACATCTGGCTTCCGTTGTATGCGAATGCCTCCATCTTGACTGCCCCGAACCTGATCTTTCCGAATGGACAGCCATGATCGATGCATGGAAGCATCCTCAGAAAAAAGTCACCGTTGCTCTCGTAGGCAAGTACATCGCACTGCACGATGCCTATATCAGCGTTGTGGAATCTCTGAAGCATGCAGGCTGTTTCCACCGCACCGAAGTAACGATCAAATGGGTAGATTCCGAACAGCTGACCGATGACAATGCGGCTGAGATTCTTGGTGATGTTTCCGGTATCCTGGTTCCCGGCGGTTTCGGTGACAGAGGTATCGAAGGCAAGATCAGCGCCATCCGCTATGCCCGTGAGAACAAGGTTCCTTTCCTCGGACTGTGTCTGGGCATGCAGCTTTCCATTGTGGAATTTGCAAGACATGTGGTCGGCTATGCCAGCGCACACAGCGCAGAGCTGGATCCTTCCACATCCTATCCCGTGATCCATCTGATGCCCGACCAGAACGGCATTACCGATATCGGCGGAACCTTAAGACTGGGCGCATATCCCTGTGTTCTCGATAAAAACAGCAAAGCTTATCAGGTATATGGAACAGATCACATTTCCGAGCGTCACAGACACCGTTACGAGGTTAACAATGATTACCGCAGGGTTCTGGAGCAGAACGGCATGTCCCTGTGCGGCAAGTCGCCCGACGGACGCATCGTTGAAATGTGCGAAATTCCGGATCATCCCTGGTTTATCGGTACACAGGCTCATCCGGAACTGAAATCACGCCCCAACCGTCCTCACCCCCTGTTCAAGGGCTTCGTAGGCGCTGCCCTCGAATATCAGGACAGTCATAAATAAAACGGAGGTACCTGTCATGCACCATCATTCTTCTGAAGAAAATGCCAGACTGGTGAACCGGATGGCTCGTATCATCGGACATGCCAACAAGGTCAAAAACATGATTGCGGAGGACCGCAACTGTACAGAGGTTCTGATCCAGCTCGCTGCCGTCCGCGCAGCACTTACCAGTTTAAGTAAACTGATCCTGGAAGAACACCTGAATGAGTGCATGACCGAGTTATCGGAGTTTGAAAGTGAAGAAGAACGCCGTGAAGCCATTGACGGCCTTATGGATGTAGTGAACCAGTTTATCAAATAATTGTAACTGTTCAGAGCCAACCTCGAAAACACTGTGTGTTTCCTCTGTGTGGCGTATCCGCCAAATAGATTTGTACGAAAAAGTGCTCATGAATGCAGGCATTCGTCGCACTTTTTGTACAAATCTGCCTGGCTCTGAACAGTTACAAATAAAGAGGAACTGCCATGTTAGGAACAATTGTAAATACCGGTACGATTCTTACCGGAAGTGTTATTGGAAGTATTTTTAAAAAAGGAATCAAAGAAGAATATCAGGGAGCGCTGTTTACTGCCATGGGTCTGGCAGCCACGGGGCTGGGCATCAATGCGGTTGTCCAGAACATGCCGAAAAGCAATTATCCTGTGCTGTTTATCATCAGTCTGGCCCTTGGAAGCCTGATCGGTACCATGCTGGATCTGAACGGGCGTTTTCAGAAGCTGTCCTCCCGCTTTTCCTCCAGCCGTCTGGGAGAGGGTTTATCCACGGGCATTCTTCTGTACTGCATCGGCACGCTTTCCATACTGGGACCGGTACAGAGCGCTCTGTACCGGGACAATACATATCTGTTTACCAATGCCACGCTTGATTTTGTCACCTCCATGGTTCTGGCAGCAACCTACGGCATCGGCATGGCTCTGGCTGCCGGCGTTCTGTTTGCATGGCAGGGAAGCATCTATCTCTGTGCCCTGCTTCTGGGCAATTTCATGACA
>JAQYDI010000024.1 GCA_028724245.1 Lachnospiraceae bacterium
AAAAAGCAATTTCCATAATCATTTCATCCAGGGGCCGCGATTTGGTACAATTGGAAAGAATCATATTCAGAGCAGTTCTGAAAAACTTCGGAACTGCTCTTTTTTGAGGCTCTGAATCTGATACTTTCCTTAAGAATTATACCACATATCAGAAAATAATGCTATATATTACTATAAAATAAAACAAAATATTTGACATAAAAAATGCAGGACTTATAAGGCCTGCAGGGGATTTTTTCATTATGCAACTGTCAAACTCCCGGGTATTTATTCGGCAAATAACAGCAGTATTTTGCCGCTGCTGCAGATTGCAATTTCCGTATTGTACGGGGAACTGTTTTGTGTTACACTGATAAATACATTCGCCGGCAGAAGATGCCGCATGTCAGTGTTTTCGAGGTTGGCGCTGAACAGTTACAATTTATTATATTATCATAAGAACATAAAAGGAGACTACCATGGCAGTTTTTGATTTCAGCAGTTTACCGGGAGAAGAACGGGTGTCGGAGTGCACCTATACTGTTTTCCGTACCAATACATCAACCACATCGGCAGAGCAGCCGATTCTTGTTCTGGACAGCAGGGGGATTAATCTGAAGCATCATACATCAGGTGTGTTTACCAATCCGGCCAAAAGAACGGCTTTTGAATTTAAGGAGATGAATACGACCATCAGTGCGGATATTCTGCAGATCGATGCACGTTTTGTGAGCCTTTTGAAATGGCTGGGAGAAAATCACATTAATGTGCGGTTATCCGGTGCAAAAAGAAAAGATGGATATGCTGTGTATAAGATCAGGGAGATCGGTCTCTGTGGTGGAGATAAACTTTCGGCAGAGGATGGTTTCCTGCAGTTTATGATTGAACGTCTTCTTGCCAGTGATCCGCCGTCTGAGGAGGCAGTGGATGAAGAGAAGGAAGAAGCAGGCGACAGCATGAAACTGACCAGCATTCAGAGTATTTCCGATTTTATCAACTGCGCAGGACGGACGCTGCCTGACAATATCCGTCTCTGGGCAAGGAGAAATCTGGCGGTGGCACGCTCTCATGAGGTTTCACAGGAGGAGCGCCGTCATGCGCAGCATGCCCTTTCCATTATGATGAATATTCAGTGGAAGAGCAATTATTTTGAAGCGATCGATCCCGTGGAGGCCCGCCGGATTATGGACGAAGAGCTTTACGGTATGGAAAGCGTAAAGCAGCGAATTATTGAAACGATTATTCAGATCAATCGGACACACACCCTGCCGGCATACGGTCTGCTGCTGATCGGTCCTGCGGGAACGGGTAAATCACAGATTGCCTATGCGGTAGCACGGATTCTGAAGCTGCCGTGGACAACGCTGGATATGAGTTCCATCAATGATCCGGAACAGCTGACCGGCAGCTCCCGGATTTATGCCAATGCCAAACCGGGTATTATCATGGAGGCATTTTCCATGGCCGGTGAGTCCAATCTGGTTTTCATCATCAATGAGTTGGATAAGGCTGCTTCCGGCAAGGGCAATGGGAATCCGGCTGATGTGCTTCTGACCCTGCTGGATAATCTTGGATTTACGGATAACTATATGGAATGTATGATTCCTACATCCGGCGTGTATCCCATTGCTACAGCCAATGATAAGGACCAGATCAGCGCACCGCTGATGTCCCGTTTTGCTGTCATCGAGATACCTGATTATACTCTGGAAGAAAAGAAGATCATCTTTTCACGCTATGCACTTCCGAAGGTGCTGAAGCGACTGGGTATGAGTGAAAACGAATGTATTCTGGCGGAAGATGGGCTGGAAGCGATCATGGAAATTTATGCCAAAACCAGCGGAATCCGTGATCTGGAACAGGCAGCAGAGCATCTTGCGGCGCATGCGCTGTATCAGATCGAGGTAAATCATATGGAGTCCGTAATCTTTAATGTGGACATGGTAAAAGAACTGCTTCCGTAATTTGTTAAAAGCGAAAGGTATAGTGTGAGTTATACTGCAGCCGGACAGAATTTACTGTCCGGCTGTAATTATTATATAATCATCTATAAAAATAGTTATAAATTCACATAAAGTTCACACAAATTATTAGCACTCACACTTGACGAGTGCTAATAAACGTGTTATATTACACATAGAACAAAGAAAGAGAGAAACAAACAAAGAGAGCAGGAGAGTTCAGAGTCAGAAAGGAAAGGCTTCCTGTATCTCAGATTTCGAATTCTTTGTTTCAGTAAATAACACCTCGGGTTTTCTCCGAACGTGCTGATGAAATTTTTTTATCAATGGAAGGGAGACATGACTTATGATGACCAGTATTTTTAGAGAACGTTTATTTGATGATTTTATGAGAGATTTTGCATTTCCGGATGTTGATAAAACATTATACGGAACGAACAGCAGCAACTTGATGAAAACAGATGTCAGAGAAACCAAGGACGGCTATCTGGTAGATATGGATCTGCCCGGATTCAAGAAAGATGAGATTAGAATGCAGCTGAAGCAGGGATATCTGACCGTCAGTGCAGAGAAGGCAGTAAATCAGGACCAGGAAAGTGAGAAAAATCATTATATCAGAAAAGAACGTTTCGAAGGAAGCGTGAGCCGCAGATTTTTCGTCGGCAAACATGTAACAGAGGACGATATTCATCCGAAGTATGAAAATGGTATCCTGACTTTCGGCATTCCGAAGGAAGTGAAGAAACCTGTGGAAGAAGAGAATCATTATATCTCCATTGAGGGATAATGAGTTTTTGGATGAACATCATTACAGACGGATCGGAAATATTCAGATTTGATTGAAAACGATATGTACAGCCGCGGGGATCAATGGCACCCCTTAAACATAGATTTGAACAGATCAATATTTTATAAATAGATTATTCAGGGCCGCGCCGGAAATGCGCGGCCTTTTTGTCATTCTAATATTTCCCCAGCTCCCAGAATGCGACTGCGCTGGCGGCGGCGACGTTCAGGGAATCTACGCCGCGGGACATGGGGATGCGTACGGTATAATCGCATCCGGCAATGGTGGCGGGGGCCAGTCCGTCACCTTCCGTGCCCAGCACGACTGCCAGTTTTTCTTCTGCCGTCAGGCGGGGATCATCGATGGAAATGGAATCATCACTTAATGCCATGGCTGCGGTTTTAAAGCCCAGACGCTGCAGGAGTTCCATATCTGCATTATCTGCACCATTTGCATGACCCGCAATATTCGCATCATCTGCATGATCTGCATCATCTGCATGATCTGCATTGTCCGCATGATCTGCATCCAGCCAGGTCCACGGAATCTGAAATACCGTTCCCATACTGACACGGATGGCACGTCGGTAGAGGGGATTGCTGCATGCAGGGGTCAGCAGGACAGCATCCATGTTCAGGGCAGCAGCAGAGCGGAAAATCGCTCCCACATTGGTGGGATTCATGACATTTTCAAGGACGGCAATGCGGCGTGCACCGGCGCAGACTTCCTGTACGGAGGGCAGAGGCGGCCGGCGCATGGCACACAGAGCGCCCCGGGTCAGTTTAAAGCCCGTTAATTGTGCTAAGACTTCAAAATCAGCTGTATAAACGGGTACCTTTCCGCAGCGGGCAATGATCTCCTTCGCCTGTCCTTCTATATGTCTGCGTTCCAGAAGCAGGGAAACAGGCTGACAGCCTGCGTCCAGCGCCCGTTCAATCACCTTGGGACTTTCCGCAATAAAAAGCCCTTTCTCCGGTTCATGGCGGTTGATCAGCTGGTTTTCCGTAAGTCTGGCGTAAACATCCAGCTCCGGCGCTTCAAAGTCGGTTATTTCAATAATATTTGGAATATTCGGCATATGATTTTCCTTTCGTGTACAATTTGAACAGAACCAATATTATGTAACTGTTCAGAGCCAACCTCGAAAACACAGTGTGTTTCTTCGGTATGGCGTATCCGCCAAATAGATTTGTACGAAAAAGTGCTCCTGAATGCAAGCATTCGTCGCACTTTTTGTGCAAATCTGCTTGGCTCTGAACAGTTACAATATTATAATATTTTCCGGTGGCTGCGTCAATTGAAGTTGACGGCTGCGATTTTTTGCTGTTATCATATATATAAAAAAATGGGGGAGATTACCGTGAGAAAAACAATTGCAGTGGTGGCTCTGGATCCTCTGGCGGGAGCTTCTTATACACAGGAAATCAAAGAACTGTTTGGTGATTATGCGGATGTGAAGGGATACAGTGTCCGCGATGGTTCGGCAACGGGAAAGCTGCCCCGCGCGGACCTTTTTATTATATCTACGGATGCCTACGGGTCGGCAGAAGAAGTTGCACGTCATGTTCCCATTGACAGCGAGGTGATGTCCATTGAAGTGACATTTCGCTGGAAAACGCTGGAACAGCTCTGGAAAATTCCGAAAGGAACCTCCATTTTACACCGGGGGGACGCGGTATATTCCGCAGATCGATAAACCTGTGATTGACTGCGGGCTGCGGTATTGCATATCTGCAGGATGGCGGTTATAATGAGATCGCGCATACGCTGGTGAATTCCCTGGCAATCGTTTCCGGTATCATCTGTGACGGAGCAAAACCCTCCTGTGCAGCCAAGATTGCTTCCAGTGTGGAAGCCGGTATTCTGGGATATCATATGTACATGAATCGTCAGGAATTCAAATGCGGGGACGGTATTGTCAATAACGGCGTAGAAGCGACGATTCAGAATATCGGCCGGCTGGGCAGAGACGGCATGCGGCAGACGGATAAGGAAATCGTAAGGATTATGCTGGATGGGAATAAAGAACAATAAGAATAGATGAGGTGACATGCAAAATGGAAATCAGAAAAGCAACAATGGAGGATCTGGAAGCAATTACAGCGGTGGAAGCGGAATGTTTTCCGGCTGCGGAAGCAGCGGACCGGGATGCATTTGCCGGCCGGCTGGCTGCGTATCCGGACCATTTCTGGCTGCTGTATGACGGGGAAACACTGGTTGGTTTTGTCAATGGTATGGTGACGGATCTTCCGGATCTGACAGATGAGATGTATGAAAAGGCTGAAATGCACGATCCGAACGGCAAATGGCAGATGATATTCGGTGTGAACACCATTCCTTCCTACCGGAGACGCGGCTGTGCGGCCATGCTCATTGAGCAGGCCATAAAGGATGCCAAAGCGCAGGGAAGAGAAGGACTGGTGCTGACATGCAAGGATAAGCTGGTTCATTATTATGCTAAATTCGGCTTTGTCAGTGAAGGCGTATCGGAATCGGTTCACGGAGGTGTGGTCTGGTATCAGATGAGGCTGAAATTTGCATGAAACGCAGGAAAGACATGGAAAGCGGTGCAGTTGTAAAAACGGCACCGCTTTTTAGTTTGTGCCCAGCGGAATATGACTTTTCATGACTTATCATATCTGGAAGATTTCTGGAATTTTTTCCGCTTTTTTTCTTCAATATAGGAAAAGAGAAATTCGTCTCCCTTGGCAGATACCTTGATATAGGGCTCACTGGTGGAATATCGGCGCAGCAGATTGATGACAGCTGCTTTTCCTGTATAAGGATATTTGCCGCCGCTTCCCCGCAGCGTATCTTCGGCCCAGGTATACATGGTTTCTTTTACCGCACTTTCCTTCAGATGTTCCAGTTCTTCCGGGGAATCAAAAGCAGGAATGATGTATTTTTCAAAATCGTCTTTTGAAACGCGGATGAGGGCAGAATTCATATTCAGCTGCCCTTCCAGCTTTTTCAGATCTTCCTCATCCAGCGGCTCTCTGCTGAGAATGCATTTGAGCATGACCGGTCTGCGGCTGGTGCTGATGCCTGCACTGGTTGTCAGGCAGGCTGCCAGACGGCACAGAAGCTTCTGGTCATGCAGGAAAGAATGAGTGAAATTCAGGCAGCAGAAATCGGCGTATTTTTCAGAACACATGATTGCTGTGCAGGAATACATCAGTTCGGAAATCACCATGCTGCCGGTGTATACTTTCTGGATCGGCTTGTTGAGATCATCGACTTTCCCGGTGTTGAGTTCCAGAATGGCTTTGCAGTAATTTTCCGGCGCCTTGGCTTTTTCCAGACGGAATTTTCCCTTCAGGAAAAGATTCTGCTCGCTGGAAATAGTGGGTTTACAATAGAAAAAGTAGTTGCCGAGAATCCCCTTGAAATGGTGAGAATCCGGATCTCTGATCAGACCTTTTGAACCGGATGATGTCTTCTTCTGGACAGGCCCTTTTGAACCTGTTTCATTTTCGAATGAGATTTCATCAAAGGAAGCCAGATTGCCCGGATCGATGTCCAACGCTTTTGCAATGTTGAGCAGATGGGGCAGCGTCAGTGTGATGTCGCCTTTCAGGATCTTGGACAAAGTACTCTGGGAGATATGGCACTTTTCCGCCAGATCTTTTTGTGTGATGGAGTAATACTCCATGCACTGGATAATCTTGCCGGTGACAAGCCTGGTATAATCGTGTACCGGACTGTTCGGTTCATCTTTTCGTTTACGTCCCATGGTATACCTCCGGATTGATATATGATTTTAAACTGACGGATGTCAGGCAAAAATGTAAAAATACGATCTGATATGACTCTTAAAAAACATATTCCTTTATAGTAATAATATGCTTTTAAAGAATATTATTATCGTAAAAAAGATTTAATATGATTATTAAGAATATTCTGATAAAGAATTATAGTGGAAAAACATCAAAAAGTCAACTTAAAAGAAAAATAAAATTGTTTAAAATATAGCAGAAAATGCTGATAAAGGGTCATATGCTGATAATTGAGATAAATATGATGCAGAAAAACGGCAAAATAAACAAAAAAAATACGGAAAATACAGCTGTATTATCGTAGAAGATATGATAGGATATAGGCATAAAGAAAGGAAATAAGGAGATATATGTCAGCATATCTCCTTATTGATCCTGGAATGAATCAGGAAAAGCTGATTCATTGATTAACATTAAAATTATATCATAAGTTTACTTAAAGATAAAGAACAACTTTTCGGATTCATTCCATTTTCATCCTTTCTTTCGATCCTTGTTGACTTTCCGCAGACAGCTGCGGTGAGTTCTGTCTGCGGAAACGGTTTTGCAGAAAGTGAGGGAATATTTATGAAAAGGGAGGTCAGAGCGCGGATTTATAATCCGGATTCAGCAGGAATCAGAATCGAAAATACTTTATTGAGACTGGATACAGGGACAGATGAATTGTACGGAACCGGTGAACTGATAGCAAGAGGCAGACCGGATCTGCCTGATGGGCTGGAACCGGAAGTCTGCTGTGTGATTCGTGACCGCAAAGGAAGAGTTCTTCACATGTGTGAAAGTACGCATTATGGAAGATTTCTGAATACGGGAAGGTATGGATTCACAGTATTTCAGATCCATATTGCCGGTTACAGTCAGTTCCGCAGCGGCTGCAGAGGATTGGAGGTGGAGCTCTTTGTTATCATGAAAGAAAGAGCCCGCATGGCCGGTACCTGCACCTGCTGCAGAAAACACGGCTGCATGCACAGGGATTGTCTTTCCTGAATCGATCACCTGTCCGGGCGGCTGATTTAAAAGGAGATATGGAATTATGACAGAAATCAAAACTGTACAGGGTGATATCACCCGGATCTATTCTGTGGAAGCAATCGTGAATGCAGCCAATAATTCACTGCTTGGCGGCGGAGGCGTGGATGGTGCGATCCATCGTGCGGCAGGCCCTGAGCTTCTGGCGGAATGCAGAACCTTGAATGGATGCAGGACAGGAGATGCCAGGATAACAGGTGCCTACAATCTTCCCTGCCGCTATGTCATCCATACGGTGGGACCGGTATGGTGCGGCGGAAATTCTGGAGAAGAAGAGCTGCTTCAGAGCTGCTACCGCAATTCTCTCCGGCTTGCCTCGGAGAACGGCATCCGGACCATCGCCTTCCCCTCCATCTCCACAGGTGTCTTTTCCTATCCGGTACAGAAAGCAGCGGAAGCAGCCGTAAAAGCCGTCCGGGAATATGTGGAGGAAAACCCGGAGGCCTTTGATGAAATCCTGTGGGTATTATTTGATGAAAGAACTAAAAAAGCGTACGATCATGCGCTGGAACTGTAAAAAGACTTTTGACTCTGTTGAAGGAGGAAAAGTACATGGATGAACACCGGGTACGGATCCGTGATATTGCGGAGGAACTGGGGCTGAGCACGGCAACGGTATCCAATGTACTGCACGGGAAGACAAATAAAGTTTCGGACCGGACTGTGCAGAAGGTACAGGCGCTTCTGGAGGAGCGGCAGTATATTCCCAGCATGGCCGGTATCCTTCTGGCTCAGAATTCCTCAAGAATTATCGGTGTGGTGGTAAATGACCATGAGAAATACGAGGGACGGGCGCTGGAGGATGTGTTTATTTCAGCTTCCCTGAACAGCCTGTCTGCAGAAATCGAGAAGAATGGCCAGTTCATGATGGTGAAAACAACCAAAAACCCGGAAGATATCATTCGTTTTGCGTCCATGTGGAATCTGGACGGGTTGGTTCTCATCGGTTTCTGCGAGCAGGATTATATGTATCTGAGAAATCATATGAGGATTCCGTTTGTGATTTATGACGGGTACTGCAGCAGCACCGACCGGATCTGCAATATTACCATTGACAATTACGATGGCGGCTTTCAGGCGGGTGCTTTTTTCAGGAAATGCGGTTGTTCGAAAGTGCTTTGCATATCCGATAATGATATCTGTATGGATAAAGAACGTCATGATGGTTTCTGTGCAGGCTTTGGAAAGGAAGGCGCAGATTTTATGATAATCCCCATGCAGAAGGAAAAACGGATGGAATTTTACAGGGAAAATCTGAAAACCATCAAAGGTTATCAGGGCATCTTTGCAGTATCTGATTTTTATGCTGTGGAGCTGATGCGTTTTCTTGCGGGGGAGGGTATCCATGTTCCGGAGGATATCTCCATGATTGGATTTGATGATACGCGCATGTGTGAGATGGTATCTCCCACACTAACCTCTGTCCGGCAGGATGTGTTCATGCGGGCACGGATTGCGCTTGCAAAACTGCAGGAACTCAATGAGAAAAAGGAAACGGAGACAGAAGTCTGTCTTCCTGTAAAATTAATAGAACGGGAAAGTACCCGATAACGGTAATGGTACAGAGCGGAATGGTACGGAACGGTAAATCAGTGATTTTTCACAAATTTTCCGTTTTATTTTTGTTTCAGGTTATGCGTTTAACCTTTGAATTTATGCAGGTTTGAGAATACAATAGTGCTGTACAGAATCGCGTCGGACAGACAGGAATTTCCATGTGCGAAGACAGGCGGCGCGTATGTGATAAGGAGGAACGTGTTATGGAACAGAAATTTTTCCGGACCGTGTGCAATCTGGCGGTACCGGTTGCTTTGCAGTCCATGCTGCAGGCCTCGTTCAGCATTATTGATCAGGTTATGATCGGGCAGCTGGGCAGCGTCAGTGTGGCAGGTGTGGGACTTGCCGGTAAATTTTCTTCGATTTTCAATGTGGTTGTATCTGCCATCGGAGCGGTGGCCGGTATTATGATCTCCCAGTATATGGGTCAGAAAAACGACAGGGAAGTTTCCAGAAGTTTTTTTGTGAATCTGGGGGCGGCTGCAGGGCTTGCGGTTTTGTTTATGCTGGTATCCTTTTTTCTGCCGGAGCAGATACTGGGGCTTTATACGAAGGATCAGGCAACGGTACAGACCGGGGCTGGATACTTGTTTCTTCTGGGCGGGATGTTTCTTCCTGTAGCCGGAGCAACCATGCTGTCGGCCATGCTGCGGTGCATGGAAAAGGCTTCCCTGCCGCTGTATGCCAGCATTGCGGCGGCTGTACTGAATACGGGCCTGAATTATGTGCTGATCTTCGGACATTTCGGTTTCCATGCCATGGGAGCTGACGGGGCAGCTGCCGCAACAGTGATTTCACAGCTGGTAAACTTCCTGATCATGCTGGTTATGATGCTGCGTTACAGAGACATTTTCCGAAGCGGGAAAGACCGGAAGGGGAGCCGTTCAGGATTTCAGTGGAAACAGTATGCGGCCATGCTGATGCCGGTTCTGATCTGCGAATTCATGTGGTCGCTGGGAGAAAATGTATATACCGGAATTTACGGACATCTGGGAACGGAGGCCACGGCAGCCATGACCCTGAGCAATCCGGTACAGGGGCTGCTGATCGGTGCGCTCTGCGGTCTGTCTCAGGCAGCAGCAGTTATCATAGGAAAAAAACTGGGCAATGCAGAATATGAAGAGGCCTATCAGGCGGCAAAAAAACTGCTGTTTTACGGTTTTGTGGGATCACTTGTATTATCCGCCTGCATCATTCTGTCGTCTTCCTGGTACGTGAAGGTTTATCAGGTGGAGAATAGTGTGAGAATGTTTACCCGCTATATTCTGATCGCTTATGCGGTGGTCGCTCCTTTCAAGGTACAGAACATGATTCTGGGCGGAGGCGTGCTGCGCAGCGGCGGAAAAACGGAATATGTCATGTTCGTTGATCTGATCGGCACATGGATTTTCGGTGTACCGCTGGGGCTGCTCTCTGCTTTTGTGCTGAAACTGCCGGTGCACTGGGTTTATTTTATCCTGTCTCTGGAGGAATGTGTCCGGTTCGGAATTTCCGTATTCATATTCCGGAAAAAGAAATGGATGCAGAGACTGAAAAGCTGACGGATTTGAAACGATGCCGGAAATGAAAAAAATGTTGGAATGAAAAACGCCATGTTAAATGCGAAAATCCCGGGTATCCGCAAAACAGATATCCGGGATTTTTGTTAAATTGAAGGGTTTTCTGCCGAACTTACTGTCGGATTGAAAGGATTTCAGTCAAACTTACTGAAGCTTCTTTCCTGTCAGCATTTCGTAGCTCTGCAGATATTTGTCGATGGTCTTTTCTACGATTTCATCCGGCAGAGTCCAGTTGTTGTCGGGATTGGCTTTCAGCCAGTCGCGGGCGAACTGCTTGTCGAAGGAAGGCTGGCCGTGGCCGGGTTCGTATCCTTCAGCGGGCCAGAAACGGGAGCTGTCAGGTGTGAGCATCTCGTCGCCGATTACGATATTGCCGTTTTCATCGAGACCGAATTCGAATTTGGTATCTGCGATGATGATGCCGCGGCTCAGTGCGTAATCTGCACATTTTTTATAAAGAGCGATTGTGCAGTCACGAAGCTTTGCAGCGTATTCTTCACCTTTGCCGGGGAAATATTTTTCCAGATGAGCGATGCTCTGTTCATAGGAAATATTCTCATCGTGATCGCCGATCTCTGCTTTTGTGGAAGGTGTGTAGATCGGTTCAGGCAGTTTGTCGGATTCTTTCAGTCCTTCGGGAAGTTTGATACCGCAGACTGTGCCGTCCTTCTGATAGCTTGCCCAGCCGCTGCCTGTAATATAGCCGCGGACGATACATTCGATGGGGAGCATCTCCAGCTTTTTGCACATCATGCTGTTTCCATCAAACTGAGGCTGCTGGAAAAATTCAGGCATATCCTTTACATCTGTGGAAATCATGTGGTTGGGGAGGATATCTTCTGTCAGGTCAAACCAGAATTTTGACATCTGGGTCAGAACCGTTCCCTTTTTTGTAACGATATTATTCAGAATCACATCAAAGCAGCTGATGCGGTCGGTTGCAACCATGATCAGACTGTCGCCATTATCATAAATCTCACGTACTTTACCTTCTTTGATCGGTTTCATTTTTGCACCTCGCTATAGTATGTATGTTTAAACAACCTGCAGCGGTTCGGACATGCCATTCCGGATTGCGAATCACTGCAACACCGTTTATCATACCACAGATGAAAATGCAAAACCAGTTCTTTTTAGGAGATATTTTCCGGGGAATCGGACGATTTTTTATAAGGTATACACAATACGGCTGGAATGAGGCTGTTTCGCCTCTTAGCCTGCCTTTTCCCGGCCAAAGTCTGAATAGTACACTTTTTTCATACAGTATATTGTGTTTTCCGGCAAAACGCGTTATACTGGTTGTGCAATTTCATTACGGATGCGAATATTAAAGAAGGAGGATGAGCGTCTATGAAGTATGTATGTGAAGTTTGCGGATGGGAATATGATGAAGAAGCTGGATATCCCGAAGGCGGTATTGCTCCCGGTACAAAGTGGGAAGATGTTCCTGAAGATTTCGAATGCCCTGACTGCGGTGTAGGCAAGGATCAGTTTGAAACAGCATAATTGATTGAAGATCCGGAAGATCGGATCTGCCGGGAGGCAGATTGATCACGGAGTATGTATGAAAAGACCTGCTGTACTGTATGGTATATACGGTATGACAGGTCTTTTTGCATTGCACAGAGCAGAAATTTGTTACCGGATTTCATAGGGCTGGAAAATCTGCCGGAAAAGAAAACATTCTGCATAGGTAAATGCGGAAAAACCGAGTACACATCCCAGGATCAGAACGAAAAAGGCAGTGTAGACGGAATACATGCACAGGAAGACAACTGGGATATTCAGCAGGAGCAGAAAGAAAAAACGGGGGTACTGTGTTGCAATCATGTGCGGAATGTGCATCAGAATCTGTTTCTGAGTGAAGCGAAATCTTGCCAGAATCGGAAAGTAATACAGAAAACAGACTGCAAGAATTATCAGAAAAACGGAGGCCAGCGCCCGCAGAAAGATGGGGAAAGGTCCGGCCATGCGGGAGGAAATGGCAAGATTGGCACATAAAATCATGCCTGCTGCAAGAAAAACAAGAAATGCTGCGGTTGCCTGCAGGAAATTTTCACGGAATGCATGAAAATAGTTCCGGCTGATGTAGGATTCTTCATCGTGTACAAGCTTCAGGTTGACAGAAAAAAGGGCTGTCAGAGAAGCACCGATTGTGATGATCGGCAGGGATGTCAGTAAAAAGAAAAAATTCAATACCAAAAGATCCATTAATCTGGAAAGCATATCCATAATTTTAAATTCACGGGTCATAATGAAAAACCACCTTTCTTATTCTGTATTTTCAAAAACTTCATTATGCATTTGCAAAACGTTTTCAAATATAAAACAGCTTTTCTGTTATTATACCTGATATAAAATAAAAAAGCAATTATTACCGGTTAAAAATAAAAATAATTTTACTAACAAAACATCGGCTAAAGCAACTGTATTGGCGGATAAAAATGAAATATATGGGGATAATGCATAAAAATAAAGTTTTTATTTTGAACAAAACCTCAGAAAATACGGATTTTAGTAAAATAATATAAGTAAAACATTGACATTTACCAATAAAAAATGTATTCTTATACCAGAAAAACATGAAGGAGGATAACAGTGATAAGGGAAAAGAAACACTGGGAAAATGAAGAGCTTCTGCAGATGGGACGTCGTGAAGTTCATACTGATTTCAGAAGGATGGAATCAGATGATTTCAGGATTTCCTTAAACGGAAGCTGGAAGTTCCTGTATCTGAAAGCGCCTGAATATTCTCCGGAAGGATTCTGTGAGGAGGCGTTTGCTGATGAAGGGTGGGATGATCTGGAAGTCCCTTCCTGCTGGCAGCTGAAAGGATACGGTTATCTGCATTATACCGATGTGTGGTATCTGTTTCCGATCCATCCGCCGTTTGTACCTTCGGAAAACCCCACCGGAATTTACCGGAAAACCGTGACTGTGCCGGAGGCATGGACTGGAAGAAGGAATATCCTGCGCTTTGACGGGGTCAGCAGTGCTTATGATGTATGGGTGAACGGCATTCATGCAGGATACAGCAAGGTCAGCCGTCTGTCAGCGGAGTTTGATATCACAAAACTGCTTCACACCGGAGAAAATCAGATTACGGTAAGGGTTTATCAGTGGTCTGACGGAACTTATCTGGAATGTCAGGATATGTGGTGGTACAGCGGTATTTTCCGTGACGTGACTTTGATCAGCGAACCGGTATGCGGCGTGATCAACTACATGGTGGATGCATCGCTGGATGACACTTACAGAAACGGGGTTCTGGAGCAGCGGGTGGAAGCCGCAGAGAATGTCGATGAAATTCTGTGGGAGCTGAAGGACGGGGATGGAGAAATCCTGTGCTGCAAAGCAGAGAAACTGACAGATGGAAAAGCGGCAATCAGGACAGAAGTCGGGGCGGTTCAGTCATGGAGCGCGGAGATTCCGTATCTGTATGAACTGAAATTGCAGCTGCTGAAACAGGGTGCAGTGACGGACTGCATTTCGGTACGCACCGGTTTCAGAAAAGTGGAAGTAAAAGGTGAGAATTTTACCGTCAACGGAAAGGCTGTTTTGCTGAATGGCGTGAACCTGCATGATTTCAGCCCTTCCGGAGGGGCTACTGTGGATCCCGAAGTCGTAGAAAATGATCTGAAGATGATGAAGCAGCATAATATCAATGCAATCCGCTGCTCCCACTATCCGAAGATGCCTTATTTCTATGATCTGTGCGACCGATATGGTTTTTATGTAATTGATGAAGCAGATCTGGAAACCCATGGTTTTGAATGGATTCAGAAGTATGAATGGCTGAATGAAGAACCCTCCTGGAAAGCAGCATACTGTGACCGTAGTACACGCATGGTGAAGGAGCACAGGAATCATCCCTGCATTATCATGTGGTCTCTGGGAAATGAATCTTCCACCGGAGCGAATTTTACAGCTTCCGCAGAGGCGATCCGCAGTCTGGATTCTTCCCGTCTGATCCATTATGAAAGCGATTATGAAGCGGAGATTACCGATGTGTATTCTACCATGTATACACGTCTGGATGGGATGAAGCGGATCGGGGAAAGCAATGACTGCCACGGCAAACCGCACATTCTGTGCGAGTACGGACACGCCATGGGCAATGGGCCGGGCAATCTGGAGGAGTATCAGGAACTGTTCCATACCTACACAAGGCTGCAGGGCGGATTTATCTGGGAATGGTATGATCACGGAATCGAAGCAGTGGATGAACAGGGGCATGTTACTTATCGCTACGGCGGTGATTTCGGCGATCAGCCCAATAATTCCAATTTCTGCATGGATGGTCTTCTGAGACCGGACCGGGTTCCTTCTACGGGACTGGTACATTACAAGCAGGTGATTGCACCGGTGAAAGCAGAGGCTGTGGATCTGAAAGAAGGAAAAATCCGGATCCGGAATCTGAATTATTTCCGGACGCTTGAGGATGTATGCCTTCGTTACCGGATCGTGCATGATGACTGTATCGATCTGGAAGGAATGATAGATCAGCTGGAAGCCAAACCGCAGGGAGAGCAGATCGTAACGCTGCCCCATGTCCCGGAAACGGTTCTTGCAGACACCGATTATTATCTGAATCTGACATTCTCATATAATCGGGAAACGGATTTTGCTCCCTGCGGGCATGAAATTGCCGGAGCACAGTTCCTGCTTCCTGTATACAGGGAAACGTCAGAAGAAAACAGACAGGCAGAGAGAACCGGAAAAATGCCCGGAAAGCTTGAATTAAAAGAGACAAATGTCCGTGCTGAAATTACAGGAGAGTCGTTCCGTGCAGTATTTGACCGGGTAACCGGACAGCTTCTGAGCTATGAAAAGGATGGCAGGGAATGGATCGTGAGCGGACCGGTACTGAATCTGAGAAGAGCCACCATTGACAATGATATGTACAAAGTCGGTGACTGGCACGGTAAATATTTCCTGCAGAAGCAGCAGGAGCAGCTGGAAGCATTCTGTGCGGAGATGGTTGAGACAGAGAAAGAAACGTATGTCAGGGTGTCGGCAGATACGCATTTTTCACCGCTTTCCATGGCATTTGGATTCAAGGGCCATTATGAATACCGGATTTATGCAGATGGAACCATGGAGTTGCACCTGGATATGAATGGTTTCAAATACAGCAGTTTCGTACCGGAGTTTATTCCCAGGATCGGAATCGAGATGAAGCTTCCCGGTGAAATGCGTCGGGTAGAGTGGTACGGTCTGGGACCGGAGGAAAATTACTGTGATATGAAATCTGCATCGGTTATGGGCGTTTACCGCAGCGATGTGGATGGTATGCATGTAGAATACGCCATGCCTCAGGAAAACGGTCACCGCGAACAGGTAAAATGGCTGGCAGTGGGCGATGAGCAGATGAGCCTTCTGATCTGTGCAGAGGGTGAAGTGGGATTCGATGTTCACGATTATACCATCGATGCACTGGAGGAAGCGAAACATGTGGGTGAGATCAGGAGGTGCCCTGAAACCATTGTACATATTGATGCAAAACACTCCGGTCTCGGAACGAATGCCTGCGGAGAGGAACAGACCTACGCCAATAAAACCCGGCTGAATGATTACTCCATGAAGCTTGTGTTCAAATGCACGGAAAATGATTCACTGATCAGGGAGAGTAAGAAAGTAAAGGTGAGATAAATGTATAAAAAACCTCTGATAAATCGGAAAACAATACCATATGTCATGCTTGCACCCGTTATTGTTATTTTTGTGGTTTTTATGGTTTATCCGATTTTAAGGTCCCTGTACCTGAGTTTCTTCGAACTGGTTTCCGGTTCGTATGAATTTGTGGGACTTCGCAACTATATTACGTTATTTAAGGATGAAACATTTTACAAGGCGCTGTTTAATACTGTGATCTATCTGGTCATTCAGGTTCCGATCATGATTGCAGGAGCGCTGCTGATCGCGGTAGCCATTGAGCAGAAATTCATCAAAGGAAAAGCATTTTTCCGTACAACGATCTTTCTGCCTTCCGTAACAGCGCTGGTTGCCTATGCACTGGTTTTCAAGGTTCTTTTAAACGGAGATCACGGTCTGATCAATTATGTGATCGAGATGTTCGGAGGAACGGGCGTCAACTGGTTTTACGGAGAATGGTCGGCACGTATTGCGGTCGTTATTTCCATCACCTGGAGATGGCTGGGCTATAACATGATCATTCTGATGGCCGGAATCCAGTCGATTCCCAATGAACTGATGGAAGCGGCGGATATTGACGGTGCAACCTTCTGGGATAAGCTGTTTTACATTACGATTCCCATGATCAAGCCGATCATCCTGTTCTGTACGATCACTTCCACCATCGGTACCCTGCAGCTGTTTGATGAGCCGTACATCCTGACGGAAGGCGGTCCCAACAATGCGACAATAACCATGGGACAGTATCTGTACAACAACGGTTTCCGCTATCTGAAATTCGGTTACGCATCTGCAATCGGTTATGTGATGACCGTAATCATTGCCCTGCTGTCCGTATTCCAGTTCAAGGCCACAAAGGAGGAGTAGGCAAATGAAACAAATAGGAAAAATATTCTGTTATATTGTGCTGATTTTTGCGGCATTCCTCTCACTGTTCCCGTTCTACTTCATGTTTGTATCGGGAACCAATACAAATAACCAGATCCTTTCCGTACCGCCCAAACTTACCATTGGCACGGAACTGATGAATAACCTGGAAATACTGACGGGAAAGATCGATCTGCTGACCAGCATATGGAACACACTGTTTGTTTCCGTTGTTTATACGGTGCTGGCGCTGCTGCTGTTCTCCGCAGCAGGATATGTACTGGCTAAATTTGAATTTAAGGGAAAAGGTATCATTTTCGGTTTTATCATGGGTTCCATGATGATTCCTTCTCTGGTTATGTATGTTCCGCTGTTTGAAATGATGATCGACCTGAACATGACGGACAGCCACTGGGCGGTGATTCTGCCTCTGCTGGCCAATGCCTTCGGTATTTTCCTGATGCGTCAGAATATGCTGAACTTCCCGACGGCACTGCTGGAAGCCGGACGAATCGACGGTGTGGGAGAAATCGGTCTGTTTTTCCGGATCGTGCTTCCCAACGTAAAACCGGCTCTCGGCGCTCTGGTTATCTATATGTTTACCAGTATGTGGAACAACTTCATGTGGCCGTTGATCATCCTCGGCAGTGAAGATAAATATACACTTCCGATTGCTCTGGCCATGCTGGACGGTAACCCTACCAATAAAAACTATGCGGTGATCCTGCTGGCGACAGCCATAGCTACCCTGCCGATCCTGATCATCTTCCTGATCTTCCAGAAGCAGTTTGTAGCAGGTGTTATGGGCGGAGCAGTGAAGGAATAAAAACGACATTGAAATAATAAAAACAACGCTGAAATAATGAAAAGCGGGCAAAGGAGGAAAAAAATGAAGAAAAACGTAAAAAGAATGCTGGCAACAGCGCTGGCAGCAGTGATGACGGCATCCATGGTACTGACCGGATGCGGCGGCAAAGGCAAAAGCGGTGCGAAGGACGGGGAAAAGGTTCTGACGGTATGGGCATGGGACGTTGCTCTGATGCAGCTTCAGGAGGCCGCAGAGGAATATCAGAAGGACCATCCGGATGTGAAATTTGAATTTGAAGAAATGGGTACGGATCAGATTTACAAAAAACTGTCCACCTCTCTGGCAACCGGCAATGGTATCGCTGATATCATTCAGATCGAAGGTGATGTTCTTCCTGGATATGCGGACAAGTTCCCGGAAGGATTTCTGGATGTGTCCGATGCCATCAACAAAGATGATTTCCTGTCAGGAAAGCTGGCAGAGGTAACCTATAAAGACAAAGTACATGCATTCCCCTGGGATGCGGGCCCGGTTGGCATGTTCTACCGTACCGATTATTTTGAGCAGGCAGGTGTTTCACCGGACGATATTAAAACATGGGATGATCTGATCGAAGCAGGTAAAAAGATTGAAGCAGTCTGCACAACACCGGCAGGCAAGCCTGTTAAGATGATTCCCGTTGATCCCAAGAAGAGCAATCTGTATTCCATGATCCGCAATGAATTCGGTATCGGCGTATTTGATGCGGACGGCAACCCCATAGTGGATGATGAAAGATCCATTGCAGCCATGACCATGGCGGATAAAATCTATGATTCCGGTATTGTGCTCGATTACAACGGATGGGATGAATATGAACAGACTGTAGTAAACGAATCTGTTGCGTGTATACCCGAAGCGGTATGGATGATCGGTACGATCAAGGATAAAGGGGCGCAGACAGAAGGCAAATGGGGTGTCATGGATCTTCCCAAAATCGAAGGCGGCGAATACAGCTGCAGCAATGGCGGTTCTGATCTGGCTATCAATGCAAAATCAGAGTACGCGGAGGAAGCAAAAGATTTCTGTAAATTTGCAATGACCGACACCAAACTGCAGGCGAGTGGTTTTGAAAAATACGGTCTCTATCCTTCCTATATCCCCAGCTATGAAGAAGAAATATTCCAGAAGGGCGACTCTTTCTTCGGAGAAGACAACATCTACGAACTGTTTATTGAAAACGGTAAAAACGTTGCCGATATTCCGATTTCTCCCAATGCTCTGGAAGCAGCCGATTCCATCGGAGCAGCCGTTTCCAAAATCTTCTTAAATGGAGAAGATGTGGAAAGCACGATGAAATCCCTTCAGTCGGAACTGGAGAGCAAATTCCAGTAGGTTTGTGAAATACGTAAAAAAGTAAAATCCCGACGAAATGACGGGTGAAAAAGGGCATTTTTATGCCCTTTTTTTAACAAAAATATGATATACTCCTTGTAGAACTCCTGATGCAGCTTTAAGAGCGGATTTCCAGAGATGTCTACAGGAGAAGGCAGAATGGAGATTTGTATGAAGAAATATCTGGGTATTTTAGGTCTTCTGACCGTTACCATTATATGGGGAGGCGGGTTTGCGGCCAGTGATATGGCACTGGAAACGCTGACACCGTTTCAGATTATGGCAGTTCGCTTTTTCATTGCAGCAGTGCTGATGACATTTCTCGGGAGAAAACAGATTCCGACGATCACCAGAGAAGAGGTACGGTGCGGATTCTGGCTGGGAACAGCTCTTTTTGCAGGTTTTGCGCTGCAGATCATCGGGCTGCAGTATACGACGGCATCGAAAAATGCGTTTCTGACAGCGACCAATGTGGTGATGGTTCCTTTTATCGCACTGGTTATTTACAGGAAAAAAATAGAAACCAGAAGTCTGATCGGAGCAGGAATGGCAATCGTGGGAGCGGGCATATTATCTTTGCAGAGTGATTTTTCAATCAGTCTTGGAGATGGACTGACGCTGCTATGTGCCGTTGGATTTGCGTTTCAGATCTTTCTGACGGGGGAATATGTGGGGAGGATCCGGCCGTCAGTGCTGAATTTCCTGCAGATGACCACGGCATGCCTTCTTTCTCTGATCGGTCTGGCCGTGACGGGGGGATTTCATTTTCATCCTTCTGCCAAAAGTATGCTGGCGGTATTGTATCTGGGTGTCATCAGTACAACTGTCTGTTATCTGCTCCAGACCGTATCCCAGAAGTATGTGGATGAAACGAAATCAGCAATTATTCTTTCCATGGAATCGGTATTCGGTATGCTGTTTTCGGTTCTGCTTCTGCATGAAAATGTCACCAGACGTATGGTCATCGGTTCCGCAATGATTCTGGCAGCCGTTCTGGTATCAGAAATTCAGTTTCCACGGAAAGAACAGGCAAAAAAAGCTGTGAAGGAGAGATAAAAAGCAGCAGTCCGGCAAAGCCGGACTGTCCCGACAGTTAAAACATGGATTACAGGGTGGAAGTAAGTATATGGCGACAATTAAAGATATTGCGGCAAAGGCAGGGGTATCGATCGCGACGGTATCCAGAGTGCTGAATCATGATGAAACATTGAATGCTCAGGCAGAAACAAAACAGCGGATTTTTGAGATCGCAGAAGAGATGGAGTATGAACCGAGGGCACAGAAAAAACGAAAAAAGAAGCTTAAAATCGGTGTATTTTACTCTTATTCACCTCAGGAAGAGCTGGAAGATCCCTACTATCTGTGCATTCGGCTTGCCATTGAGAAGCGTCTGGAGGAAGAAGGTCACCGTAAGCAGGTGGTTGCACTGGAAGATACGGAAGACAGTCTTGCCGGAGTTGACGGCATCATCTGTTCCGGAACTTTCAGCAGAACCATGGTGGAGAAGATCAGAAGCTGGGGAAAACCGGCAGTTTTTATTGATTCCTGTCCGGATCTGAACCGGTTTGATGCCATTGTGGTGGATTATGAGCAGGCGGTAACCGGAATTCTCGACTTTCTGATTGGAAACGGCCACCGGAAGATCGGATTTATCGGCTGTGTGGAAGAAGACTGCGATGGAGAACGGCGGAGAGATCCGCGGAATATTATTTTCAGAGAATATCTGGAAGAAAAAGGCCTGTTTTGTCCCGGGTATGTAAAACTGGGACGGTGCCATGCCAGATACGGCTACAGTCTGCTTCGGGAACTGCAGGAAGAAGGAAATCTCCCGACCGCTCTTTTTGTGGCAAATGATTCCATGGCAGTCGGATGTTATAAAGCAGCATATGAACTGGGTCTGTCCGTACCGGATGATATCAGCATTGTGGGATTTAATGACATCCCCACAGCAAAATATATGATTCCTCCCCTGACAACGGTCCGTCTGTATATGGAATTCATGGGAGAACATGCAGTGCGTATGCTGGAAGATCAGCTGCTGAGCGGACGCAGCATCTGTGTGAAGGTAACGGTTCCCACCAGACTGTATGTGCGGGACAGTGTGAAAAAGATCACTGAATAATGGAAAAAGAAAATGGATCGTGATGAGGGGGAGCGAAAATGGAACAGAATTTACTGGAAATGCTATTGAATACCGATTCCGTGTCCGGGGAGGAATTTGCTTTGCAGGATCAGCTGGAAGCACATATGAAACCATTTGCGGACAGCTGTGAAAGAGATGCCGTCGGGGACGGAATCTATACGGTAAACGGAAAAGAACCGGACAACGGCAGGACATCGGATAATGGAAAAGAATCGGACAACGGCGGAAGATCGAACAACGGCGGAAGTGCAGGTAATAGCGCCGGAACGGGCGGGCGGACGATTCTTCTGGCTGCCCATATTGATGAGATCGGCCTGATGGTAACCGGGGCAACGGAGGACGGTTTCCTCAGGGTGATCAATGCGGGCGTCATCCGCACACGAACCTATCCGGGACACGGGGTGAAGATCCGCACGGAAAACGGCATTCTCTACGGCAGCGTAGTCATGAATCCGGATGCATTTAAAAATGGTGACATGGAAGCGAAACATCTGCTGATCGATATCGGAGCGCTTTCAAAAGAAGAAGCCCTGTCAAATGTCCGTCCCGGGGATACGGTGGTGTTTGACGCATCGATCCGGCATCTGCAGAACGGACGGATCCGGGCCAGAGGACTGGATGATAAAACCGGTGTTTATACCATTATGGAAGCGCTGAAGCGGGTCAGAGAGCAGGGCTCTGTCAATACGGTCATGGCCGCAGCCACAGCAGGAGAGGAGATCAGCAAGCACGGCGCCAGATGGGTCGCTGAGAGAAAACGCCCCGATGAAGCCATTATTGTGGATGTAACCTATACCAGCGATTATGATGGTATGCGGGATGCGGAATGGGGCGAAGTATCTCTGGGAAAAGGCCCGGCTCTCTGCGTCAATGCCATCTGTGATAAAAAGATGAACCGAAAACTGATGAAGATCGCCGAACAGGAAGGCATTCCCTATCAGCTGGAGATCAGCTCCGGAAAAACCTGTACCGACGCGGATGAAATTCATTTTGCAGCAGACGGAATCCCCACAGCGCTGGTATCCATACCGCTGCGCTATATGCATACACCGGCGGAAACAGCAGATCTGCAGGACCTGGAAAATACGATCCGGCTGCTGACGGCGTATCTGACGCAGGGGGAATAGTAGGGGCAATAAAGGGAAGAAATAGTAGGTACTGTTCAGAGCCAACCTCGAAAACACTGTGTGTTTCCTCGGTGTGGCGTATCCGCCAAATAGATACATCCAATAACAGGCTCGTGAATGCAGGCATTCGTCGCCTGTTATCGGATGTATCTGCTTGGCTCTGAACAATAACAAATTTTGCAAAGATCTTTGATGAGAACTGTATTGAATTAAGTCCAGTGAAGATTTACAATGATGGAAGGCGGAAACGTCCACGGTTTTAACTGTGGGCGTTGTTAAAATTAGTAATCAAAATAAAAAGGAGACAATGCCATGAAAGCAGATCAGTTATTGGAAGAGGCTTTACAGCTGAAGGAAACGATTATTTCAAATAGAAGATATCTGCACAGTCATCCGGAGACGGGATTTGATCTGAATGAGACGAAGGCTTATGTGAAACAGGAGCTTATTGATATGGGTTATGAACCTGTGGAATGCGGCAGGGCCGGTCTGGTTGCACTTGCCGGCGGCAAAAAGGAAGGGCCGGTATTCATGATCCGCGCCGATATGGATGCGCTGCCTGTGAAAGAAGAGGCAGATGTTGATTTCGCATCAACCAACGGCAGAATGCATGCCTGCGGACATGATATGCACGCTTCCATGCTGCTGGGAGCAGCAAGACTGCTGAAACAGCATGAAGATGAAATCCAGGGTACGATCAAGCTGATGTTCCAGCCCGCAGAAGAAATATTTGAAGGCTCCCACGATATGATAGAGAACGGCCTGCTGAAAAATCCCGACGTGGATGCGGCTCTGATGATTCATGTCATGGCAGGCATGCCTTTTCCTGCGGGAACCGTCATTGTATCTTCACCCGGCGTCAGCGCACCGGCAGCGGACATTTTCCGGATTCAGGTCAAAGGAAAAGGCTGCCACGGCTCCATGCCCAATACAGGAATCGATCCGCTGAATGCAGCGGCGCACATCCTGATCGCACTTCAGGAAATCCACACCAGAGAACTCTCTGTTGTGGATCAGGCGGTACTGACCATCGGCAGCATGAATGCGGGCACAGCCCCCAATGTAATCCCCGATGTGGTTACTATGGGCGGAAGCCTCCGCACCTATGACGGGGAAGTCCGTGACTATATCAAAAAACGTCTGGTGGAAATTGCAGAAGGCGTGGCTAAAACCTTCCGCGCCGAAGCAGAAGTCACATTTACCAGCGGCTGTCCCACATTGAACAATGATAAAGAAGTCTCACTCAGCTGCGAAAAATACGTCAAGGAACTCCTGGGACCGGGAAAAGCATTCTCCGTAGCAGAACTGAACGCCATGGGCGGAGGCGGAAGCTCCTCCAAATCAGCAGGTTCCGAAGACTTTGCCTATGTCAGTCAGGAAGTTCCTTCCGTTATGCTTGCCCTGGCAGCAGGCCAGCCCGACAAAGGCTACTGCTATCCCCAGCACCATCCCATGGTGAAATTTGATGAAGAAGCACTGGCAGGAGGCAGCGCCGTATACGCCTACACAGCAATGCGCTGGCTGGAAGAACATGGAGGATGTCAGAATGCAGGAAATTAAACCTTATGAGCACAGAGTGCAGTATTATGAAACCGACCAGATGGGCGTGGTTCATCACTCCAACTATATCCGCTGGTTTGAAGAAGCACGGACCTATATACTGGAAAAAGCAGGATTCGGATACAACAAAATGGAAGAATGCGGCGTAATCAGCCCCGTACTGACGGTAAACGCCGAATATAAAACCATGACCCACTACGCGGATACGGTACTGATCCATGTAAAAGTCATTTCCTACAACGGAATCAGACTGCAGCTGGGATATACTATTGAAGATAAGGAAACGCACGAGGTGCGCTGCACCGGGGAAACCGGTCACTGCTTTCTCAACAAAGAAGGACGCCCGCTGTCTCTGAAACGGTCATTTCCGGAGATACATCGGGTGTTTGAGGAATTGATGGAAAATGAAATCTGAAAAAAACGCTGTCATCAATCTGGAAAAATGGAAGAAAGATTGAGACAGCGTTTTTTTGGTGGGTGGTGGGGTGGCTGGGGGAAGCGTTTGGACAGATGAAAAAGGAAATATATTGGGTTCATTTCTAAAGAATATGGTGTTAATTTCTAAAATAGGAATCGATTTATGATAATTTTTTTGAATAAAACAATACTTAAGTATGAAGAATATTCTGGAGAGAGATGCTATAATATTAATCAAATTAATTGAGATAGTAGATACTGCAATATAATGATGTTGGGGTCAAAATCCCCTCTATAGCACCTTGAAAAGTTCATATATTTTGTAGTAAATACACACCTAAAGGGTTTATTTGATGTATAATAGAGATATCTTAGGAAAGAAGGTAAACTCTATGTCATTCAAAGAA
>JAQYDI010000025.1 GCA_028724245.1 Lachnospiraceae bacterium
CCCTCAGGATGAGATATCCAAGACCCCTTGAAGACGACGAGGTAGATAGGGCAGGGGTGGAAGTACGGTAACGTATGGAGCTGACTGCTACTAATCGGTCATCAGCTTGACCAATGTCTGGTGGATGGTCTGGTTTGGAAAGTTAAGACAAAAAAGTCTTGACAGAAATCATCATGGATGTTAAGATATTAAAGTCGATTTGCAGTTTTGAAGGTACAATCAAAAAGATGGCCCAGTGGCTCAGTTGGTTAGAGCGCCGCCCTGTCACGGCGGAGGTCGAGGGTTCGAGTCCCTTCTGGGTCGTTTATATGGGATCTTAGCTCAGCTGGGAGAGCATCTGCCTTACAAGCAGAGGGTCATAGGTTCGAGCCCTATAGGTCCCATTTAAAAATTAAATAATATATTGTTATGGGGGAATTCCCGAGTGGCCAAAGGGGACAGACTGTAAATCTGCTAGCTATGCTTTCGGTGGTTCGAATCCACCTTCCCCCACTTGGATTTAATCCAGAATTAAATAATGACGCGGGGTGGAGCAGTCCGGAAGCTCGTCGGGCTCATAACCCGAAGGTCGCAGGTTCAAATCCTGTCCCCGCAACTCAATGCCCAGATAGCTCAGTTGGTAGAGCAGAGGACTGAAAATCCTCGTGTCGCTGGTTCGATTCCGGCTCTGGGCATTTTATAAGGTATGGGATACTAGCTCAGGTGGTAGAGCACTTGACTTTTAATCAAGTTGTCCGGGGTTCGAGTCCCCGGTGTCTCATTTTAAGTACAGGAAGTATCGGATGATACTTCTTTTTTTGATTTAAGATGCTGTGTAATTTCTTTTAAGCAATTGAAATTTTGAGTTTATAATTTTTGAAACAGGAAAATACTGGATTATATAAAAAAGCTATGGGCATACAAAATATTGTACATCCATAGCTTTTTGTATATGTTGCTTAATTTATTAATATTTAAAAACAGCAATACCATACGCCGGCAGAGAATATGAAAGTCGATAGGACTGACCGTCACAAATCTCTTTGACAGGCGTAATAATATCTGTCGTATCAGGTTTGGAAATCAGGCCGCGTGTTTCGTCGAGTATTAAAGTATATTTACATTTTTTTGGCACACCAACGGCATATTCCGGATAAGAAACCGGTGTGAAATTCAGTACGAACAGAAGATTGGTACCTGACTTTGGAGCAGTACGGATAAAACTGAAAATACTGCGTTTATTGTCTGTGGAATTAATCCATTCAAAACCGCTGTAAGGACGGTTATCTGCGTGTAAACAACTGTATTTTTTATAAATTAAAAGAAGGTCATGCAGCAGCTGTTGGAGCTGTCTGTGCTGAGGATCATATTGAAGATACCAATCCAACTGTCTTTCTTCATCCCATTCACTGTCCTGAGCAAAATCCTGTCCCATAAACAGTAATTTTTTACCGGGTTGTCCCATCAGATATGTATATGCAACTTTCAGATTTGCAATACGGGACTTTTTATCACCAGGCATCTTCTGGTACATGGAACCTTTCTGATGAACAACATCATCATGAGAAACAGGGAGAATAATCTGATTCTGCTCAGCATCTTTAACACAGGAAATCATACTGTTATGATTAAACTGACGGAAGTAGGGATCATATTTCATATATTCCAGAAAATCATTCATCCATTTTGTGTTCCATTTCAGATCAAAACCGAGTCCGCCATTTTGAACAGTATCTGTAGCATTGGAGTTTGTTTCTGAATCGCCGGTAATCATAATTACACCGGGATTTCGTTTGTGCATCATACTGTTCAAGTGTTTAAAAAATTCAGCAGCCTGTTGATTATCGCCGGCGAGAGCAGAACCTGAATCCATGTGAAGTCCATCAATATGGAACTGCTCAACCCAGAATAATGCATTGGCAATTAGAAAATTACAGACCTGATTTCTGCCGAAATCAAATACCTTAGTTCCCCATTTGCTATTTTCAGCTTTTGCCGGGTCAGCATATTCATAAACGGGTTTTCCATCAAATTCAGCGAGTCCGTGGGCATCTTTGGGAAAATGTCCCGGTACCCAGTTCAGGATTACGCCGATTCCGTTATTATGAAGATAATTAACCATATAAGCAAAATCTTCCGGAGTTCCATATCGGGAAGTCGGTGCGTAATAGCCGGTAACCTGATAGCCCCACGAAGCATCCAGAGGATGTTCAGGAATTCCCATCAGCTCGACATGAGTGTATCCCATTTCTTTTACATATTCCGTTAATTCGCTGGCGAGTTCGCGGTAAGTAAAATACCAGCTGCCATGTTCATCGCGGTGCTTTTTCCAGGAACCGGGATGGACTTCATATATTGCAACAGGGATCTCAAGAGAATTTTTTTTGCCTCGTTTTTCGAGCCATTTTTTGTCATTCCATTTTATGCTGCTTAAATCGGTTACAACGGAAGCTGTACCGGGTCTGCATTCTGAAGAATTAGCATAAGGATCAGCTTTATAAATAATCCGGTCATCAGCTGTGCGTATTGCATATTTGTATATTTCACCGATTTCAATATCATTTGTAAATATCTCAAATATTCCGCATTCGGGAATAGGCGTCATGCGGTGTTTTGATGTATCCCAGTTATTGAAATTTCCTACAAGACTGACAGCTTTAGCATCGGGCGCCCAGACTGCAAAATAAATCCCTGTTTTTTTACCAATCTTAACAGAATGGGAACCTAATTTTTTATAAATCTCATAGTGTGTACCGTGCCCGAAAAGGTAGCGATCCATCTCAGACAGAAATCCAGTAGCTTTCATAGTAACTCCCTTCTTTTACTCTGTGTATATAGAGCTGGCCGCAAAGTTGCGGATTATATGTCACATTATATTACGTAACGATTTTTTTTGCAACAATAAGAAAAATAAAGAAAATAAACAACCTCTAAAGAAAAAATGAAATATTGGATTATATATTGACAAAACAGATGTAGATGATTATAATGCATAACATACTTGATATCACACATGATAATAAAAGGAGTGAAATACAATGAATAGTGTAATAGGTATATGTGATTCTAATGCGGTATATATGAAAAAGCTGGCAGAATCCTTTATGCATAAGTCAGATATTCCTTTACAGATTATGACTTTCTCTGACGGCAGTCAGCTGATTGAATATCTGAAAGAACATAGTCTGGATATTTTGATTGCAGATGGAGTGTTTTTACAGGAGTATTTCAATCAGGGGCAGCATGTGGATACAGGTAAAGACACAAGCCGGCAGATGGAGGTGATAAAGCAGCATACAAGATATATTCTGGAATTATCAGATGAGAAGGGAGGTATGGAAAAAAGCGGTGACTTTGGTTTTCGAATCAGCCGGTATCAATCTTCTGTTGAATTATTTACCCTGATCAGGCAGCTTCTTGCAGGAAACAGGATACCGGAGAATCGGGAGAAGAAAAACCTGAAGGCTGGATCAAACTGCAGAACATTTTTGGGTGTACAGGAGATGTATGGAGTGCAGAAACAGTACGAAGCACAGGATGGATATATTATAACGGTGTATTCTCCTGTAAACAGGTGCGGAAAAACATCTCTGGCAGTGATTTTGACAGAAATTCTGAATCAGAGAGAACCATCTCTGATGGTTTGTATGGATCATTATTCAGCTGTCTTTTCAGGAGAAGATCAGAATCTTGCGGAATTAATTTATCATTTGAGTGGTGAAAATAATCTTCGAACTAAGGAAACTGTTTTCAGGGATTTTACGGAATATGAAAACTATATAAAGATATGGGAGGGATTATCCTATATTGCTGCATCCAAAACAGTGGCTGATCTGGTGCAGATTTCTTCAGATCAGATGTGCCGTCTGGTAGACATGCTGAAGCACAGGAGCAGGTATCGTTATATTATCATGGATTTGTCGGAAGGGATGGAGAATATTCATAAAATACTGGAACAGAGTGATTGTATTTTTATGCCTGTGCTGGACGACTGCATATCCAGATGCAAGATTGAGATGTTTGATCAGCATATGCAGAGTGTAATGGAATCAGAAAAATGGAAAAGGCTTTCTGCCAGAATTCACAGGATTCAACTGCCGCCGGCATTTGAAACAGGGGATATTGAAAATTATTACAGAGAACTTGCATGGAGTGATCAGGCGAAGGCAGCAGAGGAACTTCTGGAGAAATATTATATATAAGGGAGGTCAGGGGATGGATTACGTCATGGAACAGCTGAAGAAACAGATTATGATGGAATTGAATGATTACGGGGCTGTTTCAGATGATGTTCTGCTGAGAAATATTGACGAAATTGTCTGCAGAGAAGGACGGCTGCAGCATTTTTCACTCAATCAGAAGATGCAGTACAGAAAGGATATTTTTCATGCAATAAGAGGTCTTGATATTATTGAAGAACTTCTGGAAGATGAATCGGTGACAGAAATTATGATTAATGGATACCGGAATATTTTTATTGAGCAGTCCGGACAAATCAGACGATATGAAAAATGTTTTTCTTCAGAGGATAAATTGAACGACATTGTTCAGAAAATGGTATCTTCAGCCAATAGAGTGGTAAACGAAACAACGCCGGTGGCAGATGCCAGATTGTCCGACGGATCGCGTCTGAATGTTGTACTTCCACCGGTTTCTCTGGATGGTCCCGTGGTAACGATTCGCAAATTTCCGGAACAGTTTACAGTGGAACAGCTGATTCAAAAGAATTCCATTTCTGAAGAATGTGCAGCATTATTAAAACAATTGGTAGAAGCAAGATATAACATATTTATCAGTGGCGGAACCGGTGCCGGGAAAACAACATTTTTAAATGCGCTTTCACGTTATATACCGGAAACGGAAAGAATTATCACGATAGAAGATTCAGCAGAACTTCAACTTGATATTCCGAACATGGTTCGTATGGAAGCACGAAACAGGAATATGGAAGGAAAAAATGAAATCAGAATACGGGATCTGATCCGCACTGCTTTGAGAATGAGGCCTGATCGTATCATCGTGGGGGAAGTACGTTCTGAAGAAGCGCTGGATATGCTCCAGGCGATGAATACGGGGCATGATGGAAGTATTTCTACCGGTCATGCAAATAGTTCTGCAGATATGCTGACACGTCTGGAAATGATGGTATTGATGGCAGCAGATATTCCCCTTGCGGCTATTAAGTCTCAGATTGCTTCGGCAATTGATATTCTGGTTCACCTGGAGCGGTTTCGTGATGGAAGCAGAAAAGTGGTTTCGGTAGAGGAGGTAATTGGCTGCATAAATGGGGAAATCTGTATTCAACCGCTTTTTGAGTATGACAGAGAAAAAGAATGTATCTGCAGAACGGGAAATCGGATGGTTAATGAGGAAAAACTGCAGAAAGCAGGAAAAAGGACTGTTTGCATGTAATACGAAAGAAAAAATATGCATTTTTATGGTGGGAGCAGGACTCAGTCTTTTGATGGCCGTTACATTTTTTCAGAAAATATGGGGAATAATTTTTACATTTCCCGTTATGATGCTGTATATAAAGTATGCAGAAGAAAAAATGATACGGAAGAAAAAACATCAATTGGAAATCCAGTTTAAAGATGCGATACTTTCCATGGCATCTTCTCTTCAGGCAGGATATTCTCTGGGACATGCTTTTGAGGATGCACTTGAAATCAGCAGGGAGGTATATGGAAGCCAAAGTATGATCGTATCTCTGTTTGAAAAAGTAGTATGGGGACAAAAGCTGAATATTCCCATGAATCAGCTGCTGGAGGAGCTTGCAGAAAGGAGTCAGCTTGAGGAAGTAGGAAATTTTACAGAAGTTATAAAAGTAACCAGAAGGTATGGGGGGAATCTGCCGGATATGATACAGAAGCTTGCCGGAGTAATTGAGGATCGTCTGACTGTAAAAGCGGAGATTTTGTCTGTGACAACATCGGTAAGGTACGAAGCATATGTCATGGATGTGATTCCTGTAGCGATTATCTGGTACATGAACGTGACAGGACCATCTTTTCTCGCAATATTATACAGTGGTTTCGCGGGACGGCTGTTTATGGCGATGTGTATGTTTGTCTATTTTGCTGCAGTTATCTGGCAGTTTCATATGATGGAGAATATGATAGATTGATTTGGATAACAGGAACAGTTCTGATTTTATTGTATATTATGGTTACCTGCAGAGTGAACAGTGAATTTTTTCAGGATCGGATTTGTCTGATCAGATGGGTCAAGTCATCAGGATATTATCTGTATCAGAATATTTTATGCCGAATTTGTCATCTGTCTGGTGCAGAGGAATCAAAAAATTACAAAAGGCTGCAGCAGATTTATGCGAAAAAAGACGTTTCACGGGAATGGATGGAATATCAGGCGGAGAAATATGCGGTCATTCTGGCAGGAAGTCTGTTTTTACTTGTGGTGTGCGGTATTGCAGCAGTTTCAGGTCAAAAATCAGAGAAGATAAGTGACTATGTGCTGCAGAGACCGGAATATGGAGATTCCGCAAAAGAATATTCATTTCAGGTGGAGAATGAGGATGGGATACAGGAAGAAATCCATCTAACTTTGGAGCCGCAGATCTATTCAGAGAAGGAAGCGCAGCAGAAATTTGAAGCTTATTACGACATATTGAAAGAAAAGGTAAAAGGTGACAATGAATCGCTTCAGTGTGTGCGCACAGATCTGGATTTTGAGGGAGACCCGGCATGGGACGCAATAGATATTTCATGGAAACCGTCAGATTATAATCTGATTACGGAGAAAGGGGAAATACTGTTGGAACAGGCCGGAGAGGGAGAGAACGAATCAAGTTTATACCTGATCATGTCTCATGCGCAGTACAGCAGAACATTTGAATTACCGGTGATTATTGTGAAATATGCGTCAGATGAGTCGCTGAGTATGCAGTCTTATCTGGAAAAGATGCAGGAGGACAGCATGGAAGACGATAACTTGAAGCTGCCGCATATATTTAACGGTAAAAAGGTGCAGTATGTCATGCAAAAGAATTCAGGTGCAGCAGCCGGTATCATGCTTCTGATTGCAGCGGTAGTTTTTCTGCTTCTGTACCGACAGCAGGCAGCTGTAAAGGAGAAATGTATGCAAAGGGAGCGGCAAATGAAAGCGGATTATCCGGAGATCATTTCAAAATTGCTGATATTGGTACGGGCAGGAATGCCGGTGCGAAGTGCCTGGATACGAATGGTACAGGATTATCAGGTTCAAAAAGCAGAAAATGGAAAAGTTCATTTTGCTTTGGAAGAGATGGATGCAGCAGTAAAAGCAATGAATACCGGCATCAGTGAAGGTCAGGCGTATCTGGAATTTGGAAAACGATGTGAGCAGCATATGTATTTGAAGCTGGGGAGTCTTCTTGAACAGAATCTGAAAAAGGGCGGAGGCAGTATTTCAGCTTTGCTGGAGAGTGAACGGATTCAGGCACTGGAAGAACGAAAAAGGCAGGTAAGGTCAGAAGGAGAACTGGCCGGTACCAGACTGATGATGCCCATGATGGTATTATTTGCATTGGTATTGATGATTATCATGGTTCCGTCTCTGATGTCATTTGGTATCTAAGGTATGTCAGAATAATCTGAAAGGATATGAATCTAAAAAATGTTATTGCAAAAGAAATGGGGGATTAAATGAAAAATTTAAGAAAAATTGGAAAGCATTTATGTTCGGATGATGGTGTCGGTGTGGTGGAAATTATTCTGATACTGGTGGTGCTGATTGCACTGGTAGTTATTTTTAAAAGTCAGCTGAATACTCTGGTAAACAATATCTTTTCCAGTATTAATAAACAGGCTAAAACAATCTATTAATATGGGAAATGCCTATGAAAAACAGAGTATATAACGGAAGTATTACTGTTTTTCTTAGCCTGTTGCTGGTAGTGCTGATTTCACTGGTCACTGTATCACTGGAATCAGCACACCTGTCAGCGGTAAGAGGCCAGATAGGAATGGGAAGTGAAGCTGCCATGTATACGTTATTTTCTCATTTTGAAAAGTCTCTGTATGATGATTATAAACTCCTTTTTCTGAATGACAGACAGGATTTTGTACAGATACTGAAAGATGAAATGGAATTGTATGAACAGACTGATACGATTTCGCAGGGAACGAATCATCTTCGTTTCGGTACAGAGTCAATAAGTGTATCAGATAAGATTTATTTGACAGATGACAATGGAAAGGCATTTCAGGAAGAGATTAATCAGATCCTTGCAGGTGATATGGTTGCGATGGTAAAGAATTCTATTTCCGGAAATTTAAAAAAGCTATCACAAAGTGGAAAAACTGCAGAATATATGAACCTCATTATGGAGCAGGGAGCCGAAATAGAGGATATGAGTGCCTGGATATCAAAAGCGGCGGAGAAAGCAAATCTAACAGGAGAAGGGATGGAAGAACTGGAACGGAATACAGTTTCCAGTTTAAGAGCGGCGGAGAAATACAGAACTGTGCTGGAAAAGAGGAAGGAGGGAATCCTGTCAGAGTATGAGGTTCTTCAGCAGAAGAATAATCTGGAAAAGGAACTTAATACGCTTTCAAAGGATAAACAGCAGCTGGAACAGGAGCTGGAGGGAATCGTGGAAAATCTGAAATCATATGAGAAATCAGCGGAACAGGTCAATGCCGGGCTGGAGGATATTAACAAAAAACTGCAGGATGAGGAGTTGGAAGAATCCTATAGAATAACGCTGTATGAAGAATTGAAATCAATTCTGGATATGACTTCTGAATCAGGAGATTCCTATCAGCAGATTGCAGCAGCACGAAAACAGGCAGAAAAGAATTTGAAACAATTGAAGTCGCTTCAGATTCCGTCATCAGGTGATTTTTCGCAGGAGGAGATTTTGAATGGAAATGTGGAAAAGATGCTGCAGCAGGCGAAGAATGCAATTGGCAAGTGCAGCAGTGTGGAAATTACGGCAGCAAAAACAGAAGTGGACAGCAAAGCGGGTTTTTCAGGAAAATCACTGTTAAAAACTGTTCAGAAGTTGATAACAGGAGGAGTTTTTCCGATTATTGTGGATAATGAGACAAAATTGTCCGCACGAACTGTTGATATGAAGGATTTACCGTCTCTTGGGAAAAAAGAAAATACGGCAAATAACGAAAAAGGTTTATTTGAAACAGCTGTGGATAATTCGAAAGATACATTGGCGTTGAATATTTATCTGACAGAATATATAAAGTGCTATGAGGATAAAGGAAATTATGATTTGGAATATATTCTGGGGAAGAGTAAATCTGATAAAGAAAATCTGAAGTCAGTTGTTAATCAACTGATATATTTGAGACAGGCAATGAATCTAATGTATCTGCTGTCCAATGAAGTTAAAAAGCAGCAGGCAAGAACCGCGGCAGCAGCAATGCTGGCTGTGACGGGGAATGCTGCATTTATACAGGCAATGACCATGGTTTTGCTTACAGCGTGGGCTTATGCGGAGGCGGTATCTGATGTAAGATTGCTTATTAATGGGAAAAACATTGATTTTATAAAAACTTCAGAAAGCTGGAATCTTTCTCTCAAACAGGCTGCGGATTATCGGAACTGGACCAGGGAATCAAATTCTGCGGGAAAAACAGGAATGAGTTATAAAGAATACCTGAGAGTG
The DNA here is from genome assembly GCA_028724245.1 of Lachnospiraceae bacterium. Classification (GTDB taxonomy): domain Bacteria; phylum Bacillota; class Clostridia; order Lachnospirales; family Lachnospiraceae; genus TWA4. Next base: position 9,605 of record JAQYDI010000025.1, read on the forward strand.
CTGCTGTTTTTTCATTCAAGAAACGTAAATATGTTCCGAGCGCTGGATATTATCCAGTGGAATATCTGTCAGAAGGATCCTGATTTTCGAATATCTCAATGTGTATATTCACTGGAAGCTGATTTTTCGCTTCTTGTAAAGCCCGTTTTTTTTCTTACAGGAGGCCTGAAGATCAGCGGAGATGTTTCTGGATATACATATGAACACAAAGAATTGAAAAAGTATGGGTAAAAAATCTAAAACTTCACTTAAAGCCTCAGTGACTGTAGAAACTTCGCTGTCATTATTCCTGTTTCTGATGTTTTTTGTCTGTATGATGCAGCTTTATATGGTGCTGAACCTTGAAATCAGAGTACAGTCTGCTTTGGAACAGACGGCAGATTCCCAGGCAGCATACGCAGCAGTAAGAGACTGCCATGATGAGGATGGAAGTCTGTCATATATTCAGTGTGGACTGGATTATGCATATGCAAAAAACAATGTGATTCGGCTTCTGGGAAAAGAATATCTGGATGCTTCGTGGATAAAAAATGGTTCCGGTGGATTGCATTTTGAGAGAAGCAGTTTTCTGAAAGATGGTGAAACAATTGCTCTGGTGGTAAGTTACAAAATAGAAGTACCATTCTTTCTTATGCCGGAAATTTCTGTGATACAGCGGACATGCAGAAGAATCTGGATTGGTGATGATACTTCCGGACTGAAAAATACAAAGGCGGGTACAAACAAAGTTTATGTGACACCGAACGGCTCTGTATATCATTTATATGCGGACTGCAGTTATATTGATATAAAAATCAGGGCCGTTTCGGCTGAAAGCCTGGATACTTTAAGAAATAAAGATGGATGTATTTATTATGCATGCGAAAGCTGTCGGCCGGAAAGAAGCGAAATCGTATACATTACTTCTTATGGGAACAGGTATCATGCATTTGACGGATGCAGTGCGATAGAAAGGAATGTGATACAGATTGATAAAAATGAAATCGGGAACAGGCATATTTGCAGCAAATGTAAAAAAAGAGCAGGTGGATGAGTGAAGAATTGTATTTATATCCTGTTGATTGGAATGATGATTGGAAGCATGATTGTGTGTACGGTGGAAGATATCCGGAAAAAACAAATTCATATGGCAGCGGCGGAGGTGTTTATTACAGCCAGTATGATGGCAGCATGGTATGAACAGAGGGAGTGGACATATATGGCATCAGGGGCTGTATTGGGCCTTCTGTTTTTATTGATCAGTATCTGTACGCATGAAAGAATTGGAAAAGGAGATGGTTTTCTGATTTTGGGAACAGGTGTGTATATGGGATTCTGGGCATCGTTCATGATCGTTTTTGCGGCAATGCTGCTGGTATGTATATATGGATTGTTTGTGATTAAAAAAAAGAGAGGATGGAAATATGAGATTCCTTTTGCCCCTTTTCTGGCTGCTTCGTATATCATGGCAGTTATTTTACAGGTGTAGGATTCCTGCGTATCTGTTTAAGATAAAACAGATGTAACTGTTCCAAGTCAACCTTAAAAACACTGTGTATTTCCTTTTATGAATTGTAAAAAATTCATAATCCGGAAAAAACAGGGAAAAGGAGAAAAGATGCAGCATAATAAAAAAGTGTATGGAAAAATGCGAATGGTACGAGCTTCTGTAACGGTGGAAACTACATTGATTATGCCTATGATTCTTGCCTGTTTTATATTTTTGATTGTCATTAATGGGTATTTACATGATATGGTTGTTATGAATGGAAGAACTGTGGAGGTTTTATATTCAGAGACAGAAGATACGGAAAAACTGATTCAGGAAAATCTGCAGGGACAGCTTTTCTGGCAAAGCAATGTGGAATATTCAAAGGATGAGAATCCGCTGAAAACAACAATTATATGGAAAAATAAATATTCATTTCCGTTGAAAGGAATTATGAATATGGTTATTAACGAAACAGAACCGGAAGTATCAGGAAAGGTAGAGAAACAGACATGGTCCATGTCGCAGATTATCAGATATGTGGATCAAAATTAGCGGGGGGATTTTATAATGCCGGAAAGAAAAAATCTATATGCAGAAAAAACTTTTTTCCAGAAAAGCGGTGATAAAAGTTATCTGGTTATTCGAAGCAAAGAAGCACCGGAACTTCCTTATCAGATTAATATGATAAAATATAATAATATTACGGGACTGCTTCCGGTTCAGTTTTTTATTGAAGATGGAGAATACCGATATTTTTATGATATATCATGTCGGGAATCAATTGCTGATCGGATGAAACAAAAAAGATACAGTATTCAGGAAATTCGTACGGTCATGTCATGTCTTTACAGATGTGTGCAGAAACTGGAAGAATATCTGCTGGATACAGATTGCCTGATTCTTGATCCGGAATATATTTTTACGGAGAAAGACTGCTTTAACATACAGTTTTGCTTTTACCAGGATAAAAAAGAAACATTTGAAAAATCTCTGGAAAAGTTATTTGATTATTTTCTGAACCAACTGGATTATCAGGACGAGAAAACAGTTATATTAATGTATAGTCTGTATCAGAAATCACGGGAAGAAAACGTGTCTTTGTATGAGTTGATGAAACAGTTTTGTGAGATACCGAAAGTGGAAAAGGAAAGGAAAACTGAAAAAAGTGTTTCAGAAAGAGATGGGGAGGATAATGGAGATACTGCGGATGACAGGGAAAGCGTCCAGGATTCTGTGAGTCTGAAGAACAGAAGATGCAGAGTAATGGAAGAAAAGCATCTGAAAAAAAGAATCATTCCATATATTCCTGATGTAATCGGAGGTTATGGAATAGCAAGAATTCTGTTGTATATCAGCAGACATCATGCGCAGATGTCCGGAAAGGCGTTTATGTTGTGGATGTTTGCTGTGGCAGGGATTCTGGCGGTATGCGGTATTTTTTCTACATTTCTTTCCGGGATTATGTGTAAAAAATTAAATGAAAGGGATGATAAACAGGGACAGAGCCAAAAAGAAAACGGTTTGAAAGAAGAAAATCAAAAGAAATATGAACAAATCAGTTGGGAATCATATCGCGTAAAAGTTCAGGAGCCTGAAAAGAAAAAAGCATGGAATAAAATGGAACAGAAAAAATGTGAGAAAGAAAGCTGTGTTGCAGAGGACAGATGGGAAAATATTTCTGAGCTGGATTCTGAGTACGAGAATAAGGAAAACTGCATATATGATGAATTCTGTTTTGAAGCAGATTCTGAAAAGACTGCAGGAGAAACTGCGGGCACTATCCCTGCCACCGTTATTATGAGTGAACCGGAGCTGTTCCGGGCGCATAATCCGGTTCTGATCAGCAAAGATAAGGAAAAGTTTCATGATATTATTTTGAAAGATCGGGAAATGATGATTGGAAAGGTACGTGGAATTGCAGATGTATGTCTGGAAGGGAGAAGTATCAGCAGAGTTCATGCAAGAGTCAGTCAGGATCAGGAGGGGTGCAGTGTTACAGATCTTGGTTCAACGAATGGTACTTTTATTAATGGCACACGGCTTGGTGAAAGACAGAAAAAATATTTGCAGCAGGGAGATGAAGTGCGTTTTGCAGAGGCTGTATTTATCTTCCAGACAGAAGAATCAGAAATTATCCGTTCACAGCAACTGTCAGATGTGATATAATAAGAATCATAGAAAACCGGCGGGAATGGAGCAGACGAAATTTAATATTAATGTATTGCTGCTGCATTGCTGTGAATTTACCGGTGATGAGAATAAGGAGGTCTGTTATGAAAGACAGTAATTGTATTTTTTGTAAAATTGCAGCAGGAGAAATTCCTTCAAAAACGGTATATGAGGATGACAAATTTCGGGTTATCATGGATCTTGGTGCAGCTTCGGATGGACATTTACTGATTTTACCGAAAAATCATTATGCGAATCTGATGGAACTGGATGAGGAAACGGCAGCAAGTGTACTTCCTCTTGCAGGTAAAATTTCCAGAGCCATGATGAAAGGGCTGAAGTGTGATGGTCTGAATCTGGTTCAGAATAATGGAGAAGAGGCAGGACAGACTGTTATGCATTTTCATTTGCATATGATTCCCAGATATAAAGGTGGAGAAGAAGTAATTGAATGGAAGCCCGGGAATCCGACAGCAGAAGAGATGGAAGATGCTGCTGAAAGGATAAGAGCAGAGCTGTAGAAAAGGGGAGTATTTTATAATGCGAACCTGTGAATAGGAAATGGATTTGTGTAACTGTTCGGAGCCGGGAAGTGTTTTTGAGGCTGGCTCTGAACAGTTACGGATTCATGCAGAAAACATATCAATAAAAACTGATTAAAGACAGGATTCTTTGATCAGAGATACAATGCGGTCAACTGCATTGGACTGATTACTGTTTTTCATTGCCTGAATATAGGTTTCACGATTCTGATACAGGGAAGTAACTGCCTGATAAAGTGATTCGTTTGTGATATTTTCTTCTTCAAGTACATCACAGAATCCCTGTTTTTTAAATGAACGGGCATTTAAAATCTGATCTCCACGGCTTGCTGCAGCGGAAAGCGGAATCAGCAAAGCGGGTTTTTGCAGTGCGAGCAGCTCACAGATTGCATTGGCTCCCGCACGTGAGATAATGATATCTGCCATTGCAAAAAGGTGTTTTAATGGATCACTCATATATTCATACTGGACATAACCAGGCATGGAGGTGAGTGTTTCATCAAGATTTCCTTTACCGCATAAGTGCACAATCTGATAATTTTTCAGAAGGTCAGGGAGAATACTTCGAACTGCCTGATTTACTTTTACGGATCCGAGGCTTCCGCCCATGATCAGAAGAACCGGTTTGGAATCATTGAATCCGGTTAACTGTAAGCCTGCTTCTCTGTTTCCGGTCAGCAGTTCTTCACGGATAGGGCAGCCTGTAAGGACTGCTTTGTCTTCAGGGAGATACTGGATCGTTTCAGGAAAGTTGCAGCAGATTTTAGTACAGAAAGCAAGAGAGAGTTTGTTTGCAAGCCCCGGGGTCATATCAGATTCGTGAGAAATAACAGGTATTCCTGCACGGCTTGCTGCTATAACAACAGGAACTGCCACAAAACCGCCCTTTGAGAAAACAACATCTGGTTTCAGAGTTTTCATAAGGTGTTTGGCTTCAAAGTATCCTTTTATAACACGAAAAGGATCGGTAAAGTTTTTTAGGTCGAAATACCGGCGCAATTTACCGGAAGATATTCCGTAATAAGGAATACCGGCTTTTTCAACCAGACCTTTTTCCATACCGTTATAAGAGCCGATGTAGCTGATTTCGAAACCGTTTTTTTCCAATTCCGGACATAAAGCGAGATTGGGTGTAACATGACCGGCTGTACCACCGCCGGTTAAAATAATTTTTTTCATGCATATACCTCCGGGAATTCTCCGATAAAAATTTTACCGAAGCGTTAATTAGAGAATTTTTCTTTATAGGTTTTTAATGCAGCAGCGAGCTGGTCAGGGCAGGATGTGGGCTTGTATCCACAACGGATTCCCTCCAGTCGGCTGATTACTTCGTCAATATCCATTCCTTCTACCAGTTTTGAAATTCCCTGAAGATTGCCGTTGCATCCTCCGGTAAACTGTACTGAGACAAGTTTGTTGTCTTTTACATCAAATGTGATTGCGGATGAACAGGTTCCGCTGGTTTTGTACTGAAACATTGTATAGGTCCTCCTGAATTAATTTATGTAAAAATAGTTCGCTCTTATGCGACGCAGCTGTATGATTCAGTTGCGGAAACTATTATAGCACAGAAACAGAACCCGGGGCAATGTTGACGAATGAAAAAATGGCAGGTATACTTGAGAAAAATACATTACAGAAAGGAATAGGGGTTTATAAAATATGTTAGCAGTGATTGGAGCTATGGATGAGGAAGTCAGCAGAATCAAAGATGTGATGACAGATGTGGAAATTGAGACAAGAGCAGGAATGGAGTTCAACAAAGGAAAACTTTCCGGAAAAGACGCGGTGGTAGTCCGTTGTGGTATCGGAAAAGTAAATGCCGGTATGTGTACACAGATTCTGGTAGACTGTTATCAGGCAGATACTATTATTAATACAGGAATAGCAGGTTCTTTGCAGACAAAGATTGATATTGGAGATATTGTTCTTTCGAAAGATACACTTCAACATGATATGGATGCTACCGGTTTCGGATATCCGGTGGGAGTAATTCCAAGAATGGAGCAGTCTGTATTTGAAGCGGATGAAAAATTGATTGAGCTTGCAGAAAAGTCATGTAAAAAAGTGAATCCGGAAATAGGTGTACATATTGGGCGTGTTGTAAGCGGAGATCAGTTTATATCCGATAAGGTGAAAAAAAACTGGTTGATTGAGAAATTCAACGGTTACTGCTGTGAGATGGAGGGCGCTGCGATTGCACAGGCAGCTTTTTTGAATAATGTCCCTTTTCTGATTGTACGTGCGATTTCCGATAAAGCAGATGACAGTGCAACAATGGATTATTCTGAATTTGAAGCAAAGGCAATTACACACAGTGTTAATCTGATTCTGGAAATTGCGGAGAATCTGTAATACGTATTTTGCGGAATATGAGATTATTTGTCGTACGATTTTAGTCAGATTCGTCTTTTCAAGACTCCTGTAAAAGTGTATAATTACATTCGTAAAAATCTGAAGGTCTTAAAAACAGGAGGTATTATAAGTGGAGAGATTTCTGGCATCGTCAGTTCCTGTTTACATCATGGCGGTTATTACCGGTTTGGGTATTCTGGGAACATGGGCAACAGGCATTTATTACCGACAAATGATAAATCAGACCGAAAATATGATGAGTGCGCGGCATTCATTTTTACTTCAGATGAGAAACAGATTTGAGAATACATACCGTGTAAATAACGGAATTGATAATGTACCGTTATTTGTGGACAGGCAGCTGAGCGGTAATCGCTTTCTGGGAATTCATGTACAGAAAGCAGGAAAAGCTTCTCAGAAAGCAGCTCTGTTATGTCTGATTTTCGGGGGCGCTGTAACCATGATGCAGCAGATCAAAGGTTTTTCTGCGCATCAGGTGGTTACCACACTGGGAGTTACATTGTTTTGTGCAGTGGCAGGGTTTGGAATCTATATTCTGTCTGACATGGAATATGCACAGAACCAGCTGCAGGTTTTGCTGGAAGAGTATTTTACCAATACGATGGCGAAGCGTCTGGCAAATTCCAGAGAGGAAGAACGGGGATTAAACAAAGCGGACAGGACAGAAAGGGGCAGAGCAGACGGCAGCAGAAACGAAAACAGCAGAATGGACAGTGGAAAAACCGAGAGCAGAAAGAAGAGAACGGTGTCGTCACAATCATTTTATTCTGATTCACAGGACAGACACAGCGAAGCAGAATCTGTTGGAAAAAATGCTGCAGATGCAGAGGAAGAAAGTCATTTTACAGAGGAAGACCTGCAGTATCTGAGACAAAGTCTTGAACGGATTGCAGCAGGGCGTGACAGAAGCCTTGGTAATGAAAAAAAACATCATTTTTCCGCAAAGGATGAAAAGGCTATCGATGATATCCTGCGGGAGTATTTTGTGTGATTTTTGATACATGTATGCCTGATATATGTATGCGGTGATCTTTATATGTTTGATTTGGTGAGAAAAATATAAATACAGGGTGCATGATAATGTGCAGGATAATCAGGGCAGTGTGAAGGCTGCCCTTTTTGATTGACATTCTTTTTTATCTGGCATCCTTTTGTGTTTAGAATCCGTTTTGCTGATTTAAATCTTGAGCTTTTTCTTTACATAAAATCTGTTTCGATTTATACTATAGCAAAACAGAAATTACTGAACAAGGCGGCAGGAGGATACGGGATGTTCCGTTTATGGGGAAAATTAATGAAAAATAACCACCTGTTGAAGGATATGGTTTATTGCGACGAAAGTGATCTGAATCGTACCCGAAAGATTTTCAAAGGGGTCGAAGAAATATGTCTGACATATGATCTGGCTAATCCAATCTGGTTGGAGTCAACAATTCAGGAATTTAAACGCCATAATAAATGTCGTTTCGGGAAAGATAATTTTATTGAAACAGTAGACTTTGATTATCTGGAAATTCAGGTTTTGGAAGAAGACGATTAAAGCAGTAAAAGTTTGAAGGGATCTGTACAGGCAGAACGAAGTCCGGATATTCAGAAAGAGAAGAAAGGAATAAGAAAAGTAATGGAAGAAATGAGCAAAGATAAAGAAAATACAGGTTGTTCCAGCTGTGACAGCCATACATGTGACAAAAAGGATTGTAAGAGCTGTGCACAGAAAAAGAAAATTATGAAACTTCCTGCAAATCCTGCGAATCATATTAAACATGTAGTGGGAATTGTCAGCGGGAAAGGCGGCGTTGGTAAATCTTCTGTGACGTCAATGGTTGCTGTAGAACTGCAGCGTCAGGGATACAAGGTGGGTATTCTGGACGCAGATGTGACAGGTCCGTCTATTCCTCAGATTTTTGGTATGCACACAGTAGCTAAAAGCGGAAAGGGCAAGGGAATAGAGCCTGTGGAGACGCCGTCCGGTATAAAAATGATGTCTGTGAATGTGCTTTTAGAGGCAGAAGATACGCCCGTTGTATGGAGAGGGCCGGTTATCACAGGAGTAGTAAAACAGTTCTGGACTGATGTATTGTGGAGGGAACTGGACTATCTTCTGATTGATATGCCTCCGGGAACCGGTGATGTAGCTCTTACCGTGTTCCAGTCTCTGCCTGTGGACGGTATTATCATGGTTACTTCTCCGCAGACACTGGTTGGCATGATTGTAAAAAAGGCGTGTAAGATGGCGGATAAGCTGAGTGTTCCAATTCTTGGCCTTATCGAAAATTACAGTTATATTGTATGCTCCGATTGTGGAAAGAAAATGCCTGTTTTTGGAAAGAGCCGTGTAGAAGCATTTGCAGAAGAAAGCAATCTCCGGGTTCTGGCAAAACTGCCGGTGGATGAAAAGCTGGCTGAAGCAGGCGACGAAGGAACAATTGAGAAATACCATAATGAAGAAATGGTACAGGCAGTCGGAACTATTACAGCATTGGTTGAAAAATAAAATCGGCTGATGAACTTATTGAGAAAAATGTTTATCGGGAAAGAAATTTGATTATGGAGAATTCATACAGATATGAGGCAGCCATACTTGGAGATGATCTGGCAGCATTATTTGCAGGCTATATATTAAAGAGAAACCGAATTCATTTTGTATTTCTGGATGCAAATGAACTGGAATCTCAGGTACAGGAACAGCTTCAGATACAGGAAGGGAAAAACACATTTCCGTATCAGATTACAGATGAGGGAAGGCGTTTAACAGATGATATATATCAGCATTTGGCAGCACAGGTAGGCATTGAGAATCCGGATACGGATGCGGAAACGAAGCGGCTGGAGATATTTTTGAAATCTGAGCTGGATGCAGAGCTTTTAGATAAAAAGAAGATAGAAAATATCGTTTTTGATAATGGTTGTGTTCTAATGGAATGCGGTGGTGAAACGCTGGACGCGGATGTTCTGATCCATCGTGATGATGTTTTAGCGGCGGGTGTTTGTGCTCAGGCTGTAATGGAGGAAAAAGAACGGCGTCTGGAACAGTATATGAAACGCCTGAGAATCAGACAGGGAAAGCGGACTCACAGGAAAATGGTCTATGTGACACACTCCAAGAGTTGGTATTATGCAAAGGAAATTGTTATGCAGTTTGCAATTGAACAGGGGGTTGCTGCTGTGAATCCGTTTATGAATTACGGTTTTTATATGAATGGTTCTGTTGAGAAAGATGAGGTGGTGGAATGTTGTCATCAACTGATCAGGACAGCAGATGAATTGTGGGTTTTCGGTCCCATTTCAGAGGCAATCCTGACAGATATTGCTGTCGCGGTTATGGAAGGAAAAGAAGTACATTTCTTTTCTATTTCGGAGAATAGATCGGAAATTCATGAATTGAAGATGGAAGATATTATTTTTGAAAGAGAAGTGCATGCAGGACAGATTCGCAAATCGGATCTGCTGAACTTTGTACGCAGTACTGCTCCCAGAAATATGGATTATGTTCAGATGTCACTGTTCGATTGATACATTACTGTTCGATTGATATATTACTGTCCTGATTAAAATAAATAAAACTGGCTATTTATAAAAAGACACATAACGTTTATGATAGCTGATACGAAAAAGGATTCAGGGGACAGGTGTGAAATATGAATTCAAATGAACATAATCATCAGAAAAAAATAGCAGTTATAAATGATTTTTCAGGATTTGGGAGATGTTCTCTGGCGGTGTCACTTCCCATAATTTCTACAATGAAAATACAATGTTGCCCGCTGCCTACATCGATATTTTCCAATCATACGGGTTTTGAAAGTTTTTATTTTCAGGATTTTACAGATTATATGAATCCGTATATTGCGGAATGGAGAAAGCTGGGGCTGAAATTTAATGGCATTACCAGTGGATTTCTTGGATCAAAACAGCAGATTGATATTGTTAAAGCGTTTATAGAAGAGTTTCGGATGAAAGATACGATCGTTCTGATCGACCCTGTTATGGGGGATAACGGAGAACCGTATGCTACGTACACAAAAGAGATGTGTCAGGAGATGAAAAAGCTGACTTCTTATGCAGATATTCTGACGCCGAACCTGACAGAAGCCTGTATTCTGACAGATACAGATTATCGTCAGGAAGGATGGAAAAAAACTGAAATTCAGGAACTGGCACAGAAACTGCAGCATATGGGACCGAAAAAGGTTGTTATAACAGGAATTATTCAGGGAGAATTTATAGCCAACTATTGTTATGATTCGGATGAATGTGAAAAAGACAGCGGATATAAGGGGACATTTATGCGGACTCATAAGATTGGCTCCACCAGATCCGGAACAGGCGATATTTTTGCTGCAATTGTAGCTGCAGATGCAGTAAACGGTGTTCCATTTGAAAAATCTGTCAAAAAAGCTTCTGGATTTATTAAAAAGTGTATTCAGAAATCGATTGATCTGGATATTCCGTTGACGGATGGTGTATGTTTTGAGGAAGTTCTCTCTCAATTGCGTATACAGTAACCGGAATTATAAAAAAACAACTGTTAATAATTTAATTTTAAGCTGAAAGTGCGATTATGAAAGCATTTTCAGCTTTTTTGTGTTATATTATCATTAAGTATTAGTAGCTGTTCAGAGCCAACCTCAAAAATACTGTGTGTTTCCTCGGCGTGGCGTATTCGCCAGATAGATTTGCACAAAAAAGTGCTCCTGAATGTAATCATTTGTCACACTTTTTGTGCAAACCTGCTTGGCTCTGAACAGTTACAAGTATTACAAAAGGGAACGGATTGGGGGATGAAAATGAAAAAAATATGCTTAAATCTGGAGCGGGAAAAAGCATATCCCTGTATAGAAGATGAGATGTATTGTAAACAGATGAAGACAATTGTGGAGCCGTATCTGGTCAGTGTTGGAAAAAATGGCAGATATGAGCGTGAGCCGGGTAAATATCTGTATTATGAAAGCTATATGGCAGAAGATGCAGCCGGTACGGTGATTATAGCACATGGGTTTACAGAAAGTGCGGAAAAGTATAAAGAGGTTATTTTTTACTTTTTAAAGGAACACTATAATGTATTCATTCTTGACCACAGAGGACACGGCAGATCGATAAGAGAATTGCAAAAAAGAGATTTTTCTTTGACACACATAAATGATTTTAACGATTATGTAGAAGATTTTCGGGGATTTATCGAAGAAATTGCGGTAAGCCAGGCAGGGACACAACTGCCGTTTTACATATTTGCTCATTCTATGGGAGGAGCAATTGCGGTAAGATACCTTCAGATGTATCCGGGCCGAATTGCCAAAGCTGTATTGACAGCTCCTATGCTGGATATTAAATTGGGGATGCCGTCAATTCAGGCAGAAGCAATATCATGCTACATGGTAAAAACAGGGAGAGGTGAGGAGTATATTGCAGGGCAGGCTCCGTTTCCACGGGGGAATTCTTTCGAAACGAGTTCCTGTTCCAGCAGAGAACGTTATGAATATTATTTTAATAAAAAACGATCCTGCCAGGAATTTCAAAATAATGCAGGAAGTTACTCATGGCTTTATGAATCATTGAAGGCAGTTAAAAAGATTGAAAAAGAAAAGCGGAAAATACAGATTCCTCTTTGCATATTTACAGCTGAGCAGGATCATCTGGTGTCGCGAAGCGGACAGATAGATCTTGCAGAAAAAACACCGTATTCGCGTTTGATTTTAGTGAAAGATACCAAACATGAAATTTATATGGCGCCGACAAGAATCCAGAAACAATACTGGAGATATATTTTCAGCTTTTTACAGGAAAACAGGGAGGTGAAAGAATGGTGAATACAGATTTTGAACCGATTGATATGGAAAAGTGGGAACGCAGAGAACATTTTGCATATTATACCAATACGTTAAGAACAAGTTATCATATGAATACGGATATTGATATTACCACATTTTATGCGTGGGTAAAGAAAAACGGGTATCGTTTTTTTCCATCTTTTTTATATGTGATCATGACAGCTGTTAATCAGAATAAAGAATTCAGAATGGCATATAAAGATGATGTGCTGGGATTTTATAAACAATGCCACCCGTCGTATACCATTTTCCACAAGGATGACTGCACATTTTCTGACATATGGTCGGAATATGATTCGGATTTTAAGAATTTTTATAATAATTGTATTGGGGATATGGAGAAATATAAGGATATAAAAGGGGTAAAAACAAAACCGGGGCGTCCGGATAATTTTTGTCCCATATCCTGTGCTCCCTGGGTTACATTAACTGGTTTCGGGCATGATACACCGGGACCGTCAAAAATGTATTTTCCGGTTATTAACTTTGCTAAATTTTATGAAAAAGAAGGAAAACGATATCTTCCATTATCTGTATTTGTTAATCATGCAGCGGCAGATGGTTATCACACTTCAAAGTTGATTCTGGATATCCAGCGTATAACCAACGAAATGGAAAAAGTGGAATAAAGAAATCAGAGAAAAGTGAAAAAGTCCTGAACAGCAATCCGGAATCAGAGAATACATTGGTGTGTTCTGGTTACGGATTGCTGTCAGGGCCGTTATTGACTCTGCCTGCGACAGCCAGTATATCTACTGGGAAAATATCCAAATGGTATATGGCAGTTTTATTTGATTACTTTAATCCAGCCTTCGGGAGCTTCCAGACGTCCCATCTGAATACCGGTTAATGTTTCATATAACTTCTTGGTTACAGGACCCATCTCGGTCATGCCGCTGGGGAAGCAGATTTCCTTGCCGTGGTCAACAATCTTGCCGACGGGAGAGATTACTGCAGCAGTACCGCAAAGACCGCATTCAGCCATGTCTTCTAATTCGGACAGATAGACTTCTCTTTCTTCTACTTCCAGACCCAGATATTCCTTTGCAACATAAACCAGAGAACGGCGTGTAATGGAAGGAAGAATACTGCTTGACTTGGGAGTAACAACCTTGCCGTCTTTTGTTACGAAGAGGAAGTTGGCCCCGCCGGTTTCTTCAACTTTAGTTCTGGTAGCGGGATCCAGATACAGGTTTTCATCATAGCCCTCCTTGTGGGCTGATACGATTGCATGTAAACTCATAGCATAGTTCAAACCTGCCTTGATATGTCCTGTACCATGCGGTGCTGCACGGTCAAAATCAGAAACGCGAATGGTCAGGGGACGAACGCCGCCTTTAAAGTAGGGACCAACAGGTGTAGCAAATACACGGAACTGATATTCATCAGCCGGTTTTACTCCGATAACGGGATTGGTGCCGAAAAGATAAGGGCGGATATATAAGGTTGCGCCGGAACCGTAAGGGGGGACATAAGCTTCATTGGCAGCTACTGTCTGAGCAATGGCGTCAACAAATCTGTCTTCGGGGAAAGCAGGCATTTCAAGTCTTTCCGCAGAAGCTTTTAAACGTGCTGCGTTAAGGTCAGGTCGGAAAGTAACGATGTGACCATCTTCTGTCGTATACGCTTTTAAGCCTTCAAATACTGTCTGAGCATACTGTAAAACGCCGGCACATTCATTGATAACTACTGTAGGGTCAGAAGTAAGGGTACCTTCATCCCAGGAGCCATCCTTGAAATTGGAAACGTATCTTTTGTCTGTCTGGACATAACCAAAACCAAGGTTGCCCCAGTCAATATTTTTCTTTTCCATATTATTATCTCCATTCTGCTGTTTTCAGCTTAAAAATGATGTAATTGTTCAGAATGGCACAACTATAACTTTGCCGTTTTAAACAGTTACAAATGTATTAAATTAAGTATAATCACAAGATTTGTCAGTGTCAAGTAAGAATCTTGTTCTGTCTTGACATAAATGGCAGACAAAGTATGTGTTCTGCTCAGCAGAACTGCAAAAAAATCAGATGCTGCGTGATGAATGGCAGGTAAAATAGATAATCTGCCATTTCTCTGCTATGCTGTGCAGAATTTCTGACAAACATTGAAGACCGGATTCATCCAGATTGACAAATGGATCATCCAGTACAAGAAATGGAGCTTCGTCAGGAAAAAGATCTTCAATTATTGACAGTCTGAGACAGAGATCAATCAGATCACGGGTGCCCTGGCTGTACCAGCCGGTTTCGCGCAGAATTCCGCCATCAGAAATAAGTACACGGAAATTGGAATCAATGCTGGTGTTCTGCAGCAGATCCTTTTGAAGAATATCTGCATAATGTCTGAAATTTTTTTCAATACTTCTCAGATAGCTGTCAGAGAAATCCTGCCGGGCCTTGATCAGATACTTTCTGGTTAAAGACAGGATACGATAGCGCTCCTGAAACTCACAGATCTGCTGTTTTGATTTTGACAGTTTTTCCTTAAGAAGAGGATAATCTGATGCAAGATTCTGCAGCTGCTGAATCCGGGATTGACAGAGACTGATTTTTTGTATGCAGTCAGCGTATTGGCTGCGTAAACGGCTTTCTTCCAATTGAAGTTCTGAAAGTGAGGTGTGTGTTTGGGGAGACTGATGAGGCCGTTCATTGTCGAAAACCTGATTATGAAAATCCGGGTGTTCGTTTAAAAACAGATTCAGATTCTGAGATGCGGAATGCATTTCAGACAGCAGTTTTTTATAAGAGTCTACCATTGATTTCAACTCGTGAAGTTTCACTTCAAATGTGGATGAAGTATCTTTTTCCGTAACCGAAAAGTACGGAGAAAGATAGTCGGCAACACTTTTTCTCAAATCGGAAATATGCTGTTTAAGTTGTTTCTGATGTTGAAGACGTACCGTATAATCCTGATACTTTGATTTCAGACGGTTATAAAACAGCTGCTGTTTCTTTCGGTTATCTTCCTGTCTCTGACGGATCAGAAGCTGATGATTCAGCAAGCTGTTTATCTGCGTCAGATGGGCAGGATATTCACTGATTAGTTCAGGAATATCGTTCTGAGGAAAACCAAGCTGTCGGGAAAACTGCAGAAGTTGCTGCTGGAAAGTGTCGATTTCGCTGGAAACAGCAGAAATCGACACTTTTGCAGATTCCAGTTTTTTCTGCAGTTCTGTACGCTGCTTTTCAAGTCGGCTGCTGTTCTCAGAGCGAAGCTGAAGTTCGGTTTTCAGCTGAATCTGACGATTCCGGAGAAAAAAAGCGGTCAGTATCAAAGTGGATACAAAAACGATACATCCCATGGCAGGTGTTGCAAAATATCCGGTGAAAAAGCTGATTGCTGCAGCAATCAGCGGAAGGAAAAACCGGAAGTAAGAAGCCTTCAGAATCTGCCGTTTTTCATCCGGCTGCTCTTTCTGATTTGATTTTGGATATTGCAGTTTCCGGTGGCAGTCAGAAATATTCCGGTATTCAAGTTCCAGTTCTGTATTCAGATGTTCCAGTTGCTCCAAAAGAGAATCTGCTTTTCGCTTATTGTCTTCCCGGGCGGAAATCAGGGAAAGATATTGTTTATAACAATCTTCGGCCCGGTGAACAGTTATTGTATCCGGTAATTCATCCATGAAAAAATCTTCTGCTGTATTATCTGCTGAATTGTCGCCTGCGGCGAATAAAACAGAAGCCTCAACTTTATATTCCGGTGAGTTTCTGAGAATCTGCTGCTGACCGGCAGAAAAAATCTTTTCAGAGCTGCAGAAAACGGGATTTTCAGAGCTGTAATTCTCTGCTGAAGATTCATCAGCAGAATCAAATAAAGCCTGTAAAATGGTAAATTCAGAAAACTGGGCATCATTCAATGCTTCGCGTTGAATTTGTACCTGCAGCTGCGATAAACGATGGCAGGACTGGAGGCAGGCATCTATATCGGACGCAGAGGGAAACTGGTCATGAAAAAAATTATCCAGATGTTCCAGTTCGGACTCTTTTTCGGCAAGTTGGTTCTTCAGTAGATTATAACGGGATTGAGTCTCCAGAACAGTAAAGTGACGAATCTGCTTCCGAATCTGTTCCAGCTGATTCTGGATGCTGTGTTTCTGTTCATTCAGAATGGTCAGATCAGAATTCAGATGAGACAATTCCAGTGCTGCTTCTGAAGATTTCTGAAGCTGAGCAGAGATTGCATCTGCTTCCTGCTGGAGGGACGCGATTTCTCCCCTGTTTCCTGTTTTTACATAAAAACGCATGGCTTTATCGAGTGCGTCAACAGCCTGTTCGTACCGATTGATATCGTCCAAAGACTGAGTCAGTCCTGTCAGGCGTGCTGCCAGAGTATCGTTATATTCCGGAGCAGGTTTTCCCTGCGGGATACAGGTACTTTTTAAATAACCGCTTTTATCTATGGCAAATAACTCAAAACCGAGCCGGGAAGTATATTCCTGACAGGGAAGCATGGTTTTCAAATCATACAGTGTAAAAGTGTCTTCTTTTTCACGGCGGCCAAAAAAGCGTTCTGCGCGATATTGCCTTCCCGAAACTTCAAATTCAATGGAACCTCCGAAAATTCCGCCCTGCCAGGGAAAATAGTGTTTCCGTTCATTATCCTGAATATTGCGTCTGTTTGTTGAATCAAGGCCGTAAAGCATGGCGCACAGGAAGGAAACAAAAGTACTTTTGCCCCATCCGTTGGGCTGGTTGATCAGGTTGATTCCTTCTTTGAATTCATACGAAAAATCATGAAGACATCCATAATTAACAACATTACAGCGAAGCAGTTTCATTGACTGAGTAAAATCTCCTCTCCGGAAAGCGCGCGAAGACCTTCCAAGATAATCTTTTCCTTATCATCTTCTTTTAAATCTGGATCGGACAGTACCAGACGGATAAATTCACCCTTCAAAGAACTGTCGTAACGGTAATCTTCGTAATGAAGCAATGGCTGTGTGTGATCTTCGATACGAAGAAAATAAAAATCTTCGGAATATTGCTGAAAAAGCCAGTTCAGGTGTAAATT
Source organism: Lachnospiraceae bacterium (assembly GCA_028724245.1). Classification (GTDB taxonomy): domain Bacteria; phylum Bacillota; class Clostridia; order Lachnospirales; family Lachnospiraceae; genus TWA4. The sequence goes on from JAQYDI010000025.1 coordinate 26,998, forward strand.
GAGTTCCGGACTGATTGATCCGCCAAGCTTAAGCCTGACAAGATGCTCTGAATCAATTCCGGAAAGTGCAGCAGCCACCTTTTGTTCAATATCCGGGTAACTGGCTGAATCTGTAATATCAACCTTAATATCAAAAAAATACCGGGAGGCAAAAGGAACAAATTGAAAATCAAGGTTCGACAGATGATTGTGTTCATCAGTCGCAATATCAAGTATAATAAATCCCTTTTCGCCGCATTCGTCAAAACCGCGTCCTTCAAGGCAGCCGCTGTAACAGTAAACTCCACGGCTGTCAATACGACCGGAAGTATATCGATGAATATGGCCGGCAGCAGCATAGTCAATATTCCGACCGGACAGATCCTTCAGTGAGTAATGAAAACAGGTATCATCTCTGCGAAAGCTGCTGCTGTCAATCTGTCCATGAAGCATGACAATGTTAGTCTGCGAAGAAGAAAGAGGAGGCAGCTTTGAAATGCTGTCTGTCAATCCGGTTATGGTAATGGGACCATAACTTTTTTCAGCGACAGTGTGAGCCGTCAGAGAGGACTGTTCTGTCCGGCATGCGGTACCCGGAGAAGTTACGGATTCCCTGTACATGGATATGGAAGAAACCGGCATGAAATCAGGAGTTATAATCGTATCAGAAGTCTGAAGCAGCCAGAAATTGTCCGGACAGTCCATATCACTTAGGAGAGAAGGCAGACAGAGATTGTCATGATTACCCGGAAGATACAGGAAATCAAGTTTCGGATGTTCCTGAATTGTGTGAAGGAGTGCAGAAAACGTGGAGGGCGAAATCTGCCCGGTATCAAACAGATCGCCGCAGATCAGAATACCGCGAACCTGATGTTGATCAGCATAATTTACCATGCGTAAAAATGTCTGAAGCAACTCCTTTCTGCGGTTTTGGGCCTGAAGTGCTGTCAGATGAGTCTCCATGCACGAATCAAGATGAATATCTGCACAGTGAATAAAACGGGTATGCTGTATCGCCATGAAACTGCCTCCTTTATACTGAATTACCAACTGTAGAAGTGTATTCAGTGTAACACATGAGGAAAGATGTGTCAAGATAAAAATAAAACATATGTTCTTAAAAACGCTTGCAATATTTTTTGTTATGTGTTATACTGCAAACTACTTGAAGAATTTATGTGCGCATGAATTGTACAGTGTGGGAGAAAGACAGGAGGAAGGCATGGAGGAATACTTATGCCAATGAAAAGATGAAATCGGATATTATTATTAAAAAGTGTTTTTTATGCAATCTGGATCCCCGTCAGCCCTTTGCAGGATATAATGAGTTTATACCGGGCAGCGATGATGAGATATCCAGATATATTACGAAACTGATTATGCATAATAAAGGAAGCATGCAGGCAAAACCTGCTGTTTATAAAGAAGATTCTTATCTGATGCAGATTCTTCCGGAGCAGGAGGAAAGTTTTGAATCATTTGTCAACATTATATCTGATGAGATGTTTTCACTTATGAAGGAGAACTCCTCTCTTCTGCCCGGATGCGGTGTATTTGTATGGGTTTTGATGGATGAGCAGAATGTAATCGCTTTTTTCAAACTGGATTATCAATCAAGACTTATGAATGCGGTTGAGTCAGATGGAAGAATTGCATGGAAACTGAATCAGAGTCTTCTTCCTGGATCTTCTCAGAAAGGATATGAATTCTTTATTATAAATCTGGACATGCAGAGGGTTCTGGTTTCTGATAAGGTTCATTATGTGAATCATGATGAACCGGTGAATTTTATGGCTGAATATATTCTGAAAGTCAGTCTCAGCCATTCTGAAAAGGAGATGCTGGATACCATTGATGATGTCATACTGGATACGATTTCCCAGTGCTACAGGGATGATGTGCAGCAGAAGGTTTTTGCCTACCGGAATGCAATGGCGGAAAAAGTGGAAGAAGATGGAAGGATTCATATGGGTGAAGTTGCAGAAGAAATCTTCGCAGATAATGAAGACGCTGTAGATGTATGTAAGGAAAAGCTGGAACAGAACCGGATTCCAAGAATTCCTGTTATGGTGGGCAGAAAGACAGAACAGAAACTGAAAAGAAAACATAAAATTGTAACTTCATCCGGCATTGAAATTCTGGTTCCGCCGGATTTACTGGAGAATGATAACTTTTTTGTATATTCAAAAGATACTTCCGGGAATACTGTTATTACAATTAAAGATAACAATGGTGTGCAGGAAGAAACGGAAACAGTAACAGAAGATGGTGAGTAAGACCTGATTTTGTATAATCAAATAAGCCAGAATTTTATAAACAAAGTAAAAAATTAGGAAATTTTGGAAAAAATGATTGCTAACTGTTGTTTCGTATGGTAACATGAAGTTGTTGTATTACTGTTGTGGATAGAAATTCCAGGGGAGACTGTATTATGAATTTCACAGGTATATCGGATTGCGAACTCCTTGTCATGAAATGTTTGTGGACTGCAGAGCAGCCCATATCAGTTCATGTGCTGATTTCAGAATTGGATAAACAGTATGGTAAGAAGTATAAAGAGACGACTGTATATACTTTCCTCTCCAATTTGAGAAAAAAGATGTATGTTGACTCATATAAAAAAGGTGCTTCTTATTTTTATCCGCTGGTCAGTGAGGATGATTACGTGAAACAATATGCTCAGGTAATGCGTTCATTCTGGGGTGATAGAGCACTTAGTGTATTAATTGATTCCATGATTTTTCCGGAAGGAAGCAACCCGGAGGAAAAAGCGCAGATTGAGCGATTGTTAAAGCACGGTAATTAATGAGGAATCTCTGTCAGATATCGTTTATCATATCTGACGGAGATTCTTTTTTATAGATTGTATTTGGGTGAAGTATCACGGTAAACGCACGTTTTTAGGGATGTTCAGAAAAAGATAAATATGATAGATTGTATACAGGAAAACGGTGACATATCCGAAATAATCCTGTACAATGGAATCCAGAAAAATAATCTGGAGGAACCAATGGAAGCAGATC
>JAQYDI010000026.1 GCA_028724245.1 Lachnospiraceae bacterium
GTCAGTAAAGACGTTTGGAGACAGCCAGAGAGGCCACTGGGGGATCGAAAACCAGCTGCACTGGTGTCTTGATATCGCATTTAACGAAGACAACAGCAGGATGCGGTCGAAAAATGTGGCAGAAAACATGAATCTGATCCGACATATCGCCCTGAACCTGTTAAAACAGGAAAAGAGTGTAAAGATGGGGCTGAAAAGCAAACGGAAAAAATGCGGCTGGGACAAAGAATATCTATATCTTGTACTGAGCAAGCTGAATTAAGAAGAATCTTATTTTCTGGAAGATCAGGAAACAGGGTGTGTTTGCTGTACAGTTAAAAAAAGACTACACATGTAAATTTATAAAAAATCTGGATGCCGAACATGGGGATAGTTTAAAGTAAAAAACGTGCGTTTGCCGTGGAACAGTAACGACAGCATATTGACTTTTCGTCATATTATGTTATATTAAACAGGTACATTTTTCGGGGGTCAGTACTTCAATAAGTGCTGGCCCTTTTTCAGACAGTGCGGCGGCAGCCGGACGCGGCGGTCTCTGCTGTCTTATATGGAGAAAATGCGGAGAGAGAGGAACAGAATGAGTTTATTGAATCTTGATGGTAATTTAGTGAATACAGAAATTATGCGGGCAGTCAGTGAGATGGGATTCGAACAGTTTACCCCTATTCAGGAACAGGCGATTCCCGTAATGCTGGAGGGAAGAGATGTGATCGGACAGGCTCAGACCGGTACGGGAAAGACGGCGGCTTTCGGGATTCCGCTTCTGCAGACGGTGGATGCAGAGGATGATTCGCTGCAGGGGCTGGTGCTGTGCCCCACCAGAGAACTGGCAATTCAGGCGGCGGAGGAGATCCGCAAATTTGCAAAATATCTTTCGGGCATCCGTGTGCTTCCGGTTTACGGCGGTCAGGATATTACCAGACAGATCCGTTCACTGAAAAACGGCGTACAGATCATTGTGGGAACGCCCGGAAGAGTGATGGATCATATGCGCAGACATACGATTCGTCTGGATTCTTTGAAAACAGTGGTACTGGATGAGGCGGATGAGATGCTGAATATGGGATTCCGGGAGGATATGGAAACGATCCTTTCCCAGATTCCGGGAGAACACCAGACTGTGCTGTTTTCTGCTACCATGCCGCAGGCGATTCTTGATATTACAGGAGAATTTCAGGAGGATCCCGTGTTTATCAAAACCATTCAGAAAGAGTTGACGGTTCCTTCCATTAAGCAGTATTATTATGAAGTACGCCGGGAAAATAAGAGGGAAGCGGTGGCAAGACTGCTGGACTATTACAATCCCAAACGGACTCTCATTTTCTGCAATACCAGAAAAATGGTGGAAGAACTGGCAGAGGAACTGAAAGGAAGAGGATATTTCGCAGAAGGTCTCCATGGAGATCTTTCTCAGGCCATGCGTGACCGTGTGATGAATTCCTTCCGGAACGGAACCTGTGATGTGCTGATTGCTACGGATGTGGCCGCCCGCGGAATCGATATCGGTGATGTGGAAGCGGTAATCAATTTTGATGTACCTCAGGAAATCGAATATTATGTGCACCGCATCGGAAGGACGGGGCGGGCGGGCCGCAACGGACGTTCCTTTACGTTGGTAGTTGGCCGGGAAATCTACAAAATCCGGGATATCGAACGTGTCTGCAAAACAAAAATGAAAGCCAGAGCGCTTCCGACTTCCGCTGATATCAATCATGCGAAGGGCGAAAAGGTTCTGACAGAGGTAACGTCAATTCTTCATGATGATGAGAAGGATTTATCGGATATGACCCGCATGATTACGGAAAAGATGGAGGAAGAAGACTGCACTGCTCTGGAGCTGGCCGCAGCATTTCTGAAGCTTCACATGGGAGAGGAATTGGAAGATATTCCTGTGGAGAAGTATGAACCGAGACGCAGGAGCCGCGATGGAGAGGGACGTTTCCGTGATGAAAAAGGACGCAGAAGAAGACGCGGAGAAAGAGACAGCCGCAATAAGAAAAGATATGCGCCTTCCGTCGGGAAAAAAGAAAAAAGCAGTGTCCGCAGAAAAGAAGAACACAAAAAAGGCAAAATTGATTTTGCCAGAGAGATTCTGAAAAAGGGAAAGTCCAGAAAGTAAAAGAATGATTTACTGTTTATAATGTGGAGGAAAGAATGATGACAAGAGAAGAGGCATGGAACCTGCTGACAGAGTTTAATCAGGATGCGTTTCATCTGGAGCATGCGCAGATCGTGGAGAATACCATGAGATATTTTGCAAAAGAGCTTGGTTACGGTGAAGAGGAGGATTTCTGGGGGATCGTTGGTCTGCTGCATGATCTGGATTTTGAACAGTTTCCCGAACAGCACTGTATCAAATCTCAGGAAATCATGCGGGAACGCGGAATGGATGAACGGATCATCCATGCCACAGCCAGCCATGGCTATGGGATCACAGTGGATATCAAACCGGAACATGAGATGGAGAAAGTTCTGTTTGCTGTAGATGAACTCACAGGACTGATCGGCGCAGTCGTGCTGATGCGCCCTTCAAAGAGTGTTCAGGATCTGGAAGTGAAGTCGGTTAAGAAAAAATTCAAAAGCAAAGGATTTGCAGCAGGATGCTCACGGGAAGTGATTTCCCAGGGGGCGGAGATGCTTGGATGGACACTGGAAGAACTGATTCAGAGAACACTGGATGCCCTGAAGACATTTCAGCCATAACGATCGCGTGTCATGGCATATACAAAGGAGATTTTGAATCTGGCGGTGGAAATCGGAGAAGCCATGCTGCAGAATGGAGCCGAAATCTACCGTGTAGAGGATACATTTAAACATATTCTGAAAGCCTATGAGGTGGAAAACTGCAATGTGTATGTTCTGTCCAACGGTATTTTTGCCAGTGCCAATGAAGGGCAGGAGGATTCCTGCAGTATCATCAGGCATGTGCCGCAGAGTTCAGTACATCTTGCACGGATTGCGGCGCTGAATCAGCTGTCACGGGAAATCTGTATGCACAGTTGTTCTCTGATGGAAGCCTGGAACCGTCTGGATGAATGCAGGGCCCTGCCGGATTACAGCGCAAAAAAGCAGATTCTGGCCTGCGGGCTGGGATGTGCCGGATTTGCATGGCTGTGCGGCGGACAGGTGATCGATGCGGCGATTACATTTTTCATTGGATGTCTGCTCAGACAGATGATCCTGTTTGCGGGCGTACACGGGATTTCCAATCTGATGGTCAATATTACAGGGAGTTTTCTGACAACGGCTGTCAGCCTTTTCATGGCCGGAGCGGGACTGCCGGTTCTTCAGGACAAGATCGTAATCGGCGGAATCATGGCGTTGATTCCGGGAATTACATTTACGACTTCCATCAGGGATCTGCTGAATGCGGATTATCTGTCAGGATTTATTCATATGGTTGACGCGCTTCTGGGAGCTGTGGAAATTGCGGTGGGCGTAGGTGCCACATTTGCCGTATATGAAGCAATGACGGGAGGTGTATTCGGCTTATGATCGTGCAGTTTCTTGTGGCAATGGTGGCTACGGTCAGCTTTGCGGTTCTGTATGATGCTCCCCGGCAGGAGCTGCTGTTTTCCGGTCTGTCCGGTGCGGTGGGATGGGTCGTTTATCTGTATCTGCTGGAGGGTGTACAGATCAACAAAGTGCTGTCCTGTGTGGCGGCGACTTTTATCCTGACATTGATTGCGCGCATACTGGCGGTGCTCCGCTGCTGCCCTGTTACGGTTTATCTTCTGGTCAGTATTTTTCCGCTGGTACCGGGAACGGGAATCTACTATACGTCCTATTATCTGATTACAAGGCAGAATCAGCTGTTTGCTGCTACGGGACTGGCAACCTTTGAAACGGCGGCGGCTATCGCATTTGGAATCGCCATGGGATTCGGACTGCCTCAGGGGTGGTTCGGTATTTTCCGGAGGAGGAAAAAGTTTGAAGAAAGACTTGAAAGAAAAGGTACTGATGCCTGAAAACCTGATTTTTTCCATTTTGCTGATGCTCTGGATCATCAGTTTTGCGGTGGTGGTGACGCTGAATTTCAGACCGCTGTACTATTTTGATGTAGATTATCTTGATATACCGGCGGTTTCCGGTTTTGATGAAGAACTGATCCGCAGGAATTATGATGTACTGATCGATTACAACAGCATGTTTTTTCAGGGCGAACTGGAATTTCCCGATCTTCCCATGAGTGAAAGCGGAAGGATTCATTTTCAGGAAGTGAAAACGATCTTTGTGGGTCTGCAGCGTTTTCTGATCGCAGATTCACTGATCTGTGCAGCGCTCCTGATACGCCGCATACGCAGAAAATCATATGCTTTTCTGCAACTGACAGGTATTGTCACCATTGTGATTCCTGTGATTCTGGGGGGATTGATCGCACTGAACTGGAACTGGGTTTTCGTGGCATTTCATCATATTGTTTTCAATAATGATTACTGGATATTCGATAAGGTGACTGATCCGGTGATCATGATGCTTCCGGATACCTTTTTCATGCACTGTGCATTGATGATTCTGGTGCTTGTGGTTCTGGGAGCCGCTGCCTGTCTGGCAGCAGGATGTGTGCTCACCGGGAAAAATACCTGCCGGAAAAATACTCCCTGCAGGGAGAGAGGCTCGGTAAAATATGATTTTTCAAATTACCCTCTTGACAAATTACCAGAAAGTGGTAGAATAAAATTCTTAATAAATTTTTATAAAGAAACCTGACTATGTCTCTGCGGCGGCAGCCGCAGATTCTTTTTAATCTGCCGTTTAGCACTCGATTACCTGATTGGCTGACAGAATAGAGCACAATGATATTCTGTCGGGGACGGCAGATCTGTGCAGAAGAGGGATACAGTCAGGGCCGGTGCAGTCAGGACCGGTACAGGAGAGGAGTGGCAGAATGTCGGTTATTTCGATGCTTTCCGGCCCCGTAATCGGAGCTGTGATAGGATATTTTACGAATTATATTGCGGTGAAGATGCTGTTTCACCCGAGAAATCCGGTTTCTGTTGGAGGTCATACACTTCCGTTTACACCGGGCATTATTCCCAAAAGAAAGAAAGATCTGGCAAAGGCCGTGGGTAATGCTGTTGAAGATGAACTGTTCGGAGAACAGGAGGTTAAAAACATTCTTCTGGCAGATGAGACATGCAGAGTGATAACGGAAGGACTTTACAGCCAGCTGGAGAAACTGGTAAACAGTGACTGTTCCGTACAGGAACTGCTCTGTGCAATGACCGGACCGGAGGCTTATGAGGAGAAGAAAGAGGCTCTGGAAGGAATCCTCACGGATAAGATTGTTGAAGGCATCGTGGGTATGGATATCGGACAGGTGATTACCGATAAGGGAACTGAGTTTATCAGCGAAAAGATGAGCAATCCCCTGCTGGCCATGTTCCTGACACCTGATACGATCCAGTCGATTGCGGCTCCCATCGGTGAACAGATCGTTTCCTATGTGGAGACGGAGGGCCGTGAGAAGATCGGAGTGTATGTTCACGAAGAAATCAGTGTGCAGGAGCAGAAACAACCGTCAGCGTTTCTGGGTGACATGGAGAGCAGCCGTCCTGTTGTGGTGGGAAAGCTCCAGGAGATGTACAGCGGGTTTGTGGAAGAACACGCAGATGCTGTAGTAAAACAGTTTAAGATTCGTGAGATTATTGAAGAACGGATTGCAGGTATGAGCAACGAGGCTCTGGAGAATCTGGTTCTTTCTGTTATGAAACATGAGCTGGGGATGATCGTCAACCTGGGAGCGGTCATCGGAGCAGTAATCGGTATTGTCAATATTTTTATTTAGACAAAATATGATTAAACTTTTCAATTCAGGAGGTAATACGTATGGGTAAAGGATTATTTATTAATGATGAAAATCTGAACAAGGATGCGGATCTGGGTCTTTTATCAGATGAGATGACATTCAGAAGGTATTTTACCGGAGCAATGAACACGAAAAAGATTTTCAGCAGAATGTCCACCGGTAATTATATTACCATTGAAATTATTGAAAAATTGATTGAAAAAGGATACGGAAAGGATGTTCAGGAAGACGGCAGTGACCGGATCTATCTGAAGGATCTGGCGGAGCATTTCAAGATTCCCATGTACAAGGTTTCCGAGATTGTCAGGGATATGAGTGAAAGAGGCATGGTCACCTGGACCCATGATGGAAAAGGCGAGGAGGGAACCTATATTATTCTGACGGAAAGCGGTATGAAGGCGGCTAAAGAGCAGCAGGCTATTCTGAAGGAATTTTACTCCCGTGTGATCGGGCGTTTTGGAAAGGAAAAGTTTGTGGAACTGATCGGTTTGATGGCGGATCTCGATCAGGTCATGGAATCTGAGCTGGATCAGATGGAAGAAATAGATGGATGATGAAAATTATTGCACATATTCATACGGATTTTCCGGCCAAATTCGGTATTCCGCGTCAGAGCGGGCTGGTGGAGGAGCTGAAAGGCAGGATCGTATTTGAGCCGGAGTACCGCAATCCCGATGCTTTCCGGGGACTGGAGGGTTTTTCTCATATCTGGCTTCTCTGGCAGTTTTCCGGTACAAAACGCCATTCATGGTCTGCTACGGTGAAGCCGCCCCGTCTGGGCGGGAATAAGCGCATGGGCGTTTTCGCGACCCGTTCCCCTTTTCGACCCAATGATATCGGCCTGTCCTCCGTACGGCTGGAAAAGCTGGAATACGATCCAAAGCTGGGGCCGGTGCTTTACGTGGCCGGGGCCGATCTGATGGACGGAACCGGTATTTATGATATCAAGCCCTATCTTCCCTACACGGACAGCCATCCGGATGCATCGGCCGGTTTTGCAGGAGAGGTACTGGATTATGCGTTGGAAGTGGTATTTCCGGAAGCACTGCTTTCCCTGATCCCGGAGGGGAAAAGAAAGGCTGTCATTGAGGTTCTGAAGCAGGATCCAAGACCTTCCTATCAGGATATTCCCGACCGTCGGTACGGTGTGGAGTTTGCCGGATATGATGTGCGGTTTACCGTGCAGGACCAGGTGCTTACCGTGTGTGAAGTCGTGGACCTGCACGGAGAAAGAGCAAGATAGGAATTAGATAGGAATTTTATGATTCAGGCGGTTTCCGAATGACTGCTGAAATATTCTTTTGCCAGTTTCACTACAGTTCCCGATAAGAGGAACAGAGCGATCAGGTTGGGGATGGACATGAGCCCGTTGAAGGTTTCGGCGATACTCCACAGAAGTCCCAGATCAACGGTTGCCCCCAGAATGGCTACCAGAGAATACACAACCATAAAAGGCTTGATGACTCTGGAAGACAGAAGAAATTCGATACAGCGTGCGCCGTACAGGCCCCAGCCGATGATGGTGGAGAAAGCAAAGCAGCAGAGGGCAACAGCCGTGAAGATGGATACCCAGTTTCCGTAGGTGGATGTAAAACCAAGAATGGTAAGCTCTGCGCCGGCTGCGCTGCCGTAGCCAACCGGGATGCCGCTGCACAGGATAACAAGCGCTGTCATGGTGCAGATCAGGATGGTATCGGTAAATACTTCAAAAATTCCGAAAAATCCCTGTTTGACAGGTTTCTGTGTATCTGCACATGCGTGGGCGATGGAGCCGGTACCCAGACCTGCTTCGTTGGAGAAGATACCTCTGGCAACGCCTTTTTTCATACTCATGAAAAGGCTTCCCACAACACCGCCTGTTACAGCTGACGGATGAAAAGCACCATTTATGATGGAACGGAACACATCGGGCACACGATTGATATTCAAAAGAATCACGCCCAGAGAAAGCACAATATAAAACAGAGCCATAAAAGGAACCAGTTTTTCCGTGACTTTTCCGATCCGTTTGATTCCTCCCAGCAGGACGAGTCCTACCAGTACAGCAATCACAATCCCCAGGATCAGGTTCAGCGTACCAACGGAAGAATCGGAAATAATGCCGTAATTCAGCAGGGCAGAGTCGATGGCGGTGGTGATCGTATTGACCTGTGTGGCGTTGCCTGTGCCGAATACGGTCAGTACGCCGAAAGCGGCAAAGAGATACGCAAGCCAGTGCCAGTGTTTTGCCAGTCCATTTTTTATGTAGTACATGGGACCACCCACCAGATCGCCCATCTCATTGCGCTCACGGAAATGAACGGCCAGCGTCACTTCGGAAAATTTGGTACACATGCCAAGCAGGGCGGAAACCCACATCCAGAAGATGGAGCCGGGGCCGCCCAGAGCGATGGCACCGGCCACACCGGCGATATTGCCGGTACCGACTGTGGAAGCCAGAGCTGTGCATACGGCCTGAAAAGGCGTCATGGCTCCGTCGGAAGCTTCTTTTTTACGAAAAACCCGTCCGATGGTTACTTTAATGGCATAGGGAAATCTGCGGATCTGAATAAAATGCAGGCGGCAGCTCAGGTAAAGCCCCACGCCGATGATACAGATCATGGCCGGAACGCCCCAGATGAAGTCGTTCACGGCAGAATTGACCATTTCGATTGTTTCCAGCATATTGAATTGATACCTTTCTGTATACTTATTCTGCAGCTTCTCAATGGTCAGAGAAAGGAATCGTTGTCTGACACATTCTGATTTCTGCAGTAAAGCAAATCATACCATAATACAGGCGAAAAGTACAGAAAAAAGGCGACTGCTGTATGATACCGGCGGCAAAATCACAGAAAATTTCGGGAGACCGTTTCAGATCTTACAGACAATATATGAGTTACGTGGAAAAGGGCATGGAAACAAAAACTGTCATGGAGACTGATTAAGGAGTTCTTTTCTGGTCTTCCAGTCGGGCATGAAAAGATCCATATAATAATAGAAACGTTTGCTGTGGTTGGGGACGATCAGATGGCACAGCTCATGGACGATGACGTATTCGACGCATTCCAGAGGTTTTTGTGCAAGGTACAGATTCAGCCATATTCGCTGATCGACTGTGTTGCAGGTGCCCCATCTGGTTTTCATGGCTTTGATATGTACTTCTCTGGCATGGACGCCCATGATCGGTTCCCAGTGAGAAAAAATCTGGGGAATCATGTCTTTCAGCTGGGAGCGGTACCATTCAGTGATCAGTTTTTGCCTCTGTTCCAGCGTGCTTTCCGGGTGGACGTAAAGCTGGATGCAGCTGGCATAGACTTCTACATTGGGTCTGGAATTGGTTGTAATGACATCGAGAAAAAGAGGATGTCCCCACAGATAATGGGTTTCCCCGGTAAGATAACGTCTGGCAGAAGCTTTTTGTTTTAAAGAAGTTCCTGTCAGTTTCTTTTTTTTGCTGCGGATCCAGGCGATCCGGCTCTGCGCAAATGCGGCAATGGTTTCCTCGGGCATATCCAGAGGTGCGGAAATACGGATACTTCCATCTTCCGGAAGGATCCGCAGATACATGTTTTTTATCGGCTTTCGTTCGACCAGTATGGTAAATTCACCAATCGAAAGTTCTTTCATCTGGCTGGATTCGTTCTGCATATTTCACTTCCTGAAATTCACTGTGATTTGTTGAAAAAATGGTAACTGTTTGGCAGACATTCACAACTTTCTGCCGAAAGTCTCCCAAAATAAACTTCTAACTATAGTATAGTATAAACCAGCGAAAAAGACATTAGAAAAAATTCATTTTTTTCAATTGATTTTCAGTGAAAATATTCAAAAATACAATAGAAAAATATAGTCTGACAGCATTTTGAATGGCTGATATAAAGGAAATGCTGCTGAAAGAAAAAATTCACATAAAAAATAGATAAACTGTAAAAAATGAAAAGAATATATCATTTTTCACGAAATGAAAATTATTTTTATTTCGTGAAGCAATATTTACAATAATACCACAAAAAACACAAACTATGGTTGGAATTTTGCACTTTAAAATATACATAATATCTAAAAATGAATTGAAATTTCATTATTATATACATAATATCTAAAAATAATCGTTTCAAATTGTAAAAATTACCGGTATACAAATGAAAAAATATTTCATAAAATATATACAGATTTTACAGATAAAACAGATTAATAAAACTGTTTATCGTAAAAAATGCCCCGATAATGAAAAAAGTTGATTTTCCGGTAAAGGAAATGAAAACGCGGGGTGAAGCAGCAGTCATTTTTATTTACTTTTAAGAAAGGAGAGGGATTTATGAAGAAAATCTCAAAACTTGCAGCACTTTTACTGGCAATGGTATTGCTGGTAACCAGTTTCGCCGGCTGCGGCGGCGGAAGCAAAGACACAAAGGATACTCAGGCAGCGAATGAGTCCGGAAGCAGCGCACCTGCAGCGTCTGATGCAGCTTCAGACGGTTCACTGAAACTTGCAATCACAACAGGTGACGGATCTTCTACAGATGATAAGATTCCCACACCCTGGTACAATCGTCAGATGGCAACAAACCTGATGTTCCGTTCTCTTCTGATCGCTGACAGCTCACTGGAAAAGACAGAACCCGATCTGGCTGAAGTTGCTGTTTCAGAAGATGGTATGACATATACCGTAACCATGAAAGACGGACTGAAATGGTCAGACGGCGAAGATTTAACAACTGATGATGTTATTTTCTCCATCGAAACTGCATTAAAAACCGCAACCATCAATTCCATTTATACAGCAGCATTTTCCAATATTAAAGAAATGAAAGCTGATGGCAATGTTCTGACGATCAGCATGACAACACCTTATGCATCCATGATGAGTGTATTATCTCAGTTTGCAATTCTTCCCAAACATTGTCTGGAAAGTGCGGATCCCTTATCACTGGACAGCGATCCTTTCTGGCAGAGCCCCGTATGCTCCGGTATGTTCTGTCTGGATGAACTGAAAAAAGGTAATTACTTTACACTGAAGCTGAATGAATACTACGAAGGTACAGCACCGAAAATCACAAAAGTTACCGTATATTTTGTAACAGACTTCATTACCGCTGCTCAGGCAGGCAATGTTGATTATGTATACGGAAATGATGCCGGTCTGGTTGAAGAACTGGGCAAGATGGAAAACTTTACTTCCAATGAAGTAGACGTTCTGTTCTACAAATATCTGATCTTCAACATGAAGGGTGCCGATGGCAATGAAAATGAAGCAATGCAGAGTCTGGAAGTACGTAAAGCTTTAGTTGAAGCAATTGACCGTGCAACTCTGGCAGGCTTATATCCCAATGCAACAGTACTGAACTCCGGAGTACCGGACGACCATGAAGCTTATAACGGCTTCTCCTATACATTTGATGCAGAAAAGGCTAAAGCTGATATTGCAGCATCCGGCTACGATATGAGCCGTACCCTGAAGATCTGCTATTACAACAACGACCAGACATCCATCGACCTGATCAACATGATCGTTTACTATCTGGAACAGGCCGGTCTGAAGGTTGAAGCAACTCTGTCAAACGATGGTACAACCGATCTGTTTACCACACGCGATTACGATATCGGTTTCAAGGGTAAATCCTCCTTCTCAATTGATGAATGGTATACAGAATACATGAGCACAGATGCACTGTTTAAGAACATCTTCGGCGGCGATACCACTTTTGATGAAACCATCGCCAGACTTTCCGCAGCAACAGAAACTGCTGAAAGAGACGAAGTTCTGAAAGAGCTGCAGGGAATGGAACAGGAATATCTGTATAAAGTTCCGTTATTTACAGTTGGTACTTACGTATTCACAAGCAGCAATGTAAAAGTTCCGGATGGCGTAACCTTCTGCAATCCTCTTTACAGCTGTGACCTTGATTTCGCAAACTGGGAGCTTGCAAACTAAGCTTTCCTGAAAGTTCTGTTTCATAATCGTGTAGCATGATGAAAATGGGATGCTGCAGAATAATCCACCAGTCGTTATTTTGCAGCATCCCGATTGATATACCGGAAAAACGGCAGTTGAAAGACTTTTCCGGTTCCTCCGGTGAAAGCCGGATTCAGGAGGGATTACATGTTTAAATATATCGTCAAAAAACTGCTTATGATGATTCCCATGCTGTTTCTTATCAGCATTATCGTATATTTTTCATTGAATTTAACGGGGATTGACCCGATCAACTTTATGGTAAGCCCGGAAGTACTTTCCGCCAATCAGGATAATGTGGAAGCTCTGAGAGAATCACTGGGCCTGAATGATCCGCTGATCGTACAGTATTTCCGCTGGCTCGGCAACTGCCTGCAGGGCGATCTGGGATATTCCTTTGATGGTACTCCCATCTCTTCTCTGATTGCAGACCGTCTTCCCTATACTTTTGAACTGGCAGGATATTCTCTGATCTTATCCGCAGTCATCGGTATCGGCATCGGTATTATTTCCGCAATCCGTCAGAATGGTATTATCGATTATATCGGACGCGTGCTGGCTGTATTGGGGCAGGCAGTTCCGCAGTTCCTGGTCGGCATCATTCTGATCCAGATCTTTTCCATTAAACTGGGCTGGTTCCCTTCAGGAAACCGTATCAGCCCGGACGCCACGAGCCCGCTGGCGGATGCATTTTTCCATCTGTTCCTGCCGGTGCTGACACTGACCATCGGTATGGTAGCGGTTCTGATGCGTTATGCACGAAATACCATGCTGGATGTGCTGAACAGCGATTACATAAAGACGGCACGTTCCAAAGGAATTCCTGAATGGAAGGTTTATCTGAAACATGGTTTCCGTAATGCCATGAAACCGGTTCTGGTTATTCTGGTGTTCCGTATTCCCATGCTGGTTGGCGGTTCCGTTGTTATTGAAACGGTATTTTCCTATCCCGGTATCGGTCTGACCATGACCAATGCGATTACATCCATGGATTATCCCGTGGTTCTGATTACAACACTGATTATTGCTGCAGCCATGCTGATCTGCTCCTTTATGGTGGATGTGCTGAATGCGCTGCTGGATCCCAGAGTACGTCTGGGCGAATAGGAGAGGAGGAACAATATGAGTAACAATGGATCTGCAGTAAGTATCAAAGAGCAGAATAAAAGCGCTGCTTCCTCTCTGATGAAAAAGAATATCCGCAAATTCATGAACAACAGACTGGCTCTGTTCGGCCTGATCGTTATTGTTGTCATGACAGTTGCCTGTGTAGCCGGCGCAATTGTGGGCGTTGACTACAATACACCGAATCCAACCATATTAAAACAGGCTCCCAGCAGCGAGCATATTTTCGGAACGGATACCATCGGCCGTGATCTGTTTGCCAGAGTTCTGTACGGCGGATGCTATTCCATCCTGATCGGTGTGTTCTGTTCCGTGTTAAGTTCCGTAATCGGTGCCGTTCTGGGTGCCATTGCCGGATATTTCGGCGGCAAGGTGGATTCTCTGATCATCCGTATTTCTGAAATCTTCCAGGCTTTTCCTCAGCTGGTGCTGGTTATGATGCTGGTTGCTCTGATGAATAAGCGGGGACTTGGAAACCTGCTGTTCATTTTCGTTGTAACCGGCTGGATGACCACTTTCCGTATGGTCCGCAATGAGTTCATGTCCCTGAAGACAGAAACCTACGTAAAAGTCTGCGAAGCATTTGGCATGTCAAAGAGCAGCATCATGTTCAAACAGATTCTGCCCAATGTAATGTCACCGATCATTGTATCTACCACAACAAACGTTGCATTCTTCATCCTGCAGGAGGCTGCTCTTTCCTTTATCGGTCTGGGTGTTGCAGACAGCACTCCCACATGGGGAAATATCCTGAATGCGGCAAAGTCCGTATCGGTTGTTACGAATCAGTGGTGGATCTGGGTATTCCCCGGTCTGGCGATCAGTTTGTTTGTTCTGGCGATCAACTTCTTTGGTGACGGTCTCAGAGACGTTCTCGATCCCAAGCAGCAGTAAGGAGGTACCAAATGAGTCAAGGAGTAGATACAAAGAAAATCATTCTCGATGTAAAAAATCTGAATACAACTTTTATTTCAGATAAAAAAGAAGTAAAGATCGTTAAAGATGTATCTTTTCAGCTGAAAAGAGGTTCCTGCATGGCTGTTGTAGGGGAATCAGGCTGCGGCAAAAGTGTGACCATGAATTCCATCATGCGTTTTACCGGCAGAAATGCCGTCGTAAAAGCGGACAGGATCCAGTATAATGCCCTGCGGGACGGAGAGGTTACGGAATATCATCTGGAAGATATCAAAAAGCCCAACGGACCGGAAATGCGTGCACTGCGCGGACCGGATATGTCCATGGTATTTCAGGATCCCATGTCTTCCCTGAATCCCGTTTACAAGGTGGGAGATCAGGTTGCAGAAGGTCTTCTGCAGCACAACAAGGGAATGAAGAAAGCGGAGGCAAGAGAAAAGGTTCTGGAGATGTTCAAAAAGCTGGGAATCCCGGATCCGGAAAACAGAATGAACTGCTATCCTCATGAATTTTCCGGCGGCATGAAACAGCGTGTTGTAATCGCCATTGCCATGATCTGTAATCCGGAACTGATCATCTGTGATGAACCGACTACCGCACTGGATGTTACGATTCAGGCTCAGATTATGGAGCTTTTAAAAGATCTGCAGGTAAAAGAAGGAAAATCCATTATTCTGATCACGCACAATATGGGCCTTGTAGCAGAAATGGCGGATGAAGTCTGTGTTATGTACATGGGCCGCGTAGTGGAATTCGGATCTGCGGAGGATGTATTTGATCATACCTCTCATCCTTATACAAAAGCGCTGCTGCGTTCTGTTCCTGTGCTGGGTCTGGCTGACGGACAGCAGCTGGAGACAATTCCCGGTGCAACTCCCAACCCTGCTGACCTGAAGGGCGGATGTGAGTTTGCCGACAGATGTTCGGAATGTATGGGACGCTGCCGGGAAGGAAAGATTCCTTCATTCGAGGTATCTCCCGGACATTATGTGCGCTGCCTGAAATTTGACAACTATCCGGAGGTGAAATAATCATGGAAAAAGATAATCGTGAAGTTATATTTGATATCAAGAATCTCCAGACATGGTTCCCCATTAAAAAGGGAATGATGAAAAAGACAGTTGGTCATGTTAAGGCGGTAGATGATGTTTCACTGAAGGTTTACAGGGGTGAAACGCTGGGGATCGTAGGTGAATCCGGCTGCGGAAAATCCACTTTCGGTAAGAGCATCATGTGTCTGGAACGTCCCACCGGCGGGCAGGTTCTGTTCAATTACGGCGGGGAATTCAAGGATATTACAAAATTCAACAAAGAGGAGATGTTTGAATTCCGCAAAAAAGTGCAGATGGTATTTCAGGATCCCTACTCCGCTCTGAATCCCAAGAAGAAAATCTATACTTCCTTTGAAGAACCGCTGAAGGTACACGGAATCAGTTCTCAGGAAGAACGGGAAAAGATGATGAGTGATGTACTGAAAATGGTAAACATCCAGCCCGATTATCTGATGCGCTATCCTCACGAATTTTCCGGCGGTCAGCGCCAGCGTCTCTGTATCGCCCGTGCGCTGGAGGTACGCCCGGAAGTTCTGGTCTGTGACGAACCTGTTTCCGCACTGGATGTTTCCATTCAGGCGCAGGTACTGAACCTGATGAAGGAAATTCAGAAGGATATGAACCTGACCTATCTGTTTATTGCCCATGACCTGTCTGTTGTACAGTACATGAGCGACCGCATCGTGGTTATGTATCTGGGCAAGATCGTGGAAATCGCAGATTCCAGAGCGCTGTATGATGAACCGCTTCATCCTTATACACAGGCTCTGCTGTCCGCAATTCCTGTTCCGGATATTCACCAGACCAAAAAACGTCAGGTTCTGGAAGGAGAAGTACCCAGCCCCATCAACAAGCCCAGCGGCTGTGCGTTCCACAACAGATGTCCCAGATGTATGGATATCTGCAAAACAGAGGATCCTGCTCTTTATAATTATGATGGTAAGGACCACTGCGTTGCATGTCATCTGTACCGCAATGATGCAAAATAAAAAACCGGAATAAAGAACCGGAAACAGAAGCTGTATCATCATTTGTGCAGCGGTGCGCCGTTTCAGACGGCAGATGGAGGTCAATATGATATATGGAAAACAGAGAAATGCCCTGCAGTATCTGGGAATCGGAGAGAATCTGGATTTTGCTCTGAAATATGTGGAAAAACAGGATTTTTCCGGTCTCGTTCCCGGAAAAAACATCCTGTCGGGGGAAGATGTATACGTCAATTGCTTTTCCTATGAAACGATGGAATCAGATCAGACATCCTTCGAGGCACATACGGATTATCTGGATCTGCATGTGGTTCTGGAGGGCGAGGAACGGATCGAAGTGGCGCACAGAGATACACTGGAAGAGTTTGAACAGGATCCGGCTGCTGATTATACCGGATATAAAGGCCAGGCAGAGGCTGTCTGTGTGATGAGACCGGGCGACTTTATGATTGTATTCCCTGAGGATGCTCATAAGGTAAAAGTAAAACACGATGCCGTCTGCCTGGTAAAAAAAGCGGTGTTCAAAATAAAGATAAACTGAGCTGAAACCGCTGCGGTTACATATGTCTGGTGGAAAGCGCATTGGTGGTTGCTTCCCTGTTCTCGATGGTCTGTCTCGGATTGCGTTTGCAGTATTCACTGACCAGAACATCGATGAGATACAGAATGGAAATCTTGGCCGAGATACTGCCTGACTGAAAAGGACCTTCCTTGGCACCGCACAGCAGCACAACATCGGACATTCTGGCAGCGGGAGAATCCTTTTCATGGGTGATCAGGATTACGTGGGCACCGCGTTCTCTGGCCGGCTTCAGGATATCGTGCATATCACGGGTGGAACCGGAGTAGGAGATAAAAAGAATGATATCCCGGCTGTTCATAAGGCTGGCTGCCATGGTCTGGAGATGATTGTCCTGAATGGCGTAAAACTTATCGGAAATCGTAAGAAAACGTCCCCAGGCTTCCATGGCCATGATCATGCTGCCGCCCTGTCCGAAGCAGTATACACGGGAAGCTTCACAGAGCATGCTGACAGCCAGATTGACGGAATCATGATCCAGCAGATCACGGGTCTGCGTCAGAGCCTCCATATTGGTTCTGCACAGACGATCGCACATGTGATCGAAATCTTCATCGGGCTGTGATTCCCCATAGGTATTGTAGTAATTGGAAGCACCTGATGTGGCACAGGCCTTGGCAAGAGCAATTTTGAGTTCGTTGTAGCCGTTGAATCCCAGCGCTTTACAGAAACGGAAAATGGTAGCTTCTGCTACGTGGCATTCCTTTGCCAGACTGGAAATGGAAAAATACTGTGCCCTGTCTGCGTTCTCGAAGAGATAATCACAGATTTTGCGGGAAGATTTTGTAAGTTGAGGATAATATTCCTTCAGATGCTCAAAAAAGTTTGAAGTATTATTAAACGTATTCATAATTCTGTCCTGATCATTTTATAAAGCTGAAACTTGTGGTGTCATCTGGCTGTAATTATATCGGATATTGCACTGTAATTACATCAGACAATTAATTATATCATCAGATATTTTTCATCGCAAGGAAAAATGTGGTAGAAAATGATGAGGCGGAATGTCTGAATAAATGCAACAGTTGTAAATTCACGAAGAAGGGAGACGTTATGAAAGATCGTCAAAAATACAGGGGAATTATTCCTGCTTTTTATGCCTGCTACGATGCAGAGGGAAATGTTGATACAGAGCGTGTAAAAGCGCTGACAGAATATATGATTAAAAAGGGCGTAAAGGGAATTTACGTAAATGGTTCTTCCGGTGAATGTATTTATCTTTCAAAAGAAGAACGTAAAGCCATACTGGAAGCAGTTATGGAGGCGGCAAAAGGCAAACTGACTGTGATCTGTCATGTTGCATGCAACAATACTGCCGATTCCATGGAACTGGCAGCCCATGCGGAAAAATGCGGCGTTGATGCAATTGCATCTATTCCCCCTATCTATTTCCACCTGCCGGAGCATGCCATTGCAAAATACTGGAATGACATCTCTTCTGCAGCCCCCAATACGGAATTTGTTATTTACAATATTCCCCAGCTGGCAGGAACGGCTTTAACACCCGGCCTGCTCTCCGAAATGCTGAAAAATCCCAATGTGGTGGCTGTAAAGAACAGCTCCATGCCGGTTCAGGATATTGAAATGTTCCTGTCAGCAGGACAGAAAGCAAAAGGCGAAGACGGATTTATCGTATTTAACGGCCCTGATGAACAGTTTATCTCCGGACGTGCCATGGGTGCATGGGGAGGTATCGGCGGTACTTATGCATCCATGCCCGAACTGTTCCTGAAAGCAGATGAACTGGTTCTTGCAGGCAATATGGAAGAAGCAAGAAAACTGCAGTTCGATATTAATGAGATCATTTATGCGCTGTGCAGCTGCAAAGGCAACATGTACGCGGTCATTAAAGAAGTGCTTCGCAGAAGAGAAGGTCTGGATATCGGCGGTGTGCGCAGCCCTCTCGTTGACATTGTGCCGGAGGATGATGCAAAAATTGAAGCATGCTGTACTCTGATTGATGACGCAATCCGTAAATGGTGTTAGAATAGTGTATTCTCAGAATTAAATTTTTGATCAGGAGGGAAACTTATGAAGATCATTCGTGCAAAAGATTATAATGATATGTCCAGAAAGGCAGCCAACATCATCAGCGCTCAGGTTATTATGAAACCCAACTGCGTACTGGGTCTTGCCACCGGCGGAAGCCCGGAAGGAATCTACAAACAGCTGATCGACTGGTACAATAAGGGTGATATTGATTTTTCCGAGATCACAACCATCAATCTGGACGAATATAAGGGACTGTCCAGAGAATCCGAACAGAGCTACTGGTATTTTATGCATCATCATTTCTTTGACCATGTAAATGTCAGACCGCAGAAGATCAACGTACCGGACGGCACCAACATGAATGTGGAAGAGGAATGCGCAAGATACGACCATATTATTCAGGCAAAGGGCGGTATTGATCTGCAGCTGCTGGGAATCGGCGTGGACGGACACATCGGATTCAATGAGCCCGGCGCGGCTTTCGAACTGGGAACCCACTGCGTTGATCTTGATGAAAGTACCATTGAAGCCAATAAGCGTTATTTCGAAAAGAAGGAAGATGTTCCCCGCCAGGCGTATACCATGGGGATCAAAACAATCATGCAGGCAAGAAAAGTCCTGATGGTTGCCAACGGTAAAAACAAAGCGGATATTATTAAAGAAGCATTTTTCGGACCGGTAACACCTCAGGTTCCCGCGTCTATTCTGCAGATGCACCCTGATTTTACTCTGATCGGTGATGAAGAAGCACTTTCCAAAATCTGATACGCGTTCGGAGGA
>JAQYDI010000027.1 GCA_028724245.1 Lachnospiraceae bacterium
CACAAGCAGATTGAGACTCCAGTGGCTGACCTCATATCCGAATTCCTGCGGATCACGGCAGGCAATCTCAAGAATCTTGATGATCTGCTCATCCGTGTAATGGGATGGCTGTCCTGGACGTGGACAGTCATTAAGGAAAGAGGAAACAGCTTCATCCAGATGGGAACGGTCTTTTTCAGCAACTTCCTGCAAAAGAGGAAGCGTTTTGAGGAAACGTCCCCGCCACTTGCTGACAGAATCCTGTCCAAGACCTACCTGAGTCGATATCTGCATGTTATTCAGACCATCAGCAGCCAGCAGAATTATCTTGGCACGTTGTACCTGGCGGGCTGGCAATGTCCTGCTTTTTGCAAATTTGGAAAGAATGTGGCGGATGTCTTCTGGTATTTTAACAGGGGCAGCAACAAATGGCATATGAATGATCTCCTTGAGTTTTCTTTTAATTATGCCATATATAGGAAACTTTTTCCATAGAAATATTACTTAAAAATTAATGCAATTCTGTACTAGAGGCATAACTTCCCGCATTTCTTCATAGGCCTCACAGCGGCAGAGCTTGGGAAGGATTTCGTGTGCCAATCCGTTCATTACAAAGGTTTTATCGCCAACGGTTACATCTATGTCGATATCAGCGTCAAAGGACCAGTATTTGGCAGCTAATTTTGTGGTACGGCGGGCAGCACCTGCGATTTTGCGGACGTTGATGCTTACGGGAGTACCCATCATGCCGGTAAATATTACACCGGCATTTTTGCATACGATATCAATCTTTTCCTGATCCAGTGCCGCTACAACATCTTTTAATTCTTTTCCGGTTTCCAAAGCATCCATGGTTGCAAGTACACGTCTGTGAATTGCATTTGCCCTTGCGGGATCGGTTGCTTCAATGAGCAGATTGGTGACAGGACCGGAGTAAAGTGTGTTTGCTTTTCTGCAGATGGTATTGATGCTTAATAATGCAACTTCCGGGTCGAAGGAAGTCTGTTTCTTTTCTGCAACAAAATCAGCTATTGTCTTATCAACGTCACCATTATTTGCAGCCAGAGCTTTCATGGCAACCACTGCGTAAGCACCAACATGTCCCAGAGGAGGATTAACAGGACCGCCGGAGAAACCGGAGATGCCTTCCTGGAAGCAGGCAAAGATTTCATCAAACGCCATCATGCCGATAACAGAGGGCGCACCGATATCTTTCAGGATAAGTGCTACATCACCAACAACCTTTGCAGTCTCGTATTCTTCGCCGGTAACTTTCATGTGCAGTGTTTCCGGCAGGCCGGCAGCCTTTACAGCAGCTTTTCCCACCAGATAGACAGATGTGGTACGTCCGTAAACGCCTTCGCCTTCCGGAACCTCTGCATCCGGATGGATAATTTCAAGAATAGGAGTGGAGCCTAAAACGGCTGCAGTAAAAGGATGAGGAACCATGGCAGCACCATCAAATGCCTTTAACATGGCTTCCACACCAATTCTTGCACCATTTTCATAAAATACATCAACGATATAGCCAAGCTGTTCTCCCTGCAGATGGTCTACCTGCACAAGGAGAATAAAAAAATCTTTAGAACGAATATCCATATTCAATCCTCATCGATCATCATTACACGTAAAATATTTGCTCTGGCAAATTCCTTTTTACCGCTGCCCATTCCGATTTTCTGAATACGGAACTGTTCCGGAACCGGCAGACCGGAGGAGATTGTTGATGCAATCGCCGCCCCTGTAGGAGTGATCATTTCTCCCTCTGTATCGGTCAGATGAATGTGCAGGGGGGAATTGGAAAGAATATTCAGCGTTGCGGGAGCAGGAACCGGAAGGATGCCATGCTGGCAATGCACATGTCCATATCCCTCATATAACGGAGAAAAATAAACCCGATCTACGGAAAGAGACGTAAAACATGCTGCAAAACTGACCACATCCACTATGGAATCAATGGCACCGACTTCATGAAAATGAACGTCTTCAACAGGTTTATTGTGCGCTTTTGCCTCTGCCGCAGCGATGCATTTGAAAATTTCCAGAGATAACTCCCGGATGGCAGGATCCTGAAGTTTGTCCAGAATTGCTGTAATATCCTGTAAATTACGGTGTATATGTTTTTCGTGAGTGTGATTGTGGGTTTCACAACGGAATCCATGGCCTTCATCATAATGCGGCTGCTGAGGAATCAGAACATCAAAATGACAGGTATCGATTCCATTTTTACCGGCTCTTCCGATTTCTATTTCGTAGCCTGGAAGTTCCAGCTGTTCCAGTGTATTTCGAATGACAGATTCTTTGATGCCCAGATCCAGAAGCGCTGCCACAGCCATATCTCCGCTGATTCCGCTGAAGCATTCAAAATAAAGACTTTTTCGGTTCATAAGTTCCTCCTGCTGCTTATTCGGTATGGTCAGACTGCTGACGGTATGCCAGCCGGTTGATCTGCGTTGCCACATATCCGGCGCCATATCCATTATCAATATTGACCACGGTAATTCCGTTCGCACAGGAATTGATCATGGTCAATAAAGCGGAAAGACCGTTAAAGTTGGCTCCATACCCCACTGAAGTGGGGACACAGATGACCGGAACATCCACCAGACCTGCAATGACACTTCCCAGTGCTCCTTCCATGCCGGCGATGGCAATCACACAACTGGCTTCCCGGATGGCATCAATTTTTGAAAACAGATGGTGGATGCCGGCTACACCCACATCATAAAAACGGTTTACCCTGCTGCCGAAAAACTCCGCAGTCTGTGCTGCTTCTTCAGCCACCGAAATATCTGCAGTTCCTGCTGTACAGACTGCAATATTACCAATCAGAGGGTGTTCTTTTGTTATTTTCAAAATACCGGATGTCGAATCATATGTTATATCAGGCAGCTGCTTTTTCACAATCTCATATTGGTGCTGGGATGCACGGGTACCTAATACTTCTTTTTCACTTTCGTACAGATGCTGAAAAATCTGTATCAGGTGCTCATCTTTTTTGCCCTGACAGAAAACCACCTCACCAAAACCGTTCCTCTGTTTTCGGGAGCAGTCCAGTTTGGCGAATCCCATCTCTTCATAGGAATCTTTTTTCAGAAGGTTCAATCCTTCCTCCACGGAAATCAGTCCATCCTGTATGCCTTCCAGAATTTTCTTTGTATGCAAAAGCATTCATCTCCTTTGTTTCTTCTATAAATTGGTAGTAACTGTTCAGAGCAATCTCGAAAACACTGTGTGTTTTCGAGGTGTGGCGTATCCGCCAAATAGATTTGAACGAAAAAGTGCTCCTGAATGCAAGCATTCGTCGCACTTTTTGTGCAAATCTGCTTGGCTCTGAACATAGTATCAAAGTAATCTCGTACATAATGTTATATTTATAATAAACGGTTATTCCAATTGCTTCCAGTCATATGCAAATTAATAAGCTGCTTATTAATTTATGTCCTGATAATGTTTTTGTGAGCAGATTATAAATTTGTTACTTACTGCAGCAAAAAAACAGCCGTACAAGCGGATTTCCATTGCTTGTACAGCTGTTTTTGCTGAATCGTTATTCTAAAATATGGGATCAGATATCGTCTTCGCAATCACAAAGTTCCGGACGGTATTTTGAACAATGCCATTTCAGGTCTTCATATCCATTCTGCTGCTGTTCCTTAATGGATTGGCAGTCACGGCAGTACTCGGATTCATGTTCCGGGAAACGGTAATGATATTTATCCGCCCAGAAACAAACCTGTTGGAAAACCAGGACCAGTTCCCACCCTTTTTTCGTGAGAGAATATTCCACTCTGGGAGGAATTTCATCATACTGGGTTCTGGTTATGATGCCCTCTTCCTGAAATTTTTCAGTACTCCTGATAAAATGGGGTTTGTAATTCCGGGGAGACGATCCATGATCTCCTTGTAACGCAGCGTATCATAGATATGAAGAATTCCCAATACGCGTGTATCCCATTTTCCGCCAAATACGTATAAGCCATATTCTACAGGAGAAAAGAAAACGTCCTCTGTTTTTCTCTTATATGCCATGCTCATCACTCCTCAACTAATCTATTATTACAATACACCTTAATGGCGGATTTGTCTATGGAATGAAAAATACTTTTATGGTATACTTTTGGCAAAGACAGATTGGAATGGAAAGAGGAAAAAAGATGAATTTAATACAGTTTCTGCGTGAAGTGGACCAGTTATCGGATATATCATCTCATGAGGCATTAAAAGGATTTATAAAATGTTAGCCAGAAAACCCATGGTCTTTAGACCGTGGGATGAATAGCGTCAAGTATATTATTTGCTGAAATAATATACTTTTAGTAAATCATATGTTATAATGGATACATAGGGAATTTCTTTTCCTGAATCTGCAGAAAGGAGAAACCATATGTATCTTACCATAAAACAACAGATAAAACATCTATCTAAGGAAGATTATCGTGCTGTCAAAGAATTATGCCATATAGCCAAAAATCTTACAAATGAAGCAATATACAATGTGCGCCAGTATTACTTTACCGAAGGGAAATTTCTTAAATACGAGAAGAATTACACTCTTTTAAAAAACAGTCCGAACTATAAAACTTTAAATTCCAACATGGCACAGCAGATACTGAAAGAAGTAGACGGCTCTTTTAAATCATTCTTTGGTTTACTGAAACTGGCCAGACAGGGAAAGTATGCCTTCAGGGATTGTAAGTTACCACACTA
>JAQYDI010000028.1 GCA_028724245.1 Lachnospiraceae bacterium
GTTTTTTCGAAAAAATACAAATTTAAATATATTTGCAGGCTTTTTACCTATTTACTTTTTTATACTGTTCTTAAGTTCACTGGTTAGTAAGATGAAAAGAAATATTTTAATGCTCATTTTACTTTAAGTAAATGACATTGGTTCTGAACAGTTACTGAAATATCTCCACTCAGCGATTGCAAAACCCCGGAATCTGCCTTATACTTTTATTATCTTAATCTGTTCGGATGACAACATCACCCTGACGAACAACGGGCTTCCCGTTGTATTTGAACGGGAAGCCGAATAATCCGTTTTCTACGGTTTTTGCAATCATTTCCTGTTTTGCTGTAAACTGCTGCACGGATTTTATCCGATCAGTACTTTCTTTCCCTCAAAGGCAAAGCCATATTTCCGTATGTGTTTTTCCGGTATGCCTCCGGCAGTCAGTACTGCTGCATACTGCTTTTCCTCAATCTGCAGAAGAGCAGACTGTACGGTGTCTTTGAGGGTTTTTTCTGCTTCCGGATCATGTACTTTAAACTCAAGAATCATAGCATCTTTTGCTTTATCTTTCGGTTCAATTACCATATCATAACGCCCGAAACCGCTTTCTCTGTTGGATGTTATGATATAATCACCCGCCAGTTCTACAACCAACCCCAGTACAAATCCATGATAAAAGCGTTCCGATTCTTCAGCGGATGGATGTTTTCCCGTGTCAAAATAGCTGAAAGTCTGCAGAGCAACACGGTTCATGTAAAAATTCATAGCCTTTTTGTCGCCGCAAAGAAGAGCCTTCACAAAATCATTGTACGAACGTTTTTCCCTGCTGAACCAGCTGCGCACCATATTCTGAAACATCCGTTTTACTTCCCGGTTTGTCAATGTAAGCTCATAAATGACTTCTTCATTGTCCTCAACCTGATCCAGCTTGTCATGCCTGAGTACCTTCAGATATCCACCGGCAAGCAGCAGGCTGAAGACAGCCTGATCATCTTCTTCCAGCTGATCATATACAATCTGTTCTTCTATCGGAGAACAGATTCTGCCCCCCTTAAGCAGCTCTTCAAACTGCGTTTTCACATCAACGCTGCCTTCCTGGATCAATTTTCCTATCAGGCGGTTGCCACTGGTATTAGCCCAGTAAATATCAATTTTACCGGTATCCAGAAAATTCAGAATCGACCAGGGATTATAGATATCTCTCTGATTTCCAAATACAAATCCATCATACCACCATTTGATCTCTTCTTTTTTATCACCATATCCATATTCATCCAGCGCTGAAAACACTTCCTTTTCCGTAAAACCAAAGGAATCTGCATAACCATCAGAAGTTGTCGTAATTACTTTCAGATTATTCAGGTCGGAAAATACCGATTCCCTGCTGACACGCGTAATTCCGGTCATCATTCCCCTTGCCAGGTATGGATTGGTTTTAAATGTGGAATTGAACAGGCTTCTGGTAAAACCAACCATATCTTCCCAGAAACCTTCCACCCACGCTTCCTGCATCGGTGTATCGTATTCATCCAGAAGAATGATAACCTTCTTCCCATAATACCGATACAGAAATCCCGCCAGGCGCTGCAGGGATCTGGATGCATCCTCACGGCTTACGCCATTTTCCATCTTTTCGAAATATGCCGTTTCCGCCTCAGATAAAATCCCCTTCTGTTTCAGAAAAGCATTTTTCCGGTACTGATCCGTTAAAATCTGGCATATACAGTAAACCGCCTGTTTATAATCTTTTTCCTTTACTTCCGCAAATGACAGACTGATCACCGGAAATGTCCCCTGAAGATTGCGGTATTCTTCGTCTTTCCAGATGGACAATCCTTCAAACAGATCTCCTCTTCCGGCATAATTTACAGAAAAGAAATGTTCCAGCATGCTCATATTCAGAGTTTTTCCAAAACGACGCGGACGGGTAATCAGGGTAACACTGTCGCCCTTCTGCCACCACTCTTTGATAAACAATGTTTTATCGATATAGAAATATCCACCTTCCATGAGGTCTGAAAAACTCTGTATTCCAACCGCCACGGTTCGTTTTTCTGCAGTCATTTTCCCCATAACACACCTCCTTTTGTCTGACTCTGAACAGTTACTTCTTCTTTTTTATTTCCGCTATTTAATCGCTTTTCCTTTCCATCTGCCTCTGCGGTAGAAGAAAAATGTTAATACGGCACCCATGAGCCACGATACGAACAGGGAAATAAATACACACTCACAGCGTCCGTGAGGCAGCTCAGGTGTCCTTGTAAGCCATGAAATTCCATAAGCCAGCGGTACACGGATCACAATGGTGGTAATCAGGGAAATCCACATGGGTGTCATGGTATCTCCAGCACCTCTCATAACGCCGGACAGACTCTGGGTTACGGCCATGGCAATGTAGCCTGCTGCCAGAATCCGCATCATGCGCATACTCAGATCCACCAGCTCCGATGTCTCCGTAAAAATCCCCATCAGATATCTGCCGAAGATCAGGATCAGCGCCGTGATCGTAGCCGATACGCCCATGGCGATTCCGGTTCCCTGCTTCGCGCCTTTTACCACCCGGTCATACTCACCTGCGCCCACATTCTGCCCGGCGTAGGTGGTCATGGCTGTTCCGAAAGAGAAATTGGGCATCATTGCAAATCCGTCCACACGCATGACGATGACGTTGGCAGCAATAAACATTTCACCAAAACTGTTGGTCAGAGACTGTACAATGATCATGGCAGATGAAAGAATCGCCTGCGTCAGACCGGAGGGCAGACCCAGACGGACGATCATCCACGCGTGCTTCCGGCTCATCTTCAGATAACGGAGCCTGAAATCGAAAATATCTGTCAGACGGGCCAGCTTCATAAAGCATAACACAGCAGAAACGCTCTGTGCAATGGCAGTTGCCAGCGCCACACCTGATACACCCATCTGGAAAACGGCCACAAACAGAAGATCAAGGCCGATATTCAGTACCGTAGCCACCAGCAGGTAAACCAGCGCAGAAAAGGAATCGCCCAGTCCCCGCAGAATGCCGCCCAGAATATTGTAGTAGGCCATACCCGCAATACCGACCATCAGTATGGTCAGATAGGAAGTACACCAATCAAGAATACTGTCCGGCGTATTCAGAAATTTCAGCATGGGCCGGATGACAGGCGGTGCACATACCATCAGAAACAGAGAAGAAATGGCAGTCAGCGTAATGCAGTTTCCAATAGTCTCCGACAGTTCCTCACGCTGCCTCGCACCGAAATACTGGGATACCATAATTCCGGCTCCCACGGAAATCCCTACAAACAGCACCAGCAGCAGATTCAGCAGCGGTCCTGCGCTTCCCACAGCAGCCAGCGCATTATCTCCTACATAACGACCCACCACAATACTGTCCACTGTATTGTACAGCTGCTGTGCAATATTGCCGATGAGCATGGGAATCGAAAAAGCCACGATCCCCTTCCACGGTACACCTTTTGTCATATCGACAGGTGTAAATAACTGTTTCAACATAAACTTATCCCCCATATTTGTATTTTGGTAACTGTTCAAATCTATTTGACGGATACGCCACACCGCAGAAACACACAGTGTTTTCGAGGCTGACTCTGAACAGGTACGTATTTTTTAACTGTCCGGAACCGGGCAGTTATTTATCTTTCTTTTTCACAAGGCAGCGTTTTCTGAAAAATGAAATTCCGTAGCAGAGTATCTCATCATAATCCTCCTCCAGTTCTTCTGCATACATCCGCTTGTGAATCTGTTCCAGCGCTTTCTCACAGTCTTCTCCCATCCCTTCCGGGCTTTTGGAATACTTTGCTTCAAAAACAGCCGCCCGGCTGTTTACCGGGTCATAAACAACCACATCGCTTCTGCCTTCTCCATGTTCTCTGTTTGATTCAACCATATATCCGGCGCCCGTAAAAATACCGGCAAGAAAAGCATGATAAAAATCTTCCCTGTAGTCATGATAGCTGATGGTCCTGCGAAGCAGTTTATTCATTTCCTGCGTAACCACGCTGCTGTCCCCATTCCAGACAGCATCAAACAGCGCTTTCCGGCTCCAGATTTTTGCACTGTCGCCAAACCATTTCTTAACCGTTGTTTCAAAGATTTCCCTGATTTCAGCATTGGGAATCTTCAGGGCCGATACTCCATCCGGCAAAGAATCCGTCACTTCCCTGTCCCTTACTCTGGTTAGATAACCTGTAAGGTAAAGCACGCTCCACAGATTATCTTCCGAAGAATGCAGATAATCATACGTAAGATCCTCTTCCACACGCTGCAGGATATATCCTCCGGAAAGCAGCGTTTCCAGTTTTTTTGTAATGCTGCTGCCTGCATAATCAATAAATGAACGGATAATTGCATTATCACTTGTGTTTTTCCAGTAACCTGCAGGTTTTGCCTTTGGATTACCCTGAAGATCACGCATATAATTCATTACATCCCACGGACAGTACACATCAAAATCACCAAAATGGTATCCGTCATACCAGGTCTTCAGATTGTCCGCATGTTCCATAGCGTCCGTTTCCTGAAGAATGCGGTCAACCTCTTTCTGTGTAAAGCCAAAGTATTCATTCAGCCTGGAGTCTGTGATCGTATCTGAAACAAAATTATTGGTTCCTGTAAAAATACTTTCTTTTGCAATCTTAAGGCAGCCGGTGATAACCGCAAACCGAAGGGAACTGTTGTCTTTCAGTGCCGTACTCATCATAATCTTAACAATTTCAAGCATCTGAGGATAGTAACCATGACTGCTGGCCCTTGCTAACGGCACGTCATACTCATCCAGCAGGAAAATAACCGGCTTCTGATAATAAGTCTGCATCATCCGCATCAGTGTACTCAGTGAACGGCTGACCTGTACTTTATCTGCCTGCCCTGCTTTCAACTCAAGAAATATTTTTTTATCATCCGGATCAATATCTGCACAATCAAGCAGATATGTGTAATTCTTATATAAATCTGCAATCTGCGCAAGAAGCTGACCATAGGCATCCAAAAAAGTCAGCCCGTCAATATCCTTCAGAGAAAAGAAAATAGTCGGCCACTGATTCATCCACTCCCTGCACAGTTCTTTGCTGTCTGAAATTTCCAGCCCGTCAAACAGTGTTCTGCTGTCCTTTCTGATATCAAAAAAATCGGCCAGCATGCTCATCCCCAGTGTTTTTCCAAAACGCCGGGGACGGGTGATCAGGGTAACCTTCGTTGCAGTTGTCTCCAGCAATTCCGCAATTAAAGAAGATTTATCGACATAATAATATCCGTTCCTGCGTATTTCTGAAAAATCTGAAATACCCACAGGGATGTTTAATCTCACTCCAGTCCCCCTCCTTTTCCTTCCTGGAATCATATTCATTCATATGAATGCTTTCTCTGCACTGCAGGATCTGCCTGCCTATAATTTATCATACTTATCCTGTATTGCATACCTGTTTTTTACATATACAGCGGTATATTACGTAATTATTGTTACTGTTCAGCGCTGCATACCGCTTTCCGGCATTTCCATATTCATCTTTCGGCAGCTTCCCTCCTGTCTTCTTTCGGCAGCTTCCGGAAAAATCCCGCGGCAAAGAAAACTGAAATAAATCCGGATAGAACAAATGCCAGCGGCTGTGCTTCCTGAATTCCTGAAAGCCCCCGGTATTTTGCCAGAATCAGCAGGGCAGGAATGAAAAAGATGCCGCTCCGCAGGGAAGAAAGCAGGGATGCGCTGAACTTCTGCCCCGTACTCTGCAGCTGCATCTCCGTCACCATACTGAACGGAAGCACCAGAAGAGCAATGCTCTGCAGGCGCAGAGCGCGGGTACCGATTTCAATGACCTGCGCGTCATCACGGAAAATCTGGATCAGACTGCCGGAAAACAGCAGAACAACGACTGTCATCAACAGCAGCATGGTTTCGGAAAGTACCAGCGTGAACGCAAATGCCCGGCGCACCCTGCTGTATTTTCCGGCACCGTAATTGAAACCGCTGACCGGCTGAAATCCCTGTCCGATCCCAAGTGCAATAGAAAATACGAACATAATAATTCTTGAGACGATGCTCATCGCCGCAACAGCCACATCTCCGTAAACAGCGGCCTGACTGTTTAAAAGCACTGTGGTCAGACTGGTAAGCCCCTGCCGCAGCATGCTGGGAAGCCCCGTGGCAATGATGTCAAACAGCATATCCCACCGCAGAGAAACCTTTCTGATGGAAAATCTGCACTCCGTTTTCCCCCTCAGAAACATGCTCAAAAGAATACAGAAGCTGACTGTCTGGGAGAGGGCAGTAGACAGTCCCGCCCCCAGAATCCCCATATGGAAACCGAATATAAACAGCGCATCCCCGCAGATATTCAGGAAACCGCCCGTCAGCAGTCCGATCATTCCCAGGATCGCTTTCCCCTCATAGCGGAGAATGTTATTCATAACAAAGCTGGATGTCATAAACGGTGCCGCAATCAATATACAGCTGATATAGGTTTTGGCATAGGGTGCGATCGTCTCCGTACTGCCCAGCAGCATCACCAGAGGATCCAGCCAGATAAAACTGATCAGCCCGATAACAGCTCCCGAAAACAGCGCCAGAAAAAATCCGGTGGATGCCAGCACCGAAGCCGTTTCACTGTCTTTCATCCCCAGCTTTCTGGAAATAATGCTGCCGGCCCCCTGACCAAACATAAATCCCACCGCCTGCAGGATCGCCATAAATCCGAATACGACCCCCACTGCACCGCTGGCACTGTTGCCCAGCGTCCCCACGAAAGCCGTATCCGCCATATTGTAAATACTGGTCATCAACATGCTGATGATCGTCGGAACCGCCAGCCGCACGATCAGCTGCGGAACCGGCGTCATGGTCATCTTCTCATACTGCGCAGCCGACTTTTTTTCACCTGCTCCATTCTGCATTTTGCCATCCTCCCCTTTTTACGTTTATCATCACCCGAACAGCCCCCGATCACGTATTTTGCTGCTGTTCAGAACCGGATTCTTTCAGTATATCATATTTTACTTTTATTTTACAGCCGCACATGAGCTGCTTACAGGGTTATTGTTTTCTCAACCTTACGGTTGCGCAAACTTTCAAAATGTTCTATCATGATATTTGAACGGATTATTTATATTGGGGGGATGATTATGAGCATTAATTTTCATGCTTATCAGTGCAGGGATTATCTGCTTTCTGATTATGAAGAGATTGAAAAACAGTGGCGGATGGCATTTTCGGATTATGATCCGGATCGGGTGATGCGGATTCTGGGTCTGGTAAGAGATGATGTTTATCTTTATGTCAGATATTTTGAGACTCTGTACCGTCTGCATCTTTCAGACGGGGTGCTGGAAAAGCAGATTCCGCAGGATGGAATACCCGTTCAAAAAGCTGCCGGACATGTAAAAAAGCCGTCCTCCATGCGTCCTTCCAGTTCTTATCTGAACCCGAACGGACAACATGGGGACCGGCTGTATCTTCAGGAAGATCCTGTGCTGCCGGAGCCTGACAACGGCTGGAGCGGACAGCTTTATTTTAATGAGGCCATGGCTGTTTATCATCTGCTGCGCTATGTAAAAGACGATCCTTCGCTAAGCGGAAGATGGATACCCAACGATCAGCTGGATACCCGCGCAGGCGGAAACAGCAGGCAGAAAGATATGCTTCTGGAAACCTTTTCCCGTGATTTTGCAGGGAAAACAGAGCTTCTGGATGCGGTGTGCCGAAAAGCCGGCGGAACCTGTGTCAGCACCAAAGCCGACCTGTCCTATCAATTTTATCCGTTCCCGCAGGTTCCCATACAGCTTCTCTTCTGGGATGAGGATGAAGACTTCCCTGCCCAGACACAGATCATGGTAGATCAGCAGGTTACAGATTACGTTCACCCGGATACCACCGGATGCATGGCGGCCGACCTGATGAAGCTTTTGAAAAGCCTTCTTTAAACGGAATATAAATCTCCGAAAAAGCTTTCTTTAAGCAGACTGACGAAGCTTCTGAAAAGCCTTCTTTAAGCAGATTACAGCGAATATAACAGCTGTAAGCTCCGAAATCCAGAATGCAAACCAGATGAGATCAAGGCCGCCCAGTCTGCCGAACAGGTAGACAAAGGGAACCAGCACGATCAGCTGGCGGATCGCCGTTCCTGTCATGTTGACCAGACCATTTCCCAGACCGGAAATCACATAACCGATGATCATGGTAACAGAAGCCGGAATACAGGATACGCAGATAATGCGCAGCGCCGGTACGCCCATGCGAATCATGGCATCACTGGCCGCAAACAGGTGCAGCAGCTTTTCGGGAAATGCCATGAATACGATCATACCCACAACTGCAATCCCCACACCGATGGTAAGCGATGTCCTGCAGGTTTCCCGCACGCGCCCGCTGTTTCCGGCGCCGAAATTGTATCCCACGATGGGAAGCGATCCCTGTCCCAGACCGTTCATGGGCATAAAAAGGAAACTCTGCAGTTTAAAATATACACCGAAAAATGCCACTGCGGTGGATGAGAACATGATCAGGATCGCATTCATGGCTGCCATCATCAGACTGCCGCATGCCTGCGTAATAATGGTCGGCGCCCCTACCCGGTAAATGGCCAGAACACTTTCCCTGCGGAATCTGAGATTTCTGAACACAAAGTGAATTTCCTTATTCTGTACGATATTGAGGATCAGGCCGATGGCGGCGGCGGCCCACTGTCCGGTCAC
Source organism: Lachnospiraceae bacterium (assembly GCA_028724245.1). Classification (GTDB taxonomy): domain Bacteria; phylum Bacillota; class Clostridia; order Lachnospirales; family Lachnospiraceae; genus TWA4. Next base: position 8,677 of record JAQYDI010000028.1, read on the forward strand.
CGTCGCAATGGCCGCACCTGTAATGCCCATTTCCGGACATCCAAAGAGACCGAAGATCATAATGGGATCCAGCACAATGTTGACAACAGCGCCCGTAATCTGCGCCAGCATACTGGAAAATGTCCTTCCGGTGGCCTGAAGCAGCCGCTGAAAAAATGTTCCCAGAAACAGCCCCGTACTGTACACCTGACAGATGTGCAGATAGGAGGTTCCCAGCGCCGTAATGGTTTCACCGGAACTGAACCGGCGGACAAAGACTTCCGTTCCGAAGATACCCCACAGTACAAAGATCAGGGAACTGAGCACCGTCAGCAGAAGTCCTGTTGTGGCCGCTTCGTTGGCCCTGTCAAACTGCTTTGCTCCCAGACACCTTGAAATCAGCGCATTGGCGCCCACACCGGTACCAACTGCCACCGCAATCTGGAGCATCTGCGCCGAATAGGCGATGGAAGTTGCCGTCAGCGCCTCTTCGCTGATCCTCGCCACAAAAATACTGTCTACGATATTGTAAAGCGACTGCACCAGCATGGATACCATAATCGGAAATGACATGGTGATCACCAGCCGGGGCACCGGCATCACACCCATCTTATTTTCTTTTGCCATCTGCACATGCATCCTTTCTTTCCTCTCCCTGTTCCAGCAACTTTACAAGAATCCGTCCAAATTCCTGCCTCTCATCCTCATCCAGCACTTCAAAAAACTTCATAACACTGTTCTGGTAATTTCTGCTGAATTCCTCCACATCCTGTCTGCCCTTCTCCGTAAGTTCCAGAAGCACCCTTCTTTTGTCTTCCGGATCCTGTACCCGTATCACCAGCTCCCGTTTTTCCAGTTTCGTAATGATCTCACTGATGGAACCGGGCTTCACATCCAGAATCTCCTGTACCTCCTTCTGAGACAGACTTCCTTTCTTATAAAGAATCTTCAGGACCTTCCCCTGCGTCTGGTTCGAACTCCGGTTTTTCAGATACAGATGCCGGAACAGCTCATGAGTCAGCCGCTCCAGATCTGCACAGGAAATATCATCCCCTGCATCTATCATTTCTCCAAAATCATTTTTATGTTTCATGCTTTCAAACCCTCCAACACTGCTTATTATAATGATATTTCTTCAATTGTCAAGGTGCCTAATCTTTTTAACTCTGAAAAGCAGCAAAAAGCCCCGGGTCATCCTGATACCGGAGCTTTCTGCTGCTGACACTCTGTCGAATTTAACAATTACATACCAGCTTCTTTATATCCATCTTTAAGACAGCGGAATGCTGATCCTGTACAGCTGCTGGTTGCTTTCCAGTGTGGCACCGCCGTCCTCAAACCAGCTGTAACGGATCTCCTCCTGATCATCCACCCAGATTTCAGGGCAGTCGTTGTATTCCCAGTCAAGGGGAACCTTATGGCAGTCCTGCCGGGATGCGCTTTTCATAATCTCGCGCAGTTCCCCGATCTCCTGACCATTCAGAAGCCCCGGTTTTACGGAAACAAAAAGGGAGGTTCCGCTCTGAGCGATAACGTCAGCCCACTGGCGGTTCAGTTTCCACGGAATATTTCCGGCGATGCCTACACAGTCTGCATCGATATCGAAAAAGATGCCGTTCTGAGGCAGACGGAATGCCAGCGAATTAATGCCCATTCTTCTGGTGCGTTCCCATGTAATGCCGCTGGTATCGTCGCCGGTACGGTTCATATGCATCAGCCCGGCACCCAGATGGCCGATGGTATTGCAGCCCAGGATCAGCGCTCCGTAAGGTCTGGAAGCCTCATAAATAGCCTCATACAGCATTTTTACCACCTCAGCGCTGGTTTTGCTGCGGTCATAAAAATGCCAGCCGTTTTCCGTAACCATGGGATTCATCTCCATGCCCCACCTTCCAAACAGGTCAAAGGTGGAAAAGTCATGCTTGAGCAGCGTATACCCCCAGCCGCAGATCCGTTCCACATCCTGTCTGATGTACTGAAGCGCTTCGGGATGGCTGGGATCAAGACAGCCGTTCAGGGGATGACGCCATTCGGCCGGAATCGCTTCGTCTTCATTCTGCAGCAGCCGCACCCAGATGCCGGGACGCACGCCTTTGGCAGTCAATTTGTCCGCCAGACCTTTCATATCGGGGAATTTACGATTACCGCATCTCCAGGGGCCTCCATTGTAATCGCCCAGTCTGTGATGCTCCTGCCAGCAGTCGTCAATTACCATAAACGGCGGATTTTCCACCCCTTCCGTCAGTTTCAGCAGATAATCCGTATCGCTTAAAATCTCCTTTTCCGAGCTGTCTCCATAGGCATAATACCAGTTATTGCTTCCGTAGACAGGAAACTCCGGCAGGATCGGATCGGTGCACATCATACGGCAGAATTCCCGGGCAGCTGTGAAAGAATTGCTTCCTTCCATCTTCATGGAAACCAGCTCCGCCATCTGCAGCGTACGTCCATTCAGCAAAACGCCCTCTCCGCCGCTTCGCACATCCAGCACAAGAGTAATCCCTCTGGAATCCACCTGCCAGTAGCACATGGCGGAGGGCCTTACCTTCACACCGTATCCCCACTGTCTGTCCCCGACGGACATCAGAAAATACCAGGGCATAAACCGGCTGCCGCACATGCCGCGCCACTCCAGATCACCATAGCCCCGTTCCCATGCATCGCCCAGAATCCGCACGCGCCCCGGCATTTCCCGGTTCCAGCGCAGCTTCACCCATTCCACCGCGCTCACATCCGCGGTCAGAAACAACGTTTCCTGCCCGCACGCATCCTTCAATTCCACATGGATATCCCCCAGCAGAGCCGATGTACGCTTTCCTTCCGCTGCCAGCTTTTCTCTATCCGTCTTAACTGTCACATAATCAAATGCACCGAATCTCCCTGGATTTTTCTGTACGTGTTTCTGTGTGTTTTCCTGCGCCTTTCTCTTCTGTTCCATATTTTCCTCCAATCTCTCCTTCAAATGTTAAAATCAGGCAACTGTTCAGAGCCAACTTCGAAAACACTCTGAACAGTTACAAAAACAGGTATACCTCTCTATACTGCTATAAAGAAGTATACCTGTTTCCAGAATTTTTCACCATGGCTGAGTGTTGGGAAAACATGGTCTAATGTTGACGCAGATCATTGCAGTATGATCCGGACTGTCCCGGCTGCATGTTATCGCTTCACTGCACACCGGCTGCACCCGGACGGTGTGGCTGCGCATCCTCCCAGAGCAGTTTCGCGAAGCTCTGCGGGCATACGTTTGCCTACGGTATACATGGCGGCAATCATTTCATCAAAGGGAATCAGCTGCTTTACGCCGGAAAGCGCTATTTCCGCCGCGATCAGCGCATTGGCTGCACCGGATGCATTGCGGTTCTGGCAGGGATACTCCACCAGACCGCCCACCGGGTCGCATACCAGCCCCAGCATATTCATAAGAACTGTTCCGGCCGCATCCAGACTCTGCTCCGGCGTGCCTCCCATCAGCTCCACCGCTGCAGAAGCTGCCATGGCAGAAGCAACTCCCACCTCGACCTGACATCCGCCCACCGCTCCGGCCACCGTGGCATTGCGCATGGCCAGATACCCGATGGCCCCGGCATTGAACAGCGCATCTGATACCTGCCCGTCCGGTATGTCGTACTCCTCCTGCAGAGCCAGCAGAAGTCCCGGCACGATCCCCGAAGAGCCCGCCGTAGGAGCAGCCACGATCAGTCCCATGGACGCATTGACCTCCAGAACCCCCATGGCATAGGAAATGGCCTTACCCAGCACATTTCCGCAGAGACTCTTCCCCTGCGCACGGTAATCACTCAGCTTTTTCGCCTCACCGCCGATCAGACCACCCATGGATCTGCCGGAAGTTTCCACAGCAGAATATGCCGACTGACGCATCACCTCCAGTACATGCCCCATGCGGCCGCAGACCGTATCCATATCCGTCTCTCCAAGACTGCATTCCCTCTCCTTCATCACATCGGAAATCAGCATGTGATGCTCCCTGCATAAATTTAATAATTCCGCAGCATTTTTAAAATCCATCTTTCAGTTCCTCCGGGATTCTTTTTTTCATAACAGTTGCCGTATTTTCTATTTTCTACCTCTGTACGATCATTACATCGGATACACAGGCATTTTCCTGAATCTTTCCCGCAATATCCGCAGGCAGCCGGTCATCCGATTCCACAATGGTATAGGCCGTATGCCCCTTCGCCTCCCGGAAAAGCCGCATAAAAGCAATATTTACATTGCTGTCGCTGAGACATTTTGTAATATGGGCCGCCACACCCGGCCTGTCCCTGTGGATCACGATCACAGCGCTGTATTCTCCGGTGAAATCCACCTCCACCTGATTGATCCGCACGATCCTTACCTTTCCGCCGCCCAGGGATTCCCCGCGCACTGTCATCTTACGGCCTCCGGCGCCGGTCATGGCAATATCCACCGTATTGGGGTAGATATCCGTATCTTCTTCGTCAATCTTAAAGGAATATGCAATCCCACGCTCATCGGCAATCCGGTACGAATCACAGATTCTCGTATCATCCGTTGAAAACCCCATGATTCCTCCCAGAAGAGCACGATCCGTACCATGCCCCCGATACGTTCTGGCAAAAGACCCGTAAAGTGTAAACTCCACTTCCTTCACCGCCCCGCCGATCATCTTCTGCGCCAGAAATGCGATCTGCGCAGTCCCTGCCGTATGAGAACTGGAAGGACCGATCATAATCGGCCCCAGAACATCAAAAACACTGATAAATGACATTATTAACCTCCTGAAACAGTCATGGTATTATTATACCCATGTTATGTATACTGCATGGAATTTTCCATAAACTTCTCCTGCCATTATACCATCCCTGATCTGTTTTTCGAAGCAGATGTTACACAATTTGAGGAAAATGTCAGCTGACCGCAATTGCATAAAACCAATAACTTCCCACAACAGCAGCCTCAAAAATGTATGATTTTTCATACATTTTTTCTTCTGTACAAAACCCCCAACCGGTCGTATACTGAAATACGGCACCGGAACTGATCCGGTGCCGTATTAATGAGGGAGAAAGAAATGAAGCTGAAAGAAAAACGCAATATTCCAACCGCACAGCCGCATATGTTTTCCAATGCGGCTCTGTGGAAACTGATGCTGCCTCTGTCCATCGACCAGCTGCTGAATTCCATGATGGGTACCGTCGGTACGCTTGTGGTCAGCAATCTGGGTTCTGCCGCCATCTCGGCAGTCAGTCTGGTGGATTCCATCAACATTCTGGTGGTACAGGCATTTTACGCTCTGGCCGCGGGCGGTTCCGTGGTCTGTTCCCAGTTCCTCGGCTGCAAACGGCCAAAAGAAGCACGTCACGCAGCGGAACAGCTGGTTTTTATCACATTCATCCTGTCCATTATCATCGGTGCATGCTGCCTGATCTGGAACCGGCCGCTGTTAAGGCTGATATTCGGTGATGTGGAAGCAGATGTCATGACCTACGCAAGACAGTATTTCATGATTTCTGCCGTATCCTATCCCTTTATCGCCCTGTACGATGACGGTTCCTCCATTTTCCGGGCACAGGAAAACAGCAGCCTGCCCATGAAAATATCTCTGGTTTCCAATGTACTGAATCTGATCCTCAATCTGCTGTTCGTCTGGGTTTTCCACATGGGCGTGATCGGTTCGGCTCTGGCCACCTGTATCTCGAGAGGATTTTCCATGATTGCCGTGATGTCTGCACTTCACAAACCGCACTGGACCATTTCCCTGCAGAAATACGCTTCTATCCGGCCCAGCTGGCATCAGATCAGACGGATTCTGTATCTGGGGGTTCCCTCCGGTATTGAAAACAGTATGTTTCAGTTCGGAAAGCTGGTGATCCAGTCCACGGTCTCCATGATGGGAACGGCTGCCATTGCCGCTCAGGGCATGACCAATATTCTGGAAAATCTAAACGGTATCATGGCCATCGGCATCGGTGTGGGGCTGATGACTGTGGTAGGCGAGTGCATCGGCGCAGGCCGCAAAGATGAAGCTGTTTATTATGTAAAAAAGATGACCGTCGTATCTGAATTTGTGGTGATCGGCTCCTGTCTGCTGATTTTCGCACTGGTACGCCCCATTACCTATTTCGGCGGCATGGAACCGGAAAGCGCCAAAATGTGTATTTTCATGATCACCTGCATTACCATTGTCAAGCCCCTCGTATGGTGTCTGTCCTTCATCCCGGCCTACGGCTTCCGTGCGGCAGGTGATGTCAAATTCACCATGGGCGTATCGGCCGCTTCCATGTGGATCTGCCGTGTCAGTCTGGCTGTTTTTCTGGCCCGTGTGCTTGGTTTCGGCCCCATCGCCGTATGGATCGGCATGTTTACCGACTGGACCATCCGCGCTGTCATTTTCACGCTGAGACTGCGCAGCGGACGATGGCTGGAACATAAAATTATATAGAAAACAAAACAGTTCATCTGCCTCACAATGTTCTGCAGATGAACTGTTTCTGATTTTCTGCGCAGACGCGAACCTTTAAACAACTGCTTCCACTATGGTTTTTCCATTACAGTAAACAGTTTTGATTCCAACGGTTTTCTTCTTATTAAAGTTGAAACTCAGCATATACCCCTTCTCCAGATGATAACTTTCCAGATAATCCGACAACTGCTGCTCACCCCTTCGATTATACTCGCTGCCATGATAGATTTTAAGTTCTATTACGTACTGTTCACCACGATAATCGACAACCACATCAGTTCTGCCCATATCCCTTGTCCGTGCTTCAATATAGTAATTACCGGTGCCATTGATAATCGGCCGTAAATACAGCAAAAACAATCTTCGTCCGTTTTCTTCTACAAACTTCTCACTATTTCCATAATACACATCTGTAAAATGTTCCACGAACTTTTGTAAAACCAGTTCCATATTCAGTTTCCCATCCTGTATAAACTGATTTTTATCCTTCAGCGCTGCTTTATACGTTACACTGTTTACCGCTTCATTCGACGTAAACCAATTATATAATCTTGTCTCAAACAGCCGGTTTGCCACCCGAATTACACCATTTTCATCTTTGATGAAACCAAACATGGAAGCAGTACTGATCTCATAATTATCCGGATTATATGGAAATATGGCACCTGTAAATAAAACAGCATGGAGCACTTTGACCAACTCCGGAAAATCATTCAGCTTTTTGAACATATCATCAAACAGCGTATCAGGCTCTTTTAAAAGAATCTTGACAGATTCCAGCAGCCCGTTTTCTGTCCATGCCTTTTTTCTGCTGCCAAATTCCGGCATCTCACAGATCCTTTCGTCCATTAATTTGCAGATTCGAGAAACAAGATATGGATACCCTGAAGTATAATCAAAAATCTGCTGCGCCATATAAAAAATATCCATCCCTGTATGATAATCTTCCTCATACTGGACAAGCATTCCTTCAATATCAGAAACAGAAAAACTCATATCAATGTCAAAATCAGCAGCTACATTCCACGGGCTGTTCTGTCGATGCTGTTCTCCCGGTCTGATTTTAAATTTCAGATTTTTAATATCATACACACCTGCCAGAATTACAGAACGAAATGTGGGAAAAACTTTTCGGTTAAGATACATATCCCGAAGTTTAGCCAGGAAATCCATAAAAATCTGATTATTGGATGCACTGTCTACTTCATCAATAATCAGAACAACAGGCGCAGCAGCGTTCTTACAGAGTTTCTTCATATGATTAAATAATATCCTCAGACTGTACTGTCCCTCTGTACCACTTTCCGCAATATTTTCCAGAGCGTGTACTGTATCAGAATCCAGCCTGTCTGCTGTATCTGTGCTGTTGCTGACCGTCTGCACAAATAAATCTGCAAAAGCTGCAGTAAATGCATATTCATCCTGAAAATCAGCACTGCTCAATCCCTGAAAACTAAGTGAGATTACCACGTAGTCCTTTTGCAGATATTGACTCAGCGCCCATAACATGGTTGTTTTTCCATATTGTCTGGCTCTGTTGACAACAAAATATTGCCCGGCATCCACCATGACACGAATTTTTTTCAATCTTTCATCAAGATTCACCATATAATTCTCATCAGGAAAACAAACTCCCGTTACATTAAACTTTCGACTCAATTGATCACCCCGACTATCCCGAAACCATTACTCTGATCATATATACTGCTGTTCCATACAAGTTTTTGTATTTATCATATCACAGTTTATCTGCAAATACAATATTTCTAAACAATCAATTTACATACGTTATGGTTCAGAGCCCCTGCTCCTCCTTTTTCTGTATATCCTCCCAGGCTTCCTCATCAAATTCCCGGTCTCTGAAATACAGTTTTCTGTCAGCTTCCGTAATTTCCCGGATCACCCGGCAGGGATTTCCCGCTGCGATCACATTGTCAGGAATATCTTTTGTCACAACACTTCCCGCACCGATCACCGCATTATTGCCGATATGTACGCCAGGGCAGATCACCACATTGCCGCCTACCCATACATTATCTCCGATGCTCACGCTGATACCATATTCATACATGGTATTTCTGGTAGCGGGATGGACCGGATGCCCTGCCGTATAAATGGAGACATTGGGAGCAAAAAGACAGTTGTCCCCGATGGTAACCTTCGCCACATCAAGAATCGTGCAGTTATAATTGGCAAAGAAATTTTTCCCCACCTCGATATGAGAACCGTAATCACAGTAAAAGGGCGGATTGATAAATGCCCCCTCCGATTTTCCCAGCAGTTCCTTAACGATCCGCGCAATCCCGTCAAAATCGGAACGGTCAATGGTATTCAGCGCCTGTGTCAGCCTTCTTGCATTTTTCTGTTCCTCCATAACACTTTCATCGGAAATGTACGGCAGCTGCGCGTCTCTTCTTTTTCTCTGATCCATAGAGTACCTCCTTTTTTGATAACCTGTAACTGTTCAGAACCAGGCATATTTGCACAAAAAGTGCGGCGAATGTCTGCATTCAGCAGCACTTTTTCAATTTAACTCACTGCTCTGTCAGGTTGTTGACCCATCCATATTTTTTATAGTGACGATATACCACCGGCAATTTGGTGATTTCATCCAGATTCATTACAAAGAATACCGCAAGTACCGGCAGATGCAGGACAAATGCGGCAATCAGGCTGAGGGGTACGATCACGCCCCACATATTGATGCTGTCACATAAAAAACCAAAACGTGTATCTCCGCCGGCGCAGAAAATTCCTGCAATAGTGGAACAGTTTACAGCTTTTCCCACCATATACCAGGAGCAGAACAGCAGCATGATTTTCAGATATCCTCTCGCCTGAGCACTCAGAGAACCGGCAAAACAGAGAATCAGCGGACTGCAGAGCAGAATCAGGATACCCGATACCGTGCCCACAGCGATGGCTGCATGACAGAGTTTATCGCCGTACTTCCGGGCTTTTTCCAGCTCACCTTTTCCCAGTTCGTTGCCTACCAGAATGCTGCTGCCCGTTCCAAGACCGCAGCAGGCGCATGCAATAATATTTTTCGCAATATTTGCAATGGAATTGGCAGCCACTGCATCACTGCCCAGATGCCCCATAATGACGGAATACATGGCAAAACCGCATCCCCAGACCAGAAGATTGGCCAGAACCGGCGCGGAATAGTGTACAAAATCCTTTCGCAGTTTCCGGTCGGGGTGTTTTAAAAATGCAGGCCGGATCCGCACCTCTTCCTTTTTCCGGTTTTCCAGAAGAACCAGAAAAAGCTCCGCTGCCCTCGCCAGAGATGTGGCCAGAGCCGCACCGCGGATTTCCATTTCGGGCAGGCCCAACAGTCCGAAGATCAGAAGGGCATTCAAAATCAGATTCAGCACCAGCGCCGCAGAGCCATAAATGGTACTGCGAAGTACCCGACCGCTGCTTTTCATTGCACACAGATAGATCTGCGTAATTCCCATAAACAGATAGGACCAGCTGACAATGCGCAGATAGGGAATCCCCGCTGTAACCAGACTGGTTTCATTGGTAAAAATACGCATCAGCTGCCCCGGACACACATTGGCCAAAACGAAAAACACAGTGGAAATCATCATGGAATACCTCGTGGCAGCTGCCACCACCTGTTCCACCGACTCTCTGTCGCCTTTGCCCCAGTACTGGGAAGCCAGAATCGTTGTTCCCAGCGTCAGCCCGCTGTAAAACAGATTCAGAATAAACTGCACCTGCGTGGCCAGTGATATGGCCGACAGCGAATTCTGATCCAGCATCCCAAGCATCAGCGCATCCGAAGCACTGACCACCGCCGACATCAGATTCTGCATGGCAACAGGCAGAACCAGCGTCAGCAGCTGAGAATAAAACTTCCGTTTTTCATCACGGTTCCATACAAAACTCATTTTCTCTTCCTCTCTCATACAGTTACCATTTATCATTTCAGGCAAAAATCCGCCATCCTGACATCATACTTTGTACTGTATATATCATAAGATATGAAGTCTTTTTTTTCCACTGAAATACACGCTTTTTTCCACTGAAATATGTGTTTTTCTGACCTGGGGCAAATTAGTTTTATATATGTATTCCTTCCTTTGTATCTGATTAGACTCCCTGCCATATCCAACCTTCTATATAACTGTAAAACAGATAATTACCAGTCCGTCTCTTCCAGCAAAAGGGAACCGTCTTTACCGCTGATCTGCACGGTAAAGCACCTGACAGTCTCATCATCCTCATTCACCCTGTAGGAAATTCCATACATCGGTATCGTCTCGGGAAGTGACATCTGCACGATCAGCGGATGATCCGGAGTCAGGACATCCAGTGTATAAATTGTGCTCGCATCAAAAGTTATATTCCCCTGATCGTCCACTTCACGCATGGTAAGTGCCGTCAGCTTAAAGTCCCTGACAGTCTTCTCTGATGTGAACACAACCCCTGCAGCATATTCTCCCTCATCTGCGGTAAATGTCTCATAACCCGACCATTCCGGCTGGATTTCTTCCGCCCATTCTGCATGCACCAGTGCCTCCTGAGTCGTGCCTGCATTTCCCTGAGCAGCCGCAAAGCTGGAGAAAGGCGTCAGTTCAAGGCTTATGGCCTGCTTTTTCAATGTTTCTTCTATCTGCCAGAATTCATCGTCAGAGATCTCCAGTTTCTCAGAATCAGCCGATTCCGTATCCCCGCTGGTGTTGTAGTAAAATTCCATTTCAGAAGAATCATTTTCCTTCATTCCGGTATACCAGAAATCCTCACAGTTCAGATCTGTCCCGTCCGCTGTCATCTGATATGTCCCGAATATGCTGCAGAAGGCGCTTTCCGAACCTGTATTAAAAAATCTGCCTTCTCCCAGATAATAATATGCATTCCGGTACCAGCCCTCCAGCACCAGATACGGTGTATAATCCTGACATGTGTATACCGCATAGATACAGTTGCCGCGGATCATATCCTCCTCTCCGGCAATATATCCGATCAGCAGTTCCGGAATGCCGTCCCCGCTGATATCCTGTACAGCATATCCAGTCTGTTCAAGAACGTCATCTGTTTCCATACCCACAGCAAGTTCCCACACGCCCCTTTCACCTTCACCGAAATCACACTCATCATTCCCGCCCTCAGATATCAGTTCATAAAAGCGCTGCAATACTGCATCGTATACCTGAGTATCGTCAAACTCTTCCGTTTCCGACACGCCGGACGCAGCAGATTCCTCTTTTTTATCCGGAGCAGCCGTTGTTTCCTCTTCAGACGTTGTCAGCTCATCTGTTTTTGTACTTTCCGCAGCAACCGGCTCCTGCAGCGATGCATCGGAACCATCTTCCCCCGCACCGCATCCTGAAACCGCCAGAACAGCCAGACCACACATCAAACCTGAAAATAAACCTATGCATTTTCTTTTCATAATTGTTTTCATCTCCTTTGTATCAGATATTTCACTTTATGCTGCAGACATCTTTACAGCATACCTGAATCTATTATATAGTACACCGGGCGAAAAAGGAAGTTTTATTCTGCTGCGAAGTTTCTTTCTCTTCAGGCGAAATGAAGTTCTGAACAGTATGGGTGAAATTTTTCTAATGATAAAAAGGATACCACAGTACATTTCATGCGGCATCCTTTTAAAAGACGGGTATATTCACATCATCAATGTATAATGGGCATCAGCTGTAAAAACGGAGAATTGATTACAGAATGCCCATATGCGGACATTAGGCCTCCGGGAGCATTTTATAAGTTCATTATGATAACAAATTATTTACAATTCTTTTTTCAATCCTTTTTTCTTCCTGAACTCTTAATGCATCCATAGCCTGATCAGCTGAAAGCTTTAATGTTTCCATTATTCCTGCAAACTTCTTCAATCACACACTGATGTTTCTTACTTTCCTTATTGTAATTCACACCCGCCAGAAGCATATTCCCCTGATACTCCTCCAGAGCTTTGATATACTTTTTATCCTTAATCTGCGCGATTGCTCCTTCTGCGGATTGATCCCATTTCGATTCAATGATCATAGCTGGTTTGTCCATATGATTCTTTCTGGGCAGATACACCACATCTGCATAGCCTTTCCCGGTCGGCAGTTCACGAACCTCCGTATAATACACCCTCGCACTGTAATATGCCAGTGACAGCACGCAGGCCAGAGAATTCTCATCATTGTACTTTAATATGGAAATTTCAAAATGTGCTTCTTCAATTCCTTTTGCAACTGCCTCTGCATCTTTATTCCAGGTATTTTTCAACAACCGATCCGACTGCTGCAATGCCTGAACAACTTTATCCCATCCTGTATCTTCCACTGCATTATAAAATTCCGAAGCAATCTCCGAGTTCGGTATAAACACTTCCTGTGCTGTATAATCATAGCCCAGATATCCCAGATGGATTAATAATGTTAATACATCATCTGCCGATTTAAAAGTAGTCATATCGTTTGTAAATTTACTGGTATTAATCTTCTTGCTTTCCCCCGCCAGCAGTTCAATCACCGTATCTTTCAGTCCTTCGTAATTCATAACAATATAATCTCTCAGTGCCTCAAATGTTTCCGTCTGATTCCAGTAATTGTCGAAACTCCTACTGAGCATTGCACTGACCACAGACCGGGGGCTGTACACATGCTCCACATTTTCAAAACGATATCCATCATACCACCGTCTGGTCTCTTCAAAGTCCATTCCATATCGATCACACAGCCCCTTCACTTCTGACTCCGTAAAACCCACAAACTCTGCAAGCTGCTTCGGATTTGTCATAGAAAATTCATCGAACATGTTCAGTGCCGAGTGAGTCCCATATTTTTTAATTGGAAGAATTCCCGTCATGTATGCCAGTGCTACATATGACCTGTCTTTTAAAAGATTCCGTAAAAAGTCCAGATACGTTTTATGAGCCTCCGAACCATCCTTATTTTCCCTGAAAATACAATCCCATTCATCAATTATAAAAATAAAACGAATCTTGCATTCCGCATAAATATCCTGTAAAACCCCTATCAAGTCTGTTTCATCCAGATAGTCTAAATCCGGATAATCTCTTAATAGATCTCTGAGTAAACATTTCTCCAGCAGCATCTTCATTTTATCCACATCATGCGTCCGGCTGAAAAAATCCTGCATATTCAGAAATATCACATTATATTGATTCAGATACTTTAAAAAAGAAGGATCTTTTCCTATTTTAAAATTCTCAAACTGCTTTCTGGAATCTGCGTTTCTTCCATAGTAAGCTGCCAGCATCTCAGCTGCCATGGATTTTCCAAATCTTCTGGGTCTGCTTACACATAAAAATTTCTGTCTCGTTTTTAATACACGATTCGTATATGCAATCAATTCTGTTTTATCCACATATATTTCCGATTCAATTGACTCCTGAAAACTTTCGTTTCCCGGATTTAAATAAATCCCCATATATTCGCACACTCCTTCCGATCTCAAAAAAATTCCATTTATCTCTATTATATAGCACTGCAGCACAAAAAAAAAGACACTCTCTGCAAAGAAATCATATCTTCTTCTCAAAATGGAACTGCCGCATTATGAATTGCTCCCGTCAATCCCCCTTTTCTTGACATCCAATCAGACAAAATATTCGTTATTCTTCATCCACTGCACAAACGTAAAAACAGCCACATTCATGCAAGCATGAAGCGGCTGTTTATTACGTTTTATGCGCTTAGCTCAAAGCTAATGAAGTTGTAAAAAAGTGCTAATAATTAAATTATGCAACCAGATAATTAATATCCTGAAAATTCAGCATGATACAACCCATTTTTTTTCGTTACGATCCAATACTGCATCTCTGTTCCACTTATATCGTTTCTCAAACTTGGTGATACAATTCGATAAACAGTTTGTTCCAATGTTAAATCATTTAACGTCAAATCACCTATTTTACTGATTTCTGATGATGGAACTATTTCAACATCAAGAATATAAGATTGCACTACAAATCCATGTAATAATACAGACCCTCTTATAGCACTTTTGGCTGTGAAAGGATTAAAAAATATAATCTGTATGAAAAAAAACGTTAGAACAGCTATACTTATAAACATTTTAATTTTTTTTCTCATAACTTCCTACCTTGCAAAAATAGACTCCATATCCTCCAAAGAATAAACAGCAAGGACATAATCCGTTTGAAGTGAAAAAATACTCGAACTCAGTGCAGATAATATTACGTAATCTCCTAACGATTCTCTGACCAGATCAGATGCCTCGACATCAAG
>JAQYDI010000029.1 GCA_028724245.1 Lachnospiraceae bacterium
ATATCCACATAATACCCCCAGTCATCATGAAGATCTTTCAGTACAATACAGCCTTCCGGCACTTCATCGTCATGCGGAAACAGAGCCGGTATCGGAGTCGGGACAGGATCCTGAAGTTCCCGTTCTTCCATAATCGGTTTAGGATCAAACATAAATAAAACCTCCTTAAAGTGTTTTCTTATAATTTTCAAATATTCTTTCTCTCGATTTTTTAAGTCAGAGATGTGTTTTCGGCATAATTTACATGCTCCACTGATATAATCAGTACTGCACTTAACATACCTGTATTATATCAGCACTTTTTTCCCGTGCCAATATTATGTTTTTGCAGCTGTCCGTATCCGGACAGATTTACGCAAAAATTACGGCGGATGCCTGTGCCCATTCATCTTTCCGACTGATTCATTACAATGCCCAATTATTGATACTTATTCACAAAAAAACAGTTATTTTTACCAACAGCAAATTCTCCATACAATACGAAATTGACAATCCTTTTCAAATAGCTTATATTATATTTAGGTGAAATATCAAAATTCCCCCCAAAACTGCAGCTGTTCAGAGCCGCCCCCGAAACACCGGCCCGGCTCCAGACAACTGTCAAAATCTATAATTAATAAGGACAGGTGAACATTATGTACATGGATGATTACAAACGCTGGCTGGAATCCAGTCTGGATGATGCGGATTTAAAAGCAGAACTGGAATCAATTGCCGGCAACGATGAAGAAATCAAAGACCGTTTTGCTGTTGCTCTGAAGTTCGGTACCGCCGGTCTGCGCGGTGTTCTGGGCGCAGGCTCCAACCGTATGAATATTTACGTGGTTCGTCAGGCTACACAGGGTCTGGCCAACTGGGTAAAAGAGCAGGGCGGCAACCAGCTGGTGGCGATCAGCTACGACAGCCGTATCAAGAGCGATGTTTTCGCTAAAACCGCTGCATGCGTTCTGGCAGCCAACGGAATCAAGGTTCGTATTTATGACGCACTGATGCCTGTACCTGCATTAAGCTTTGCTACCCGCTACTATGAAGCCAATGCCGGTATCATGGTTACTGCATCTCACAACCCTGCAAAATACAATGGCTACAAAGCTTACGGTCCCGACGGATGCCAGATGACAGATGAAGCTGCAGATATCGTATATGCTGAAATTCAGAAGACAGACATCCTGACAGGCGCTAAGATGATGAGTTTTGAAGAGGGGCTGGAAAAAGGTCTGATCGAATATGTGGGTGATGACTGCAAGGAAGCTCTGTATCAGGCGATCGAAGCACGCAGCGTTCGTCCCGGTCTGTGCAAAACTGCAGGTCTGAAGCTCGTTTATTCACCGTTAAACGGCTCCGGTCTGGTTCCCGTTACCCGTGTTCTGAAGGACATCGGTATCGACGATATTACCATCGTACCCGAACAGCAGTACCCCGATGGCAATTTCCCTACCTGCCCTTATCCGAACCCCGAAATTTTTGAAGCGCTTCGCCTTGGTCTGGAACTGGCTGAAAAATCCGGCGCTGACCTGATGCTGGCTACCGACCCCGACGCTGACCGTGTTGGTATCGCAATCAAATGCCCCGATGGTACATATGAACTTGTTTCCGGTAACGAAGTAGGCGTTTTACTGCTGGATTACATCTGTGCAGGCCGTATCGAAAACGGCACCATGCCCGCCAACCCCGTTGCTGTGAAATCCATCGTTTCCACGCCTCTGGCCGATGCAGTTGCTGCAAATTACGGTGTTGAACTGCGCAGCGTTCTGACAGGCTTCAAGTGGATCGGCGATCAGATTGCAGGTCTGGAAGCAGCCGGTGAAGTTGACCGCTTTATTTTCGGTTTTGAGGAAAGCTACGGCTATCTGGCCGGTCCTTACGTTCGTGATAAAGATGCCATCATCGGTTCCATGCTGATCTGCGAAATGGCAGCTTACTACCGCAGCATCGGTTCTTCCATCAAACAGCGTCTGGAAGAAATCTACGCAAAATACGGCCGTTACCTGAACAAGGTTGACAGCTTTGAATTCCCCGGCCTGTCAGGTATGGACAAGATGACCGGCATCATGGACAGCCTCCGTCAGAATCCTCCGAAGGAGATCGGCGGCTATGCTGTAACAAAGGTTACCGACTACACGAAACCGGAAGAAACCGGCCTGCCCGCAGCAAACGTTCTGATCTACGCACTGGAAGGCGGCGCAACCGTAGTAGTACGTCCCTCCGGTACAGAACCCAAGATCAAGACCTACTTCACAACACTCGGCAAAGATCTTGCAGAAGCTCAGGCACAGAAGGATACCCTTGCAGCTGCATTAAAACCGATTTTCTCATAAATCGATTTTCTGCAATAAAATGATTGCAACCGGATGATTCTGCAGCAAAACAGTTTTGTATCAGTATCATCCTGTAATAAGGCACACAAAGCCCCGAAAAGGCAGTTATCGCGATGTTCCACTGCCGATTCGGGGCTTTTTATGAACGAACTTCTGGAGATTCTTACTGTTCTTCTGAGTTTTTTCAGCACTTCTGAACAATTGCTGCATTCTCTATGACCGGAATGCCATCCGATACAGATTTTCGAGAAATTCTTTTCTTTTTTCTTCCTGATCGATCAGATTTTTCAGTTTGACCACATTTTTTTCCGGCATCCAGGCTTTATTGGACTGTACATAGAAATTCAGCTGTTTCCAGTATTTTTCCGGAAACAGAAAAAGGCAGTACAGAAGCTGCATGCTTTCCCGCGATACAGGACAGCATCTCCGGTACTGGTTCAGCAGATCACCGGCCATCTGCCGGTTCCATCCCTGCTTCTCCATACATTTGCGGAGAAACAGATAAAAATCAGCAATCTGGTCTCCCAGATGGAAACGGCTGGTCTGACAGATCCAGTTTTCCTGCTTTCCGTATATCAGATTATGATAATGAAAATCCCCATGGCAGATCTGCACTTCTTCCCTCTTTCCGATTCCCGAAAGCAGGTCCAGCGCCTCCTGTGCCTGCGCTGCATAATAGGGTGTTTCTTTCATGATCATCTGTTCAAATATATTTTTATTACGCCTTCTGCGGACAAATCCCTGTACCCTTGAAATTTCCTTTTTTCTCCGGCTCCACAGTTCTTCATAAGGCTCCCTGACCGCAAGGACCGCCTGCACCGGCATCGTCTCACAATCCGGCTGTTTTTCCATGTTCAACCTGTTCAACTGCACTGCTTCTTTCTCAAGTTCTTTCTCAAGCTCCGGTTTTACCGCCCGCAGAATTTGATGAAGGCAGGCTGCCGCCCTGGCGCCGTTGAAAAGATCCTCTGTATTCCGTACTTCACATTCCCGTCCCTCAGTCCACTGCTTCAGCACAAATCTCCGTCCATACCCGTCTTCCGTTAAAAGTTTCCCCTCCTGATTGCGCACAAAACGATCCATCCGCAGATCATCGCTGCCGCCGGCACAATTCCAGATATGAGAAAGCCCCATTTCCTCTGTTTTTCTGCAGATTTTATCCTCCAGCTCAAGGCGTTCTTCCTTTGAACGGCTTTCTTTCCACAGAAACAGACCTTCCTGAGCAATGCAGAGCCATCCACCCCTCACTTTTCTTATATTTTTCACCGTCAGATCATATTTTTCCAGCATGGCAGTATCCCGGTCATACATAAAAATCCCTCCTCCAATCATATGCGAACATCTATAGTTATGTAAAACACAGCACCGTCCGGCCTGTGCAGACCATACCCTGTACATCATATGAAAAAGAAAAGGGATTCATGATTAAAATAAGACTTGACTTTAAGTCGAATTTGTATTAGACTATATTCAGCGGATAATTCCATGTGAAGAATCACTGCACCGGCATACGTTCGGATCAGTCATTATTCGAAATAATTCCGTTTCCCGGATTGTTCCGAACAGAACCACACCAATATCATTCTCTCTATTTTTCTCTATCTTCAACCTTTTTTCTGCCAACGTACTTTTGTACTTTCTCAATCGGTCTCTCCCGAATTCCGGGATTTTCAGAAATGTAACTTTTGGGACTCAGATACACAGGCATTTTATTATCCGCCGCTGTGTGATCTGAGGGAGCACTGCAGGTTGATTCTTCACATGGGGAGTGGTTACTGTTCGGAACTTCATTTTGCCTGAATAGATAAAAACTTCGCGGCAGACTGACCATGGTATCCTGTTAAGGGGGCCGTTGCAGATACGCCGGCACTTGCTTTTTCAAGCGTCAGCGCAGAAAAAGCTTAGTACCGCTGCGTATCGGCCCGAGCGAGAGCGCGCCCCCGTACAGGATATCATGGTCAGTCTGCCCCACAGCGTTTCTTGTTTCAGGCCGAAGTCCGAACAGTAACAAATACAGCATCAGTTCCGGTTTTTACATTGTATTTGTAATTTAAAAGCGGTATACTGACAGCAATAGAACTATTTCGGAACGTCAAAGAGGACTTCTTCCCATGAAGAGGTTCTCTTTTCGTTTTTCAAATTCCAATTCCATTACAGGATGTTCTGTTTTCTAATTTGATCTGACAGGAGGTATACAATTATGACACCAATGAGCAATGGAGATTATCTGATTCGTCTGCAGTTTTCCGAAGAACTTGAAGCATTAAAGGCTGCCAAAAAAGCCTGCGGTTATACCTATGAAGAACTCGCTGAAAAAATGGGCGTTAACAAAATCTGGCTGGCATCTGCTTTTGAAGGCCAGCAGTATGTTCCCGAAGAATACAGCGTGAAGCTGGCCGAAGTTCTCGGCATTTCACCTGATAAAACTGTTTTTCTCAACAACCATCCCTATAAAGGGAATACTGATCCGATTCTTTACCGTCTGCACGAAGTCATTGATACTTACGGTCCTGCAATCAAAGATATCATTCATGAACAGGGCGGCAACGCCATCATGAGCGCCATTGATTTCGGTCTTGACTGCGATGTCATTACAGATGATGACGGAAATCACCGCGTTATTATTAAATTCGACGGCAAGCTTCTGCCCTATGCGAAAAAAGGTAATTACCCCTGGTAAAAAGTATTCTGTACCCTGTTTCGTGCCCTGCTTTTTACCGCTTCAGCATGACCCACATGGCCGGGTTATCCGCTGCAGCCGGATGGATATCAGCATCCGGCTGCTGTTTATTGCTACTGTTTTATAACTGCTGTTCTTTCCACAATTTCAGCAGGATATCTTTCTCGTTGTCCTCCGGACAATCCAGAACGTGTTCCAGAAGCCGGTTCAGAACCTGACCAATCTCTCTGCCCGGCTTCATTCCCGCTTCAATCAGGTCACTTCCGGTTACCGCCAGAGTTTTCAGTGAGGTACAGTGCCCCATTTCCCTGATTTTCCGGTAAATTTCTTCAATTTTCTGAAGATGTTCTTCTGCCTGTCTGCAGATATGCTCCGGCTTTGCCGCTGCATCTGCCCGCTGCAGGATCAGCAGATCATCAAACAGATCGTCACCGATCTTATTAACAGCCCGGCGTACGGCTTTTTCCTCCGCCTGCATTTTATAGTCATGATACCGTACCAGACGGCAGGTCCGGTCTATGGTATGATTATCGTATTTCAAACGGCGCAGGATTTTTTTCGCCATTTTCTCGCTTTTTTCCGGATGGCCGTAAAAATGATCCCGTCCGGTTTCATCGGTGGTTTTGGCTGCCACCTTCCCCAGATCGTGGAGAACTGCTGCCAGACGAAGAGGCAGATCAGCAGGCGTGTGTTCAATTACATGATACGTATGCTCACCTACGGAATAGCAGTGGTACGGGCTGTTCTGCGGACAGTTCATGGCCGCATCAAATTCGGGCAGGATCACCGCAGTAATGCCTGTTTCATACAGGCGTCGAAAGCACTCGGGATGAGGCGAAAGAAGCAGCTTGGACAGCTCCACCTGTATGCGTTCCGCGCTGATTTTTTTCAGGTTGGGAGCCAGCTTTGTTATGGCTCCGTATGTTTCCTCTTCAATATAAAATCCCAGCTGGGCAGCAAAACGCACAGCCCGCATGATCCGCAGAGCATCTTCATTAAAACGGTCCTCCGCACTTCCCACACAGCGGACAATACCATTTTCCAGATCCTCCTGACCGCCGAACAGATCCACGATTCCAAGCTGCGGGCTGTATGCCATGGCATTGATGGTAAAATCACGCCGACGCAGATCCTCCCGAAGATCCGGTGTAAACTGCACTTCCTTCGGATGTCTCCCGTCTTCATACTCACCATCGATCCGGTATGTGGTCACTTCAAAGCCGATGTGATCCTCCATAACCGTCACCGTCCCATGCTGAATTCCCGTATCGATCGTCCGTTTGAAAACAGCCTTCACCTGCTCCGGTCTGGCAGATGTTGTGATATCCCAATCATTGGGTTTCCTCCCCAGCAGCGCATCGCGGACGCATCCGCCCACCGCATACGCTTCATATCCATGCTGACGCAGGCGATCGATAATAAACTCCACCTGCCTCGGAATCTCCATGTACATATCTGCGGTCTGTTCCTTTTCTGCCAATCGACTCTCCGCCTGTTGGTTCTCTGCATTCTGCTTCTCTGTCTGTCTGCTTTCTTTCTGTCTAACGTCCATACCGCCGGCCTCCCTTACTGATTCTCCCATCTCATTTCCTCTGTTTCTTCATGTCTGTCTCCGATTATACCCAAGACACTTTATTTTCGCAACCGGTTTTCGCAGACGTATCAGTGAAAAAAGCTGTGTACCTGCATCTATTTTGTGATAAAATATATCTTACAGCAAGACCAGAAATCTGTCTGATCTGAACAGCTGCAACACTTTATCGTTTTCAGAAAGGAGGATCATTATGTCCCTGTTAAAAAATCAACTCTGCACAATTGATGATATTTATGCTCTTCCTGACGGTGTCCGTGGAGAACTGATCCATGGAAAAATGTACATGGTGGCACCTCCCGGCAGGATCCATCAGGAAATTTCCCAGTATCTTTCCATGATAATCGGCAGTTACATCACCGGGCACCATGGAACCTGCAAAATTTATCCGGCTCCATTTGCAGTTTTTCTGAATCAGGATAATCTTACTTACGTTGAACCGGATATTTCTGTGATATGTGACCGCAGCAAGCTCGATGACAAAGGATGTCAGGGAGCACCTGACTGGATCATTGAAATTGTCTCTCCTTCCAGTAAAACAATGGATTATTACAAAAAACTGGCTCTGTATCAATCTGCCGGCGTCCGGGAATACTGGATCATAGATCCTGCAAAAAAAATTATTCTCGTTTACAATATGGAACACGGAGATGCACCTGTTATTTATTTTTTCCATAACATTGTTCCATCTTTTGTAATTCCGGGATTGCATATTGATTTTTCGCAGCTGAATCTGCAATAGAAATGAAACAGGCTGGAACAGATGAAAATGCAGCGTTTTACTTGTTTCGCTGCATTTTCATCAATCAAATGACTGTTCACAATAAGTCACTTTTCCATTATATCTGCAGCCCTATAAGTCTTCGATACTCCTTTGCATTTTCGCAATCGGATATAATTCCTGATCGTGCATCTGAACAGAATGGTAATATCTGCCAATCTTCGCTGCCACATGCCCCTACCAATAATAATTGTTCAAAATAACTATTAAAATCTTTACCAAGTATATATCCGTGTCCATCACCGTCATCATGGCTAAGATATACCACAGGAGGATTTGTCTCACTCTCTTTTATGTCGAATGCTATTATATCACCATTGGGAACAGACATAAAACCTAATTTATGATGCCAGACAGCATTATACTCATCTTCTTCATCAGTAAAGCATTCTTCTACCCAGTCTTTTCTTCTGTCTTCTGCACATGTCAGTTCTTCTAACGAAATTAAAAATTCGGCAGAAAAAATTGACTCAAGCTCTTCAGGTAATTCAAAATCATCCGGCAAATATGCCGAAAACCTACAATTCCCGGAAAACTGTAAAAAGAACTCTCTGATCTGTACCGGCAATTTCCTTTCAAGTTTATTTTCAATCTCTTCTACTTCCGTAATACCTGCCGGTTCCTCTATCACTAATTCAGTCTCTGCCCCAATACTTTCATATGCACTTTTAAGCTTTAATAACAACTCACCTGTCTTTTGATAATCCATATATTATACCTTTCTTTTCTGATTAAAACGAAAAATTCAAATTTTTCCGCTTTGTTTAACTGTCCAACAAGCTGGAAGTTGGGGTTTATACCAGTTTCTTTCCCATTTCTATTCTGATTTCATGCTGTTCAGGATCGGTATTTGAATACGAATACAGATCAAATCCGATCATTTCAAATCCGTTCTTCCGATAAAATGAAATTGCGTTTTCATTGCAGGATTGTGTTTCCAAAACAATCATCCGCGCTCCCGATACTTTTGCAGCTTTTAAAATAGTTGCCATCAGCAGGGTTCCTATTCCATGATGGCGCGCTGAATGATCAAAGATGCAAATATTGCTGATGCGAAAACGATTGTTCCATTGTTCAAGGAACCCCTCCGCATATCCAAGCAATCTTTCATCTTGGAACGCACCATAAGCCACCGGGTTTTCAAGCCATTCACTGAAAAACACGTCATCAAAAGATTTTTCGACAGGTGCTTCAAAAGCCACATATTCTATCTGAAAGCCAGGATCAACAGCATGAATATCATAATATCCTTTTGTTTTATATCGAGCAGTAAACCTACGGCCCGCATAGGTTTCTTTGTCTAACATTTTTATTTCCATACCACACGCCTCTTTGTCAACTTCCGATTTGTCTCTAACTTTATTATACTTAATCCACTCACAGAAGTATAGCGGGATTTTGTGAAAACCTGCTGCCCGAGGACCGCTTGCAGTGCAGGGAGTTCCCGAGCGGCAGGTTTTTGTAACTGTTCAGAGCCAAGCAGATTTGTACGAAAAAGTATTATAATTTTGCCTTTTTCCAGATTCGAATATATCCCCAGATGATGACGAGCATAGCTCCACACCAGGAAAGCGGCTCCACATAATATATAATTTCTGCCCCAACAAACAGCAGTATATATTTAGATGAAATAACTCTGACAACAGACTCAATAATTCCTGACACCATAGAGTACACAGAATTTTCTATTCCCTGTGTCAGGGCGCGAAAAATATCCAATAGGTATAAATAATCCTGCTGCAATGGCAACTGCAGCAAAAATAGAATCTTTTAAAACAAAACTGCCCCGGAGCAGATTTGATTCGGGAATTTTCTGTATCTGCTTCTGGGGCAGTGTTTTAGAAATATTTCAGCAGTATTTATACCTTAGTATGCTTTGCCCCAGAATACCATCTTCTTTGCAGGTTTTCCGCAGACAGGGCATACATCCGTAATCTGTTCCTGTTCAAAAGGCATGCATCTGGAGGTTGCTGTGGTATCTTCTTTGATCTTCATCTCACATTCCAGATCTCCGCACCACATCATCTTGATAAATCCGGGTTTATTTTCAGCAATATCCTTGAATTCCTCGTAGGTTTTTGCTTCGTAAATATGAGACGCCAGATGTGCTTTTGCACGCTCCAGCATATCATTCTGCATGGTTTCCAGTGTCTCGCCGATCTTATCAGCCAGTTCATCCAGTGATACCACCAGTTTTTCTCTTGTATCGCGGCGGACGATGATCGCCTGACCTGCTTCAATATCCTTGGGACCGATTTCCACGCGGAGCGGAATACCGCGGATCTCCTGTTCATTGAATTTCCATCCGGGGCTCTTGTCGGAATCATCAACCTTTACCTGATAGCCTGCTTTGATCAGCGTACTCTTCAGTTCTGCTGCTTTTTCCAGCACGCCGGGCTTGCGCTGGGCGATCGGTACGATCATAACCTGAACCGGTGCGATTCTGGGAGGCAGCACCAGACCGCTGTCATCGCCGTGAACCATGATCAGGGCACCGATGATACGGGTGGACATGCCCCATGATGTCTGATGTACATACTGCAGTTTATTCTCTTTATCAGAATACTGGATGCCGAATGCTTTTGCAAATCCATCGCCGAAATTGTGGCTGGTACCGGACTGCAGAGCCTTGCCGTCATGCATCAGCGCTTCGATGGTATAAGTGGATTTAGCACCTGCAAATTTCTCTTTATCAGTCTTCTGACCTTTGATTACGGGAATTGCCAGATATTTTTCACAGAAATCAGCGTAAATATTCAGCATCTGAATGGTTCTTTCTTCTGCTTCTTCCTCGGTTGCATGGGCTGTGTGGCCTTCCTGCCACAGGAATTCAGCAGAACGCAGGAACGGTCTCGTTGTTTTTTCCCATCTTACAACGGAGCACCACTGATTGTACAGCTTGGGCAGATCTCTGTGAGATTCGATAATTCTGGAATAGAAATCACAGAACAGGGTTTCTGAAGTAGGGCGGACACACAGTCTTTCCTCCAGCTTATTCATACCGCCATGGGTAACCCAGGCAACCTCGGGTGCAAAGCCTTCCACATGGTCTTTTTCCTTCTGGAGCAGGCTTTCGGGAATGAACATGGGCATGTAAACATTCTCAACACCTGTTTCCTTGAACATTGCATCCAGATTTTTCTGAATATTTTCCCAGATTGCATAACCATTGGGACGTAAAATCATGCAGCCGCGCACGTTGGAATACTCAACCAGCTCTGCTTTCTTTACAACATCCGTATACCACTGCGCAAAGTCCTCGGACATGGGGGTAACGGCTTCTACAAACTTCTTTTCTTTTGCCATTGCAGCTTTCCTCCTCTAAATGATCCTGATAACAGATCGGGCCGGCCATACAGATCTCAGACCGGACCGAATTTTATAATAGAAAATGCAATTTCCTATTAATACAAAACGCCGATTGAAACAATCCCATAGGGACCGAATCAATCGGCGGTACCACCCTGATTAAAAATCTCCGCCGTCACCGGCAGAAGACTTTTCTCTCAACCTCCGTTAACGCCGGATTACGCTGCGGTTTGCCGCAGAACTCAAAGGGCAGGTTCGGCAGAAGCTCATGTAATATCTCACAGCACTGCCTGACGGCAGGATATCTTCTCTGAACATAAACAAATCTGTCTACTATTCCTTATCACTGTTACTTTCCATATCAGTTCACCTTATTGTATGAAAAAAGCAGGTGTTTGTCAAGCTTATTTCCCTTTCAGGCACCGCCTTCCTCTCCTTCATTCAGATCACGGCAGCCTGCTTTCCACAATATGATCAGAACTCCGAAGGGCCCCAGGATAAATCCTGCAGCACCGAACAGTTTTAAGCCCACATAGACAGCTGCCAGAAATTCAAATGCTGTAATGCCCATACATTTCCCCATCAGTACATTTTCCATAAATTCCCGGGTCAGGTAACAGATCAGATAAATGATCAGAAGCGAAAAGCCGCGGCCCGGATTTCCGTTCAGAAATTCCCAGATCAGCCAGGGCAGATAAATCGTACCGGTTCCGAATATGGGCAGTACATCCACCAGACCGATGAGAATCCCCAGAAGCAATGCATAGGAAAAACCGGCAAACCACAGACCGATTCCGCTGATACACATGGTAATCAGCATGATTGCAGCCTGCACCCGCAGCCATTTTCCACAGACACGGCTTATAAACATGCCGAAATCCACAATTTCTTTATAAAATCCACTCATGGTCAGCCGCTGCCGGAGCTTTTCCATCTCTTCAACCGCCAGTACGCTGGCAATAAAAAACACAAACAGCGCCGTAAAAAGACCGCCGCACCAGCGCACCACACCGGCAGAATGAGACATGCAGTAGCTGATGCAGCGGTCCCATGTAAAATAGCTGCTCAGATTTTCTGAAATATTTTTCAGTACATCAGTACAATCTCTCCCCCCGATCACCAGCCGTTCCGACTTTCCTCCAATAAACCACTGAAACAGATTCTGCTCCCGCAGTTCTGCCAGAAGCCCCTCCATTTCCCGGATCAAAAGCCCCCCGCCATAATAGATCAGCAGAAAAAGCAGTACTCCGGCCAGAACCAGCACCAGAACCGCCCCGATGCTTTCCTTCACATGCAGATATTTTCTCATCAGATGAACCAGCGGCCGTATCAGCACAGCCACCAGAAAAGCCAGAACAAAGGGCAGCACCGGCGGCAAAACATACTGAAACACCAGATACACCACCAGAGCCGTCATCAGCACGGATAAAATCCGCTTCCATTCCCCATAATTTTCCCAGGCCATAACCCATCTCACCTCCGCACAGTTCCCCGACCCGACCTAAAAACAGCCGTTGCATTAACAATCACTTCCAGTATGCCCCGAAAAACATTTTTTATAAAAGTGCTCCTGAATGCAGGCATTCGCTGCACCTTTTTTACAAATCTGCCCGGTTCTGAACAGTGCATAAAAGTAATTTATCTGCGATTTTATGTAAAATATATTTGATATATTATCTTTTATATGTTACTATGTGGTCATCAGAAAGAAGAGACACACAACAGAAAGCACACGCTTTGGCAGATACGGTACGGAATAACAGTATTCATGATACCGTCAGAAACAAAAAGCCATAGACCAATATAAAGGAGTGAACGTCTTATGCCGCGCAACCTGTCAATTAAAGCAGCCCGCGCACAGCTGGATATGACCCAGAAGGAACTGGCCGAGAAAACGGGGGTTTCCCGTCAGACCATCAATTCCATTGAACAGGGAACCTACAATCCAACTATCCGCCTGTGCCGGTCCATATGCAGAGTACTTGGTAAAACACTGGATGAATTATTCTGGGAAGAGGAGGAAGAAATCGATGAGTAAAGTGATGAAGATGATGAGATCAAAGAAAAACAATCTGGATGAGATGCAGGAACTTCAGCTTCTGCGCATAGAACACAACGGATGCTGGATGACATTCTGGGGACTGCTGGCCGTGATCATTATTCAATGCATTACAACGCCGGGTAATTTCCGTGTCCTGGCAGGTGAATGGATCGTATTTATGTGTCAGGCACTGTACCTGTCCGTAAGCTGTATACGCCATGGGATCTGGGACAGACATCTGCGTCCCGACCTGCGTACCAATATGATGGCAAGCAGTCTCGCAGGCCTTGCATGCGGGATCATATTCGGTCTGATTTCTTATATCAGATACGGCAAACTGTTAGGTTCGCTGGCTACCGGCGCATTCATGTTTATATTTGTCTTTTTCTGTACGATCATCGCACTGAGTGTTTCTGCGATCCTTTATAAGAAAAAACGCAGACAGATGGAATCGGAAGAGGAAGAAAACGACTAACCGCAATAATACCGTAACTACTCAGCCTGACGGCTGAGTACCGCTGAAACACCATTGACAACACCACGTAAAATTAAAAGTACCATGTACCATTAAACCGTACCATACAAAAAGACTCCGGCCTGTGCTTTGCAATTCGCAAAACGGCTGGAGTCCTTTTTATATAGTACAGGAAATCGGACACCGGTATGCCTCACACCATCCGATTACCCATTATCCATATCATTTATATTCAGGCATTTCAGGTACCTGTATACCATCAGATCTTAAACCGGTATCCAACGCCCCATATTGTCTCAATGTACTGGGGTTTTGCCGTATTGAACTCGATCTTCTCCCGGATCTTCTTGATATGTACGGTAACCGTTGCAATATCGCCTACTGATTCCATATCCCATATCTGCTTAAACAGTTCTTCCTTGGAGAAAACATGATTGGGATTCTGCGCAAGGAATGACAGCAGATCAAATTCTTTGGTCGTAAACTGCTTTTCCACGCCATTCACATAAACACGGCGGGCAGTTTTGTCGATCTTCAGTCCGCGAATCTCGATCATTTCATTCTGAGGTGCAGAACTTCCGATCAGTCTCTCATATCTGGCAAGATGTGCTTTCACCCGTGCCACCAGCTCACTGGGACTGAATGGCTTGGTAATATAATCATCTGCTCCCAGACCAAGACCACGGATCTTGTCAATATCATCCTTTTTAGCCGATACCATCAGCACCGGTGTATTTTTCTTCTTACGGATCTCCTTGCAGATCTCAAAACCATCGATCTCCGGAAGCATCAGATCCAGAATAAACAGATCAAATTCCTCTTCCAGAGCGCGCTTCAAGCCGCTCTGTCCGCTATTCTCAATCTCCACGTCAAAGCCGCTTAACTCCAGATAATCCTTCTCAAGCTCTGCAATGGCCTCTTCATCCTCTATAATTAACAGTCTACTCATTGCGTACCTCCTGATATTTTCTCAATGCAAAATGCATAACCGTTCCGGTTCCCTCTCTGCTGCTGGCCCAGATCTGTCCGTCGTGATCTTCAATAATCTTCTTCACAATGGACAGACCGATACCGCTTCCGCCTTTCTGAGAGCTGCGGGCCTTGTCTGTACGGTAGAAACGGTCGAAAATATAGGGCAGATCCTTTGCTGCTATTCCCTTGCCGTTATCCTCAATCTCCACCTGAACAAAATCTCCCCGGTCCTTGATCCGCATGTTGATAATGCCTTTTTTCTTATCCATATATTTAATGGAATTGCTGATAATATTGTTGATAACTCTCTTCATCTGCTCCGCATCTGCTATGATCTGCACATCCGTATCACAGAAATTCATATACTGCATCTCGATTCCCTGCCCCTCCAGATCCAGCATCAGTTCCTCACTGCAGTCTCCAAAATAAGCAGACACATTGATCGGTGCAAAATTATACGGAATCTTATCCGTATCAATCTTGGAATAGAAAGTCAGTTCATCGATCAGCCTGTCCATATCATTGGCCTTATTATAAATCGTACGGATATATTTGTCCAGTTTATCGGGGGATGAAGCCACACCATCCATAATCCCCTCCACATATCCTTTAATCGCTGTGATCGGTGTCTTCAGGTCATGTGAAATATTGCTGATCAATTCCTTATTATCTTCGTCATAATGTACTTTCTCTTCTGAATTCTGTTTCAGGCGCTGCCGCATCTCTTCAAAATCCATGCACAGCTGGCTGATCTCGTCATCTCCCTTTATATTCAGTTCATAATCAAGATTGCCGTCCCTGATTTCCTGCGTAGCCTTTTTCAGCTTGCTGATGGGGCTGACAATGGAACCGTAAATCCACATGAGAAGAAGAAGGGCGGTAAACAGCATAATAATCACAACGCTGACTCCCAGCTCCAGATACATGCTTTTCAGCTGCGGCAGAGTAGTAATCGGCGTGACAACAAAAACCGTTCCCTTTGAACCATCTTCAAACTGGAAATCGTGCTGATTCAGAAGACAGTTTGTGATATTGCCCGTATAAGCCCGCAGATTATAATCAGATACAGCCGCTCCGTATCCCGGCAGCTGGCTCATCAATTCCGGAACCCAGTCTCCCTCAACACCGAAAAACAGGATTTCATCATTGCTTCTGACAATCAGTGATGAATACCACTTTTTCAGTCTGTCATTCAATTCCTCCTGATACTCCGGATCACGAAACTGTTCCTTATCCTTCTCCAGTTCCTCCGTCACCGCCTGATTAGACTTCGCAGCCAGCGCATCAAACAGTTCCACCGTATTGGCATTCAGCAGATTGCCGTTCTCGGCCTGCACCCCATACGCCTGATGCAGAAGCCTGACCTGATAACCATTCAGCACAATAAAGCAAAGCGAAACCATCCCAACCGGCACAAGAAGAATAATTACAAAAGCAATTGCAAGTCTGTTTCTAAGCTTCATCCGGCCTTTTCTCCTCTCACTCTCTTTTATCAGCATAATCTGACAGTTTCTTTCAGTATAACACAGCCCGGACGGAATATGTAAAAAGAAAATCTAAACAATTCTGAAATTTCTGTAAAGAGGTTACTGTTCGGACTTCTGCCGGGGAAATGCAGGTTGTGAGGCAGAATGACTGTGATATCCTGTACAGGGACCCGCTTTCGCTCGGGATCAAACGCAGCGGATGCTAACCTCGCAGGCCACCTTCGGCAGCCTGCTCGCTAAGCACCGGCGTTTTCTACGGTCCCTTTTACAGGATACCACAGTCATTCTGCCGCCGCAGATTATGGCATCCCGGCAAAAATGAAGTTCGGAACAGTATAGGAGAGAAACGAATAATATACCTGCTGCACAGACTGAACTCAACTGTCCGGCATCAGTTCAGACCTGCATTCAACTTGATTATGCGCCTCTCTCCCACATACTGTTCAGTACTTCATTCGCCTGAAAAGAGAAAACCTTCGCGGCAGAATGACCAAGGTATACAGTTAAGGGGGACGTTGCAGATACGCCGGCACTTGCTTTTTCAAGCGTCAGCGCGGAAAAAGCTTAGTACCGCTGCGTATCGGCCCGAGCGGGAGCGTGCCCCCGTACAGGATACCATGGTCATTCTGCCTGGCAGCCTCTTTCTTCAGGCAGAAGTCTGGACAGTAACTACTATATAAAAAACTGCCCAAAATCTTGGCATGATTTTGAGCAGCTGTATTTATTATCTAATTCATATGTACCTGCTTACTGCATTTCCGCAAAGTGAAGCAGTGCTTTGCCGATCAGGGTTACCAGAACCGCACATACAATTGCTTCCGGGATTCCGTTTCCTACTACGATTGCCATAATTGCTGCGATCAGAGAGCCTGTAATATTTGTTGCTGCCATATACTGCTGTCCGAAGAAGATGTAAATACTGCCCATAACCAGAATCGTATTGGTCATGGATCCAAGTACACCTGCAATGGGAAGGGCAATGGTTTCTTTCATTCTTCTTTTTCCCTTTAAAACTTTCATGATACCGGCAAATACAAAATATGCCACGATACCAATCAGAATACGGGGAACGAAGCAGACGATCAGACTTGCGAAATTGCCGTGAAAATCACCAACAGAATAAAAGGGCGAGAAGCAGAATGACGTCAGAGACGGATTGAATGTAGCCTGCAGAAAGCTGGTCATTCCGAAAATAAATCCAAGAAATGCTCCGGAAGACGGTCCCATAAGAACGGCACCGATGATAACCGGAATGTGAAGTGTTGTGGCACTTACCACTCCCAGACGGATATAACCGAGAAAGGGAACATTGGCCATGACAATGATTATTGCTGCAAATGCGGCAGTCAATACCATCTTCTGTGTTTTGTTTTTGAACTTATACATAATTCCTCCTGCTGCTGTTCCATCTTCAGGATACAGCGCATCAATAATAGTCAGGCGATCTTCATCTGCCTGCCAGAATCATTATATCAATCCCGGAAAGAATGTCAATTGTCAATCTGACGGACTTCTGCATTTTATCGGGTACTTGTAAAATTCCCGTTTATCCAATAAAATATATTCATATTTTTCAGGAGGAAAAACAATATGAATACATTTGATGGAATTTTAAAGGAGATTCCCATTACGGAAATTGAAAATGTTAAAATCGGCAATGCCGAAGACAAGGAACATGCTACAGGATGTACAGTCATCCTCTGCGAGCAGGGCGCTCCTGCCGGCATCGATGTGCGCGGCGGCGGTCCCGCTTCCCGTGAAACAGAGCTGCTGAACCCGGTGGCTGCCTGTCAGGCTGTCCATGCCGTTCTGTTAAGCGGCGGAAGTGCATTCGGCCTCGATGCCGCAGGCGGTGTCATGGAATATCTGGCAGAAAAAGGCATCGGCTTTGCCGTTGGCGATGTCCGCGTTCCGCTGGTGGTAGAATCCTGCATTTTTGATCTGCTTTTCGTATCCGACAAAGTAAAACCGGATAAAGCCATGGCCCGGAAAGCCTGCGAAGCTGCCGAAATGAACTGTCCCACAGAGGGCAATGTGGGTGCCGGCTGCGGAGCTACCGTAGGAAAAGTGGGCGGCCCCGAATACTGCATGAACTCCGGGCTCGGCATGTACGCCGTACAGCTGGGCGACCTGAAGGTGGGCGCCATTGTATCCGTCAATGCCTGCGGCGATGTTTATGATGAAGAAACCAACCGTATTCTGGCCGGTATGCTGACACCTGATAAAAAAGGATTTGCAGACAGCGAAAAAATCATGTATCAGATGTACCGGCAGATGACTGCTGCGGCCGGGGCGGATAACAGCGCTTCTTCTTCCGCCGGAACGGATACCGGCGCTTCTGCTTCTCCTGAAGGCGGCGTAACGAACACCACCATAGGCTGTATCATCACCAATGCACGTTTTGACAAATCACAGCTCAATAAAATCGCTGCATTTGCCCAGAACGGATATGCACGCTCCATCCGCCCCGTTCACACCATGAACGACGGCGATACCATCTATGCGCTGTCCACAGGCAATCTCCAGTCCGATATCAATATTGTGGGAACTCTGGCCTCCCGCGTTATAGCACAGGCTGTCAAAAATGCGGTTCTTCATACAGAAAGCTTCCACGGACTGCCCTGCGCAGCAGACATTGCCGCAAAAGCTGAAACGGAAAAATAAAAACAAATTTCATCAATATGGGACTGCCCGCAGGCAGCCCCTTTCTCTTACTTTCTCAGCATATAGACCAGATTTTCATACAGCCGTTTTCTTACTTCCATTTCATCGGGAGCGGGAAATGTTTTTCCGCATCCGACTATTTTTTTATAACGTGCGTAATCCATCACCGTGTTGATAAATGCATTTTCCACGTAAAACAGATTCAGTCCGCTCATGATGATGCCTTCTTCCTCGGCAGATGCAAGGACCGTCTGAAACAATCTTTCGATTGTCTCTATACTGGGGGCACATTTCACACATTCCTCACGGAAACGGACCGGAAAATTTCCAATATCATGGACAAACGGCATCAGCTTCTGAAAAATATTCCCATCCTGAATTTCTGATTCAAATAAAGTATCCAGCATGACATTTACTTTTTCCCGAAAGCTGTCCGCCTGATGAATTCTGCCCTGAATTACCTGAAGATCATTGTAAATCGCATACAGAACGGCTTTTACAATCAATTCTTCCCGGGATTTAAAATAATCGTATACCGTTCCCTTGCCGATTCCGGCTTTTGAGGCAATATCGGAAACCTTCAGCTGAGTCAGATCAGCCCCCTCTCTGGAGAGGGCTGAAACTGCCTCATACAAAGCAAGTACTTTAGGTGACGAAGGATTCAGGTATTCCGGCACCGGTTCTTCCTGCCCCATCATGTTTCCGTATTTTTCAGATTTCCTGTCCATCAGATTTCATCATCCTCTTCTTCTGCCAGCGGATCCTTCAGTTCCTTCTTCCGGTTAAACAGATCATAGATACAGGGTACAACAAACAGAGTCAGCAGTGTACCGTAAAGCAGACCGCCTACTGTTACGATTGCCATGGGTTTGCCCATGGCAGCGCCCATATCGTTGCTGAATACCATGGTGGACATGGCCAGAATGGTGGTCAGCGCCGTCATCAGAATAGGGCGCAGACGGGTCATGCCGGCTTCCACAATGGCTTCGTGTTTGTCCATGCCGGCGTAACGAAGCTGGTTGATATAGTCAACCATAACAATACCATTGTTGACAATGATACCTGACAGCATAACGAAACCGATCAGAGCAATTATGCTGATTTCGCTGCCTGTGATCCACAGTCCGAACAGACCGCCGGTAAATGCCAGAGGGATCGTAAACATGATGATAAACGGTGACAGCAGCGACTGGAACTGGGCAACCATGATCAGATACATGAATGCCAGCGCCAGAACCAGCATCAGTCCGATCTGCTGAAAAGCATCATTGATGGTCTGGTCTTCACCGGCCATCTCCCATGTGCATCCCTTCGGTACTTCGTAATCTTTCATGGCATCCTTCACATCATTTGATACAAGACCGATATTGTAACCGTCCGCAATTTCAGCTGATACCGTCAGATAACGGGTCTGATTGCTTCGTGAAATGGAATTCAATCCTTCCTCATCGGAGAATGTTACAATATTTTTCACGGGAACCTCCACTTCCTCTTTATCCGCATTGGTTCCGGTAATCTTCATCTTTTTGATCTTATCTCTGGTCAGTTCTTCCTGTTCTCCATCCACAACGTATACATCGTAATCATAGGAATCTGTGGACAGGGTCATGGAAGAAGAGGAGGATGCCAGTTCTGCAGCAATGGCCTGATATACCTGAGCCGTT
This sequence comes from Lachnospiraceae bacterium, assembly GCA_028724245.1. Taxonomy (GTDB): domain Bacteria; phylum Bacillota; class Clostridia; order Lachnospirales; family Lachnospiraceae; genus TWA4. The sequence goes on from JAQYDI010000029.1 coordinate 19,983, forward strand.
GTAAGACCATATTCCATGGCTTTTTCTTCGTCTACCGTCAGACGCAGTTCGGGTGTTGTTTCACCGATACCGTTGGAAACATTCTGCGTTCCTTCTACAGTTTCCAGAATACCTGCAATTTCTTCCGCCGTGGATTTCAGTGTATCCAGATCACGTCCTTCCACGCGAATGGAAATACCGCCGGTGGAAAGCGCAGACATATCCATGGTACTTGTATTGACTTCCAACGTACAGTCCAGATCGGAGGTTCTGTCAAGAATCTCTTTTTCCAGCTTCTCCCCGGTCAGTTTCGTATCATCTTTCAGAATCAGATACATGGTGGAGCTGTTGTCCGAACTTCCGCCCATCATGCTGCTCATACTCAGACCGCTGCTGGAACCGGCCATGGAACCGATGTCACTGATATCCTCAATTTCCAGCAGTCTGTCTGTTACCTGATCCGTCACTTCACCCAGTTCTTTCAGGGACTTATCCTTGTCAACGGAAATCGTTACGGTAGCCTGTGTGCTGTCCATCTGGGGAATCAGCGCAGTTCCTCTCGATACAGCCAGTACGCCGCTGACGATCAGAAGGGCAAGAGCTGCCGCCAGTACCACCGGCTTAAAGCGCAGACACCAGGAAATCATAACACCGTAAACCTCCTGAATCCGATCCAGCAGCGGCTGCGGCTTTTCCTTTGCCCGTTTCAGCATACGGGAACCCATCATGGGAACCAGCGTCAGTGCCACAACAAGGCTGGCAGTAAGACAGAAGGCAATGGTCAGACCGAGATCCACAAACAGCTGCCGGGTCAGACCTTCCGTAAATACAATAGGTGCAAATACACAGATCGTTGTCAGTGTGGATGAAATAATAGCGCCGGAAACCTGACCTGCACCTTCAATGGCAGCCCGCTTTGCAGGAACGCCTTCCCTGCGCATACGGTAAATATTCTCAATAACTACGATGGAGTTATCCACCAGCATACCAACGCCCAGCGCCAGACCGGACAGTGAGATCACATTCATGGAAATATCCGTAAAGTACATCAGTACGATGCAGGTCAGAATACTGATGGGAATGGAGAATGCAATGATCAGCGTCGGTCTCCAGTCCTTCAGGAATACAAGCAGGATCAGAATCGCCAGAAGCGCGCCCCACATAAGATTTCCCAGTACGGAATCGATGATCATATCGATATAAACACCCTGATCCATCAGTGTGATGAAATGCAGGCCGTCATAATCTGCCTCCAGCTCATCAAACCGCGCCAGAATATTGTCACACACATCACCAGTGGAGTATCCGGTCTGCTTTTCCATGGTAAATGCAATACCGGCGTGACCGTTGATATTGGCATAGACTTCATCGGAATTATCGGTAATAACCACATCGGCCACATCCGATAAAGTAATAGGATCCACATCATCCATGTGAAGATCCATGAGGATCATATTTTCCAGATCTTCTGTAGAAGATGCCTTGTCTCCCACACGGATCAGGTAATCGATACCCTCCTCTGTCACATAACCGGCAGGCATGGAAAAGCTCTGCGCCGTCAGCAGCTGTTTGATCAGATCGGTTGAAATAATATCATTCATGTCACTGCTGTCATAAGCAGTATCCTTGCTGTCATCCAGCTGTTTCTGTGCATCGTCCAGTTCTTTCTGACCGGATTCGATCTGGGTCAGACCGGCATTGACCTGAGCTGTTCCAACAGCCATATCAATCGTTCCACTGACACTCTTCGCATTCAGTTCAGCCAGTGCTTCTTCCAGTGAAGTCTTGCCGGACTCGATCTGCTCCAGCGCATCGGAAAGCTGTTTCTTTGCCGATTCAATCTGTTTTACTCCGCTGTCGATCTGGCTGATGCCGTCATCGATCTGTGCAGTACCGTCATCGATCTGGCTGATACCTGCCTTCACTGCAGCAATATTGTCATCTTTGGAATCAACCGCTTCCTGCAGTTCCTTCTGGGTTGATTTCAGTTCACTCTTCTGATTGCTCAGTTCATTGATCTTTTTATCAAAATCCTTCTCTTCAAAAGAAGTCATGCCCAGCGCCGCCAGACCGGTCTGCAGCTGGCTGATGCCCTCTTCCGTCTGTTTCAGAGCCGCCTGCAGCCCGGCTGCTGCTTCTGTCTGGCCTGCCGCCTGTGCAGCCTCCAGCTGAGATTCCAGATCACTCTTTGTCTGGTTCAACTCCTTCAGACTGTCTTTTGCCGTGTAAAGCTGATCCTCTGCTGCTTCCAGCTGATCAACCGCATCATTTACGCTTTCCAGCTGAGCAGGAAGTGCATTGAGCGTTGTCAGATTGGATTCCAGTTCCTTCCTCTTTGCCTGCAGTTCTTCCTTCTGAGTCTGCAGTTCTTTTTTCTGAGTCTGCAGCTGTGTCAGCTTTTCCTCTGCTTCCTTTAACTGATTCTCCAGATCAACCTGTGTTTTCAGCAGTTCAGACTGTTTTGAAGAAATCTGTCCCTGAGCATCTCCCAGCTGTTTGGACATGGAATCCTTCTGGGAACTCAACTCCTTCTGGGTATCCTCCAGTTTGGTTTTATTCTCATCCAGCGTCGACTGTGCTTCATCCAGCTCAGACTGCGCATCGTCAAATTTTCCGTCCAGCACTTTATGGATCTTTTCATTCAAAGCATCCACTTTTTCCTGACGGAGGATAACCTGCACGCTTTCCTCCAGTTCACCGCTGGCAGAAACAGAAGCCACACCGTCCACACTCTGCAGCTCGGGCATGATTTTCTCTTCCACAAACCTTGTCAGTTCCGCCGCGCTGTCATAATTTTCATTCTCAACCCCCGCAATCATGATGGGCATCATGTCTGGATTCAGCTTCATGATAATGGGACTGGAAATCATATCATTGTTCCAGGCTGATTCCAGCTGATCAAGACTCTCCCTCATGTCCAGGGATGCGGTATCCATATTGGTATCTTCTTCAAATTCCAGAATCACAAGAGAAAAATTCTCATTGGAAACGGAAGATACATTTTTAATATTGCTGATCGTGGCCATGGATTCCTCGATAGGGATGGTCACCGAACTCTCCACTTCTTCCGGGCTGGCGCCGGGATATGTAGTAATTACAATCGCATACGGCAGTTCCATACTGGGAAGAAGGTCAGTTGTCATCCGAGTAAATGAAACGTAACCCAGAATCAGAACCATTACTACTGCCACTACAACAGTAAACGGCTTTTTGACACTGAACTTTGAAATCATCGTCTGCTCTCCTCCATATATTTCCGACCGACCGGTCGGTCAGTTAATTCGTTTCTCAGTCTAATACCGCATTTATAAAATGTCAATATCGGGATTTCAAAAAAATCTTAAAAATTTATAAACCGTTCAGAGCCAGGCAGATTCATCCGATGTCAGGCGGCGAATGCATCCGGCGGTTCGCCTTGCAACCTTCTCCAAGATGGGTTAAAATATGGAAAAATCAATTTCCCGTAACGATTCAGCAGAGCATGAACTGTTACAATTTCTTAAAGGAGGATTTGAAACATGAGCAGATTACTTGTTGTTGTAGACATGCAGAAGGATTTTGTTGACGGTGCCCTCGGTACTCCGCAAGCCTGCGGAATCGTTCCTTCTGTTGTACATAAAATTCAGGAAGAAACGGCGGCAGGATCCACGATTGTATTTACAAAAGATACCCACGAAACCGACTACCTGGAGACGCAGGAAGGAAGAAAACTTCCGGTCGTTCACTGCGTAAAAGGAACACCCGGCTGGGAGCTGGTTCCTGAACTGCTGCCTTTTGCAGATGGCAGAAAAGTCATCGAGAAAAACACCTTTGGAAGCACCATGCTGGCCCATCTGGCAGGTAAAATGAAATTTGATGAAATCGAACTGATCGGCCTGTGTACCGATATCTGTGTAATTTCCAATGCCATGATCCTGAAAGCCGCCCTGCCGGAGGCAGTGATCCGCGTCTGCGCTTCCTGCTGTGCCGGCGTCACTCCCCAGAGCCACCTGAACGCACTGGAAGCCATGAAAATGTGTCAGATCGAGGTTATATAGAAGATGGATTATATTACAACCTATAAAAAGATTCATTTTACACCGCTTAACCCCCGGCAGGAGGACATTCTCATCGAAGATATTGCCCATGCTCTTTCACTCATGAGCCGGGCAAACGGTCATTTTCCGACATTTCATTCGGTTGCCCAGCACTGCATCGAATGCTGTGAAGAAGCGCTGGCGAGAAATCTGGGGACACGAATCTCTCTGGCCTGTCTCCTTCATGATGCCGGAGAAGCCTATCTGGCAGATATCACCCGGCCCGTCAAAAAAAATCTGCCCCGTTACCGTTCCATCGAAGATAATCTTCTGGATGCCATCTGGAAAAAATATCTGGGCGGTATCACACCTGAGGAACAACAACAGGTCAAACTGATGGATGATACCCTTCTGTATTATGAATTTTATCATTTTATGGGAGAAGAACTGATGGAAAAGCCGTTCATCACCGCAGTACCCGATTTTCCGGAACTGCCGTTCCGGACAGTAGAAAAACGATATCTGGAACTGTTTCATGATCTCTATGGAAAGTTAAACCGGAAAACAGAAGAAAAAACACAGACTGTAAATGGAATTGAACTGATCTGCTCCGGAGATTTTACGCCCTGCGGTCATAATATCCGCGGTGTACTGTTTGATATGGACGGGCTCATTCTTGATACGGAAAAGCTTTATACCCGTTTCTGGCAGGAAGCCGCCCACTGTCTGGGATATCCCATGACGAAAGAACAGGCGCTGGGCATGCGGAGCATGAACCATATGGAAGGCGAAGCAAGAATGAAATCCTATTTTGGTCCGGACACACCTTATCGGGAAATTCGCAGCAAACGGATCGAACTGATGGATGCTTTCGTGGAAAAAGAAGGTGTTTATCTGAAGCCGGGCATCCACGAACTGCTCGATTACCTGAAAAAGCGCGGAATCAAAACGGCCATCGCCACTTCATCTCCCATGGACAGAACAGTAAAATACCTTTCTTCCGTTCACATGGAAAAAAGTTTTGATGCCATCGTCACCGCCTATATGGTGGAAAAAGGAAAACCCGAGCCGGACATCTATCTTCATGCTGCCCGGGTACTGGATCTGGAACCCGGCGACTGCCTGGCGCTGGAAGACTCTCCTTCCGGCCTGACTGCCGCATACAGGGCCGGCTGCCTGCCCGTGATGATTCCTGATCAGGACCAGCCCTCAAAAGAAACGCGGAAGCTGCTGTTTGCCAAAGCGGACCGTCTGGATCTGATTCCCCAGCTGATTGAAGAAATCAGCAGATAGCCGCGATCACAGCAGCCATCGCAGCCGTACGAAAAAAATGAAAATCACTGCCGTACAAAACAGGAAATTACTGCTGTCTGTCATTGTAGACCAGAGCCATCATCTCCAGTTCCTCATCGTAGGGATTTTCCAGCGAATGCCACTGACCCGGCTCAATGATGCAGGCATCCCCGGGGCCAACCTCCGTGCGGCTTTTATCATTATCTACAAAGATACCTTTTCCGGACAGGATAAAATAAGGCTCTGTATTTGTCACATGCTGATGCCAGCCTATACTGCTGTGAGGCTTTACGACCACCTTTGCATACAGGCTTCCGTGACCCAGAAGCTCCTCCTCTTTCAGCACATGATAAAAAACTACGGAGCCTTCTCCACCCCGGGCATTTTTCACTTCTACCGGTTCTGTTTTACGTACCATATCGGCACCTCCTGTTGATTTCATTTTATTGACTTTATCCACTGATTTCGGCAGCTGCCCGAATCTACACTGATCCGGGCAGCTGCGTTTTTTATTTCAATCCGATCGCACAGACAATCTCCGCAAAGGAATCATACATATTCACTGTATCCGTATCTTTTCCTTCCCATGAAATCATGGAAGTATTGCTTACATAAACCTGAGATACTTCCTCGCATAACGGTCTGCAGTAATCGCCTGCCATGACATCCTGAAGCATTTCCCGAACCGTGTCTTTTCTGTACGAATCATCATCGTTTTCCCGGATTTCTTCAAAAAGCAGATCCGCGTAACCATTCTGATGATGAAAATAATTTTTTTCTCCGCCATATTTCAGGTAGTCTTCCATATCATAATCCGTCAGATCTGTCAATTCACCAATCCATAAATCAAAAGCTGCCGTGGGAATCGTTGCTTCCATCTCACCCTGTGTATATTCTTTCAGAGTGATCTGTGCACCCATTTCCTCCAGATCGGATTTCAGCTTCCATGCAATTGCTTTGATACAGTCGGGCAGTTCTTCGGAAATACCCATATTCAGCTTCAACTGCTCACCGGACCGAACCAGTTCACTGCCATTGTTCTGATATCCCTCTGAGGCAAACTCTGTTTCGGCTGCTTCTCTGCTGTATTCATACAGGTCTGCCTCTTCTCCATCTTCTGAAAGACTTTCAATGCCGGGGTAACAGAAACTGAGATGTGTCATGGGCCAGGTCTGGGATATCAGCTTTATCCTGTCTGAAACGGTTTCGATGATGCTGCTTCCGGCATCTTCCAGAATCTGTGAAATTTCTTCTTCTGATGCATCCAGAAGAGATTTATCCACCAGAGACATGATTCCCGCTCTGACACCTGCCCGGTTTACAATATCCGTATTGATGCCCAGATAATAAAAACCGCTTCCCTGAACCGGTGTAAACTGCAGCTGATCCGAATCTTCCACCGGGTCACTCATACTCATGGAAGCAAACGCAATAGTACCATCCTTTAATGCTTTCGCCTTCTCTTCTTCCGCAGTATTTTTAATTTTAACATACTGGGCCTGCGTCTTCAGGCGGCTGTTTTCGGAAGCCTCCAGAGACACGGAATCCTCCGCATATGTATACAAAATATATGCTCCGCTTCCCACCGGTGAACCATTCATCTGCTTTAAAGCTTCAATACCGCCTTTTTCATATCCTGCACCGTAATATATCTCCGAAAGAACAGGGATTACCGTCATCGCACGGAGAGCCGCTGCATCGGGAGCAGATTCAAAATCAACCGTGCAGGTATGATCATCCACCTTTTTGATTCCTTCAATATCCGCTACCTCAACTCCGCCGGACAGAATATCGGCATGCGCTTTTTCCTGATAATAGGTATAAGGATCATAGGAGAAGGAATAGTGCTCATATTCACACTTTGCCAGCAGTTCCAGAAGTGCATCAGGATCCTCTTCCACGCCGGCAGTATCATAACCGTTGCTCTGAAGATATTCAACCCAGGTCGTACCATTGCCGTCAAGATCCCCCGGCAGTTCATCATCAAACCAGCCATCCAGCTTTGTATCGATCAGATAGGCAATGAAATCCTCTTCTGAAATTTTTTTGTCAGAATATGTCTTTTTCAGATTTTTCTTGTAAGCTGCCACATCCTTCGTATCATAGTAGTATTCCTGCATTCCCACTACAGGAACTTCAGCCAGAGAATACCGCCCTGTATAATAAGGATCCGCCATCAGCTTCCATGTAAAAATCACATCATCGATGGTCAGATCCGATTCATCGGAAAATTTCAGCCCTTCTTTCAGCGTCAGCTGATACGTAACCATTTCATCAGCATCCTCCCCTTCACCGGTTCCGCTGTTTTCACCGCCATATACATCTTCCGGATCATCAATTCCATCAGCTGCAGAGTCAATCTTTTCAAAATGTCCCGCCGCATCCTCCAGTTTTCCCAGCTCATCAACCGAACATATGGTATCAAATATCAGACTGCAGACCTTCCGATCCGTTTCTGATTCTGCAAACAGCGGATTGAATATTCCGCCGGATCCTTCCGCACCGATCAGCAGCGCCTCCCGATCATCGATATCGGTTACCGGAACCTCTGTTTCCACAACGGACTCCGTTTCGGGAAGCGATCCTGTCTGCTCTGTCCTGCTGCAGCCGGCTGCTGACAGCACGGTCATAAGCCCTGCCATAATAAATGCTGTTATTTTTCTGACTTTCATCTTTCCTCCAGTTTTCTGAAATGCGCCGCAGTATAATCCCCGCAAAGCGTTTTTTTGTATAACAGGAAACGCAGTTCCTATTATATAAAAATACCGGTACAGCTGCCTGTACCGGTGTTTTTATTCATACAATATCCCATCCGGGTACCGTGGACAGATGTCCTCCGGTCCGATACATGGAATATATTTTACCATAGACAAATTTATGAAACAAGGCTTTCCCTTATTTTTTCCCGTCTGCTCCGGTTGTTCCGGAAACAGAAGACTCTGCAGTCTGTGATTCAGATTCCGTTTCTGATTCGGATTCCTGATTCATCAGTTCCTGTTCATAGATATACGGTTCCGTGGAGCTTAATGCTTTCTGCCATACAACAACTTCATCTCCGGGTTCCAGTTCAATATCCTCCACTTCAAGAGCAAGAGAATTGCAGTACCAGGTCGTGCAGGCCTTACCATTTACATAAACCTTACTGTAACGGGTAAAATTCTGACCATGTATTCTGATGCCGCCTTCAGGTGTTGCTTCCACACTGCTGATGGTAATCGGCTCAATACCCATCTGAACCTCCGTGGGTTCATAGGGATTTTCACCATTATAGCACAGACGATCTCCATAGAGAATATCGTATTCCAGTTCTTTCAGACCTTCCAGATATTTCTCCTGTGTGATCTTCCCTTCCTGCATCTGTTTTCTGTAATTCTGGTGATATGCATTGATTACACCATCTTTGATTCCCATGGATTCCAGAACCGTAGATCCGGTCTCATATGCTTCCATATCCTGATCCTTGTATTTCAGTCCCATATTATTCCAGATAAAGTATTCTGTCTGATATACATTGCCGGAAGTCAGGCTTTCATCTGTCAGATTCAGGCTGGGAAGATGATCGCCGTACATCACCAGAATCGTATCCTCTCCGCTCTCTTTGAGCATATCGACCAGCTGTCCGATAAACTGATCCATCTCATAGAGCTGATTCGCATAATAGGAAATCTGATTCAGGTATGATTCATCATCAAGCACCGTACTGGAAACGGTTACATGTCTTTCATAATCCAGTTCCGGATCTGAAGGATAGCTTCCATGTCCCTGCACAGATACAGCGTAGACAAAATCCGGTTCCTCCGTAGAGTCAAGCGCTCTTTTGATTTCATCTGTCAGAATCACATCCTTTGCCCAGTTCATGGGTGTGAAAGACTGGGGCCACATGTATTCCAGTGAAGTAAATGTATTGAATCCCATGTTGCTGTAGACATTATTTCTGCCGTAAAAGCCTCCCACATGATTATGTACCGCATGAGTGGAATAACCATTCTGCGACAGATTGTACGCCAGCGTTTCGCAGGTTGTTTTCTTCAGAATTGTTTTGTAGGGGTACTCACCGGCTCCGAAATCATCGATATTCATACCGGTCAATACTTCAAACTCCGTATTAACCGTACCTGCACCGATGACGGGAACATTAAAGAACCCTGATCCGCACTCTTCCATCAGTTTCGTAAAGTTGGGAATGGGATTTTCTGAAAATGTCACATCCTTCAGGCGGTTGATATCAAAAAAGGATTCCAGCTGCACGATTACCACATTCGGTCTGCTCTGTTTCTTTTCAGGCTTCGTTTCTTCGGTACTTTCCGAAGAGGAATTCTGAGTGGATTCACCGGAATCCACCAGAGTTTCAATTACCTCAGGTGAATAATCGTCCGGTTTGCTGACACCTACATCTACCAGACTGTTCATAAAACAGTAGATGAAACCATTCTTTTTATAGGACTGAGACAGTTCATGGAACTGTGTCTCCACACCACCCACATGCCAGCTGACATTGAAGCAGCCCCAGGTCAGGGCAATCATGCCGCAGATCGTAAGCAGCGATTTTATATAATTTACTTTTCTGCACTCCAGAGGTGCTTTGATAAAACAGTAAATAATGACTATAACAGCCAGAATCATAACCAGTATCAGCAGTACCGTCTCGAAAACGTTCAGATATTTGGCAATCACTCCAAACAGATCCGTCACCAAAGCCAGATCATTGCCGGTCAGCGGTGTCACCCGGTTGCACAGGAGAACAAAATTACCGAACGCACAGAATGTCCATATGAGGCTGATGGTCAGGATTACACCCAGACGCTTTTTAAACAGCAGCGCAATGGTAAATGATGTGCTGATAATCATCACATTGCACAGATACGCCCACGGATGTTTGATCAGAAATTCAAACCCGCCTGTCAGAGATTTATATCCCAGACATTCATAGATAAACACCAGAATAACCGGCAGCAGCACATAAAGTGACAGATAACGCTTCACCTTATATTTTGTCGAATGCCTGTCAACAAATGCACCCAGACGGCTTTTCTCCGCATTCTGCTGACGTCTGATCCGCTCCCTGCGGTTTTTGCGCTCACTGGACCTGCTTATATAGATACCATGTTTGTCTGACTTTTTCTTATCAAAAATTCTATCATTTTTTTTCATTATCATACACCTTTTTGTTTTTTGTCTTCCATGGCCTTCGTCTTTTCTTCCGGATTTTCTTTCATTCCTTCACGCAGTTCTTCCAGAAAACCGGGCATCTGCATATATCTGGCACCCGGATTTCTTCTCAGCATCTTCCTCTTGTCTTTGCTGAACTGCCTGCGCAGACGGTCATTCCAGACCTCCAGAGAAATCCTGATCCGGCCCAGCTCCTCAACATGCTCTCTGGGCAGCGGAAGCTGATCTCTGGCAGACAAAGCCTGAGTTCTCAGTGCATCCACACGGGCAGACAGATCGGAAATCGTATCCTGAAGCCGTTCTTTCAGATTGAGTTCAACACCAAGCCGGCTCTCCATCCTGTCTTCCAGACAGTCCAGAAGCTGCTCCGATTTCTCCTCCAGATGATCGAGCAGCTGTTCTGATTTCTCCTCCAGAAGGGCTCTGTTGAAGGTATCGATAATTTCAATACGCCGCTTCATATGCCCCAGTTCAACACGCATACGCTCTGCCTGTATGATCAGATCTCTGATGTCGAGTGCGGTCTTCAGCGAAGCGGTAAAATCAGCGGCCGCCGCCATGGAAATCACCAGCGCCGCAATACTTACAAAAATGGACGGCAGGCTCAGAACCAGCTTTTCAAAAGGCTTGTGCATGCCGTAGATCATGGCCAGACTCAGAAATCCCCATGCAATGCTGGAGCTGAGACAGATATGCCCCTGAATATTAAACCTCTGATTGCTGTAATCCCAGTAACGCACCTTGAACAGCTTTTCCATGACCACTCCTACTATATATTCCAGTATGGTGGCAGCAATCATTCCTGTCAAAAATACCATAACCGGCATATCACGGAACGGCAGTGCCGCAAACAGAACTACAATGGCACCGCTCCCGTACAGGGGCAGCAGCGGTCCGTGCATGAAGCCCCGGTTCACCAGCCGGTGTTTGCATATGGAAACATATGCCGATTCAAAACACCATCCCAGAAAACAGTATATGTAAAAGAAAATAAACCACTGGGATATCGTGTATTCGTACATAAAAGCTTTAACTCCTCACATTACATGTAACTGTTCAGAGCCAGGCAGATTTGCACACAAAGTGCGACGAATGCCTGCATTCAGGAACACTTTTTCGTACAAATCTATTTGGCTCTGAACAGTTACCGCATTTTATCATACTTATCCATCTCTTATATTTACCCCGCGTTTTCCATTTTGTCAACTGCTCTTCACTTAAAGTTCACGTCTTAAACAAATATTTTACATTCTTTCCATTTTTCTTAAGAAAGTTTAATTTTTATCGTGAAAATTTTTTATAGGAAATTTCGCAGATAAAATCGGTAAATTCATGATAATTTTCACTTGACCCGACTCCGTTTCCAGCTTATGATGAGTAAAGTATATTTGTAACTGTTCAGAGCGAGGTTGACTCTGAACAGTTACGTATATTTTTTACTAACAGGAGGTTTCCTATGTCAAGAGCAGATTACAGCAGCGCCCATAAGCTTGCCGTACGTGATTACCGGATCCGGGTCGCAAAGGGTGAATACCCCTACCTCCCTGTTCTGGATGACATTCTTCGTTCTACTACCATAACAGGTGAAAGCAATCTTGGACTGGTGGATGTTCCGCTGGATTTTATTGTAGGAACCAGTACCGCCGGCCGTACCAATTCCTTTTCCAGCAATTTTCTCCCACTTCTGGAGGAAACTTCTGAATTTGCCAGCAAATGGAGCACTCTCAGCACCGCACATCTGGAGGAAGGGATCCGTGATCCCATCAAGGTTTACGAATTCCTGAACCGCTATTATGTGGTGGAAGGCAACAAGCGCGTCAGCGTTCTGAAATATTTCGGAGCCGACAGCATCCATGCCTACGTAACCCGTATCCTTCCCCAGCGCAACGATTCCCGTGAGAACAGGCTTTATTACGAATTCATTGATTTTTACCGGGATTCCGGCATCAATTATGTGGAATTTTCAAAGCTGGGCAGCTATAAACTTCTGCTGGACAAAATGGGCAAACAGCCCGGTGATGTCTGGACTCCGGAGGATAAAAGGGATTTTGCTTCCGCTTACCATTATTTTTCCAAATGTTTCCGTGCAAAGGTCAGCAAAAAGCTGCCCCTTACCCCGGGCGACGGCTTCCTGACCTGCGTAAAAGTCTACGGATACGAGAAGATGAAGGATGCCTCGGAGGATGAGATCAATAAGGTTCTGGATAAACTGAAGGAAGAACTGATTGCTTCTGCCATGGATAAACCCCAGGAGCTGTCCATGCAGCCTGTTCAGGAGAAGAAAACCGGTCTGACGAAAAAACTGATCAACAATATCCTGCCCGCTTCCCAGCCGAAGATGAAAGTCGCGTTCATTTATGACAAGCGCCCTGATGTCTCCCCCTGGATCTACAGCCACGAGATGGGAAGGATGCACCTGAATGAAGCCATGGGTGATCAGGTGGAAACAACCGCATTTACCTATATTAATACGGAAGATCTGGCAGATAAGACCCTCAATGGAATTATCGAACAGGGATACACCACTATTTTCGTGATCGCTCCCCAGCTGATCGATTCCTGCGTGCGGGCTGCCGTTGAACATCCTGAAGTGCGGATCCTCAACTGTTCTCTGAACACCTCCTACCACAGTATCCGTACTTATTACTCCAGAATTCACGAAGCCAAATTCCTGACCGGTGTTGTAGCAGGGGCCATGTGCGAGGACGGACGGATCGGTTATCTTGCCGATTACCCGCTGTACGGCGCGATCGCCGGCATCAACGCATTTGCCCAGGGTGCCCGCATGGTCAATCCCCGCGCGAAGATCTATCTGAACTGGACCTGCCTGAAGGATACCGATCCGCTGGCGCTGTTCCGTCAGGAGAATATCCGTTTTATCTCGGGTCTTGACAATATCAAGCCGAAAAATGCTTCCAGAGAGTTCGGCCTTTACATGCTGGATGACGACACCCGCGAAAATCTGGTGCTTCCCGTATGGCACTGGGGTATTTTCTATGAACGCCTGATCCGCGAAATTCTGAACGGTACCTGGAAAGAGGAAGAGCCCGCTGAAACCGATGTCAGCCGGAAAGCCATCAATTACTGGTGGGGCATGTCAGCCGGTGTAATCGACGTGATCTGCTCTTCCAAGGTTCCCGCTGCCACACAGCGTATGGTGGAGATATTCAAACACGGTATTATCACAGGCTTCTGTTCACCGTTGGGCGGCATCATTACCGATCAGAACGGAGAACAGCATAACGGCGGTGAGGGCTTCAGCCCGGAGGAACTGATGAAGATGAACTGGCTGGCCGACAATGTCATCGGATCCATCCCCGAAAACTGGTCCCTGAAGGACGAAAGCGTACCCTTAGTTAAAGTATCCGGCGTTATGACAAACAACCTGGAATAGCCGGAACCGATCCATCGTTTTTTATAATATTATGAATATACTTGCAGTTTCTGATAAAGAATCAAAATTTTACTGGGATTTCTACCAGCCCGGTAAACTGGACAATGTGGACCTGATCCTTTCCTGCGGCGACCTGCGGGCAGAATATCTGGATTTCCTGACCACTTTTGCCAAATGTCCGGTGCTTTATGTGCGCGGCAACCATGACACCAGATATAAACGCAGACCCCCGGAAGGATCTATCTGCATTGACGACACCATATACGTCCACAACGGTGTCCGTATTCTGGGACTGGGCGGCTCCATGCGCTACAACGGCGATCCGCCCTACCAGTATACCAATGCGCAGATGCGCGCCCGCTTCAGAAAGCTGTGGCTTCAGATCAAGCTGTACCACGGCTTTGATATTCTGCTGACCCACGCCCCCGCCCTGGGGCTGGGGGACGGCGATGACATGGTTCACCGGGGATTTGAAATATTTACCCAGATGCTCATGCGCTATCATCCCCGCTACCATTTATACGGACATGTTCATTCCGAATACGGAAGCGATTTCGTCCGGAGACAGACTTTTATGAACACGGAAGTCATCAACTGCTATGAAAAATACCTGTTCAACTACGAAACAGGTGAAGATATTTTTGCCAGAGAGTACTCACCGGGCAATGTCCCCACGTTATCCGAATCTCTCGGCATTCTGAAATGATCTGAGTGATTCACATAACCGTATCAGATCCGGCAAAAAGGAGGACATTATGTCAAAAAATATTACCGGTCACACCGGATTATTATGTCTGCTGGGAAGCCCTGTGGCTCACAGCATCTCCCCGGCCATGCACAACGAAGCGTGCAATCTGCTGGGACTGGATTATACCTATCTGGCATTCGATGTAGGCGTTGACCAGATGAAAACCGCTGTAGAAGGACTCCGCACCATGAACTGCCGCGGCTGGAACATCACCATGCCCGGCAAAAACATCATGTGCGAACTGGCAGACAAGCTGTCACCTGCATCTGAGATTTCAGGTGCCTGCAATACCGTAGTCAATGATAACGGTGTTCTGACCGGTCACACCACAGACGGTGTCGGTTTCATGAGCGCTGTCAAAGACTGCGGCGAAGATATTATCGGCAAAAAAATGACCCTTTTAGGCGCAGGCGGCGCTGCAACCGCCATTCTGGTACAGGCCGCTCTGGACGGACTGCGGGAAATTAACGTATTCAATGTACGCGATGGTTTCTTTGACCGGGCCCAGTCTATCGTTGACAAACTCAATGAACGGACTTCCTGCAAGGTAACACTGCATGATTTCTCCGATCCCGAGATTTTAAGAGCCTCCATCGCCGACAGCGATATTCTGGTAAATGGAACATCCGTAGGCATGGCTCCAAACACCGACCGCACCATCATCACCGATACCACCATGTTCCACAAGGATCTGTTTGTATTTGATGTGATCTACAACCCGCAGGAAACAAGACTGCTGCGGGAAGCAAAGGAAGCCGGCTGCCGCACAGCCAACGGCATGTACATGCTTCTGTATCAGGGAGCTGCATCCTTTGAACTCTGGACCGGTCAGAAAATGCCGGTAGAAGAAATCAAGGAGAAATTCTTTAAAAAATAACAGTAACTGTTCAGAGCCAAGCAGATTTGTACAAAAAGTGCGACGAATGCTTGCATTCATGAGCACTTTTTCGTACAAATCTATTTGGCGGATACGCCACACCTCGAAAATACACCGTGTTTTCGAGGTTGGCTCTGAACAGTTACCTATAATAAAACAGCTCCGGAAAATTACAAACCCCCGGAATCAGAAAAACGGATTCGTCTGTGAATTCCATTCCTCTGATTCCGGGGATTTTCTGTCCGGATTCTGTCTGCACCAGAACCCTGTCCGTATCCGGGTCCTGCCTGCGACAGTGTTTTATTTTAGTATCCTGCAGCTATTTTTTCCAGAATTTCTGCCACCAGCTCTTTTTATCACTATCCTGCTCAGCGGCAGCTGCTTTATCGCCTGCTTCCGCGCCGTCGGCTGCCTCAGAATCTGCTTCTGTACTGTCCGCTGCCGCAGAGTCTGCTTCTATACCGTCCGCTCCTGCAGGGGCTGTTTCTGTACCGTCCGCTGCCCTGCCGTCAGCCATATCTTCCTTTCCCGGATTTACATCGTCATCTGATATGCGGTTCTCTTCCTCATACAGAGGTTCATCCTCCAGATTTTCGTAAATATCCCGGCACTGCTCGCTGTATTCCCTGCATTTTCCTGCAATTTCAAAGGCTTCTCTCAGATATTCATTAACATCCTCATCCCTTGTTTCCTGACGGAAACGCCCCAGATTATAGCTGGCAACCGCTGCATCGGGAAGGCGTGTTTCATCTTTTTCGGCCAGTTTCCGGTAAATCTCAAGAGCCGCCTTATAACTGGCCTCTGCTTCCTCCAGCTGATTGGTATCCCAGTTCAGCATGCCCAGTTCATTGTAGAGAAGCGCTGCTTCCGACTGGTATTCCGCCTGATCCATGCCCCGGTACAGCCCGGCGGCCTGCTGATAGCTTTTGATGGCATCCTCGTAACGGCCGCTGTCATGATATTCTTTTCCCTGTTTTTTCAGAAGTCCTGCAATTTCCGCCTGCTTCTGCGAAGCCTCTTTTAAAGCCTCACTCATGGAATCGTAAATCTGTTTGCACATGGAATTGCTGTCTTTTCGTGCGGAACAGATATCCCATGTTTTCTCCATATAGGGAGCTGCTTTTTCCGGCTGCTTCATGCCGCGGTAAATATTGCCCAGATTAAAGCTGACCATGGCAAGGGGCGGTTCAAATTCATCCGCTTTTTTCTCAGCAAGCCCGGTATACAGTTCATACGACAGCAGATACATCTTCTCGGCTTCTTCTCTCCGGTTCTGATTCAGACAGAGAACCCCCAGCGTGTTGCTGACCAGAGCCGCTTTTTTCTTCAGCTCCTGATCAAAAGACTCACGCTGTATCTGAAGGTTCTGTTCCTGTGCATTCTGTGCACCGGAACTTTCTTCCCTGCCGTTCTTTCTCTTTTCCAGCAGTTTCTCTTCGATCTCCAAAGATTTTCTGAAATATGTTTCCGCATCTTCCGTACGCTTCATCCTGCTGTACATACTGCCCATGTTGCCGTAAATATCTGCCAGCTGCAGCTGCACGCCGTCATTCTCCGGACTCTGCGCAGCCAGTTTCTCACGGATCTCCAGAACCTCCTGATAAATCTTTTCCGCATCCTCAAGACGGTTGCTCCGCATGTACAGCGCACCCATATTCAGCCCGCTGGCCGCTACCAGCGGCAGATAGGCATCACCTTTCTTCTCAAGAAGCTTTTTCCTGATACCCAGAGCTTCCGTATACATGACTTCTGCTTCTTTTAAACGGTTGGTACGGTAATACAGGGTTCCCAGATTATGGTACGGCAGCGCCAGATCCGGCAGATATGTCTCCTCATCTGCTTTGGACAGCTTCCGCTGAATCACCAGAGCCTCCTTATAAGCACCTTCCGCATCCTTCAAACGATTTTCCCGGTCATAAGCACAGCCCAGATTGATAAAATTCTTCGCCATATCCGACAAACGCTTCCGGTCTTCTCTGGGCACTCCCATCTTTTCATCAATACGGACGATCCGCTTCATAATATCATTGCGGACCGGCTGCATATCTTCATTAGGCTTAAAATATACCATGATCTCCGCCTTTTTCATCTGCATCAGACCGCGAATCAGAAGATTCATCTCCTCCTCGGAAACCTCCTCCTTTTTACAGAAAAAGATAATACAGCATAAAGCCGACTTCCGCACATGAGCCGCAACAGGAGTCTGAACCACCTTCACCGCATACTTCCCGTCCTTTTTCACGGGCAATGTCATACCGTATGCCGTAATCTCCACCTTCAGATTATTGAACTTCTTATAAAAACGGTTCACTTCCTCCGCGAACTTCTCCATCCTGCCATATTCTTCTTCCTCGCCCCCGGCCGGAGACACCGTATAAAGTGTAATAGTCTTCATCTATAATCAACCTCCTGTTGAATGCATAAATAGCTGCCCTGAACATTTCTCAGAAATTTCACAGTGATTATAACATCCATAGAGGAAACGTAACAAGCCCTTTTTTACAAAGCGGGCGAAATGAAGCTCTGAGCAGTACATGGGAGAGAGGCGTATTATAGTTTCATTGTTTTTGCTGCGGATTTTCTTCCTGAGTATGCCATTCATTTAAAACAGCTTCTACTTGTGCGATCAACTGCTCTTTGTTCGGGATATAGGAAACGTACCGGGATGCAAAAATTGTATTTGAAAGACCGCCGAGAGCATATTCAGCGGCTACACTGTCTTTGTCCGTACAAAGAATAATCCCGATTGGCGGGTTATCGTGCTCGTCATTTACCTCTGCAGCATAATAGTTCAGATACATATTGAGCTGCCCGGCGGCTTCCGGCGTAAGTTTTGTCGTCTTTAATTCAATCAGTACATATGCCCGGAGGATTTTGTTATAAAAAACCATGTCCACATAGTAGTGCGTATTATTGAGGGTGATCCGCTGCTGCGTACCTACGAACATAAAACCACGCCCCAATTCCAGCAGGAATTTTTCTATCTGCGCAACAAGAGCTTTTTCAAGGTCACTTTCAAGTATCGGCTTATTTTCCGGTACACCCAGAAATTCAAATACATATGGATCTTTAATCATATCAAGCGGTGCTGCCATTTCAATTCCTTTTTCCGCAAGAGCAAGCACTGTCTCCTTATTTGTTTTCCCCTCTGACAGCAGCAGCCTTTCATAAAGAGACGTGGAAATCTGGCGTTTCAATTCACGTATTGACCACCCGGAATTGATAGCTTCCTTTTCGTAAAAACTGCGTTTATCTGAATCTGAAATAGACAAGAGTTCGCAATAATGTGACCAGCTTAATTTGCCAGACAGTGTCTGGCAAATTGGATAAGCAAGATAAAAAGCCCGCATATTCTGTAAATTAGAACGCGAAAATCCTTTCCCAAACTCTTTTGTCAATTCTTTTGAAAGCTGCTTCAGCGTCTGCTTTCCATAATCAGCCCGCTCTCTACTTTCCTGTTCATGCTCAACAATAATTCTGCCTACATTCCAGTAGGTAGACAAAAGTTCCGTATTAACCTGCACCGCCACACGCTGACGCGCATTTAATAACAGTTCTCTGATCTCATTCATCATAGAATCAGTATATGTCAAATCATTCAATCTTATCGCCCCTTTCAATGTGCATTTAAGATTTATATAACTGATAACTGCCCTGAACATTTCTCAGAAATTTCACAGTGATTATAACATCCATAGAGGAACCGCAACAAGCCCTTTTTACAAAGCGCGGGATTTCAGGTATACTAGTGTTACTGCTCAGACTTCTGCTCCGAAGCCTGAACTGTAATCCCACACCCCATGGAGGTTCTTATGCTTATCTGCGGTATCCTTGTTTCTGCGGCGGCGGCCGTTTTCTGCAGCCGTTTTTCTCCGATTATCCGCTGGCGTGTTCTGTTTCTGCTGGCCTGCTTTTTTGCGGGCAGCGAGATTCTGAAACAGTTTCTGCTTTACATTGGAAATGACTGCCGCTATATCTGGTGGTATTTTCCGTTTCAGCTGTGCAGCATGCCTTTGTATCTGCTGCCGGCTGCGCTGTTTTTATCCCGTTTCTGCAGACGTCCGGCGTCTGGAAGCAGGTGCTCCCGCACTCCCTTGTTATCCTGTTCGCGGAGGTGTCCGGGACTGCAGCAGACAATTTTCACATTTCTGGCTGATTTCGGAACTCTGGCGGGGATTTTTGCGTTCTGCGATACCTCCGGCATGCAGTATCAGCTGCCTGTACTGACAGTTCACAGCTATGTGTGGCATTTTCTCATGATATTTACCGGAATTCTGCTGGGACTTTCCCCGGAGCAGGAGACACAGGGCCGTTTTTTCCCGTCCTGTGTGCTTTTTCTCATCTGTGCCGGTGCTGCTTCCCTTATCAATCTGTTTTTCCATGCTTATGGTTCTATCAACATGTTTTACATCAGTCCATGGGAACCGGTGACACAGGCCGTATTCCGGGAAATTGCCGCCATTACGGGAGATACACTGTGCCATGTGATCTATCTGGCAGCGATCGTGACCGGAGCGGGGATCCTGCATCTCATCTTCTCTATTTCCAGTTCAGCAGCAAAGCGGAGTTGACAATGACAAATACGGAACCGGCGTTATGCACCAGCGCTCCGGCTACCGGATTCAGAATGCCGGTGATAGCCAGCACGATGGCAATAAAATTCAGTGTCAGTGAAAATGTCAGATTCATTTTAATTGTACGCATCATTTTCCCGGAAAGACGGAACAGGTGGGGAAGTTCTCTGATCTCATCGTCCACCAGAGCGATATCCGCCGCATCCACGGCGATATCGCTGCCTGTACCTCCCATGGCAATCCCCACACAGGCTTTTTTCAAAGCAGGCGCATCGTTAATACCATCGCCGATCATGCAGACCTGTTTTCCGCTGCGCTGAAGTTCGTCGATATACTCCAGTTTATCCTGCGGCAGGCAGCCGGATCTGATTTCTGTGATGGATAACGCCCCGGCAATATAACGGGCAGCATTTTCATTGTCTCCTGTCAGAAGTACGGGAGAAACACCCGTCTGCTTCAGCTCTCCGATCATGGTGCCGGCTTCCTGACGCAGCGTATCCGACAAAGCAATGAAGCCTGCCGCATGTCCATCTGCTGCCAGATTGATCACGGTACATCCCTGATTCATCCATTCCTGTTCCGATACCGTTTTCTGACCATCTGCCGGAATGCCGTCCGCAACGTCAGTTCCGGTCACAGCCCCGGTTTCTGATGCAAGCCCATGTTCTGCCATCATATCACCCCCGACTGCAATCCCGTGTTCAATCATCATCTCCCGATTTCCGGCAAGTATCTCCCGGCCCGAAACCACGGCTTTTACACCGCGGCCCGGGATCATGTGAAACTCCTGAGGCTGTGCAGGCATTTTCCCTGTTGATTCTTTATAACACCGGACGATTGCCCTGCCCAACGGATGCTCTGAGCGAAGTTCCGCACCGGCTGCCAGTCCATACAGCACATTTTCTGAAATATGAGGATCCACACTGCAGACAGCTGCCACCTGAGGAATGCCCCGGGTCAGTGTCCCTGTTTTGTCAAATGTCACCTTTGAAACCTGAGCGAGACGTTCCAGCGCATCGCCTTCCCTGACAAGAAAACCGTGTTTCGCGGCATTTCCTATGGCCGCCATAATTGCCGTGGGGGTCGCCAGTACAAGACCGCAGGGACAGAATACCACCAGAATCGTAACTGAGCGGATGATATCACCGGTAATCAGCCACGTCAGAACGGCTGCCGCCAAAGCAATCACCACGATCCATGTGGCCCACCGGTCTGCAAGGCCTACAATCTTCGCTTTCCCCGCATCAGCAGACTGGACAAGGCGGATCATCCGCTGTATGGAGCTGTCCTCTCCAACCCGGGAAGCTTCCATGTCAAATGCGCCGAACTGATTGACCGTACCGCTGGAAACCTCATCCCCCTCGCCTTTATCCACAGGCAGGGATTCTCCCGTCATAACCGCCTGATTGATGGATGTCTGACCGGACCGGATGATTCCGTCCACGGGGACCGTCTCCCCGGGCAGCACGCGCAGCAGATCACCTACCTGAACCTGATCCGCCGGAATCACTGTTTCCTTTCCATTCTCCACTCTGCGCGCAGTCCGCGGCGTAAGATGAACCAGCTTTTCAATGCCGGCCCTCGCTCTGGCAACAGTCATTTCTTCCAGCAGTCCGCCCAGCTGCATGATCACTGCCACCTCTCCGGCGGCAAAGTATTCACCGATGAAAACAGATGCGATCAGTGCAATAGACACCAGCACATCCGCCTTGATATCAAATTCCGTAACCAGTCCGATAACGGCTTCCAGAATAATCGGCAGCCCGCACAGAATCACAGCCACCCAGCATATATCAAAAGGCAGCTTCAGCCTGCCGGACAGACTCACCAGCAAAGCCGCCGCCGATATGACAATACAGGTGATATCCTTTTTTATCCCTCCCCATTCCAGTATCTTTTCCAGTCTTTCCATAGCGGTCTCATAACCTCCCTTTTTCTTTTCGGTTTTTGCTTTCAGCATTTTAATATACCCCCTTAGGGTATTTGTCTTTTTTGAATTATACCCATACATGGTATAGGTTGTCAAGAGGGTGGGATAAAATGAGTAGTATTCTTCATATTTTTTTGATATACTTTATTTGAACAAATCGGTATTTATTGCGTTGGGGTTATTAGAAAAAGGAGAAGGCTATGGGAACTTATACACGTTTTGATAGACATATTCATATAGGGAACGAAACAAGAAAAAATGGTATTTTAAGTCAGATTGGTTATGCAGATATCAATGAACAAATGCTAAATGAGATAGCTAATAATAAGAGCCTAAAATGGATACAAATATCTGATTATCTGCCTAATGAAGCTTATCAAAAAATAGACCAGATACTTTTAGTACGTCCGGATATCACATTCCGACTTTTTCATTTCATAAACTATCATGAAATTGATATATCTTTTTTAATGAATATGCCTCATGTAAAGAGATTACAAATTGACTGTATTGAGTTCAAGGATAATCCAAACAGAATCAATCTGTCTGTATTGGCAGAGTTAAACCTAAAGTCATTGTGTATGGAATGCTTTGATTTAAGAGATTATGAATTTGTTCAAAATCTTTCAGATGAGCTTGAAGAACTTTCCATCATGGCTGATACGATGGGACCAGGAATCAGATTTGACTGTACCTGGCTTTTGAAATACAAAAATTTACAGACACTATGGCTTGGGAAGAAAGCCAGGAAAAACCTTGAGGAAATCAAACAGCTTTCTAAACTCAAGTCATTATCCTTGAGGGGAATTAAGCTTACAGACTTTTCATTTTTAAGGAAGATGAACTTGGAAAAGTTGGCGCTTCTTTGGAATTCAAGTAGTAACTTACATGAGTTGGCAGAGTTAAAAAGTTTAAGGGAAATTGAACTTTGGAGAATTAATAAGCTGAACGACATTTCATTTATCGGCGAGTTGACAAATCTTGAAATCATTAGGCTTCAAGACCTTAAACATGTCACTTGCCTTCCTGATTTGAGTAAGCACTCGAATCTTCAAAGAGTTTTTCTCATTGGTACAGGTATTGATATAAAAGAACTACCTGACTATTTGCAGGAGAAGGTCAGTAATTGGGATGATAGATAACAACTTCCGGTTTGTTGGACAGTTGAACAGAGCGGAAAATCGAAATCTGTGAGGATAGAATGCAGCTTAGAGGATACAAAACATCTGACTGTGAGAAATTGGCAGAATTGTTTTTTAATTCAGTTCACAGCATAAATGCAAAGGATTATACAGAAGAACAGTTAAATGTCTGGGCAACAGGCAAAGTAGATTTGCAGGAATGGGACAAGTCTTTTCAAGAGCATAAAACTATTGTCGCTGTAGAAGGTGGTGAAATCATAGGCTTCGGAGATATGGACAACACTGGTTATTTGGATAGGTTGTTTGTTCATAAAGACCATCAGCGGGAAGGAATTGCATCTGCAATTTGCGATAAGTTGGAATATTCAGTGAATGGAAAACGAATTTCAACTCATGCTTCCATTACTGCAAAACCTTTCTTTGAGAAAAGGGGATACTTCGCAGTAATAGAACAGCAGGTTGTCAGAAGCGGGGTTTCCTTGACAAATTATCTGATGGAGAAAGAATTATGATTGTATTGATTACCGGTGCTTCTCACACGGGTAAAACCCTGTTGGCACAAAAACTTCTCGAAAAATATAAATATCCTTATTTATCAATAGACCTTTTGAAAATGGGACTGATACGCAGTGGGAATACGGAACTTACACCAATGAGTGATGATGTCGAACTGACAGAATACCTATGGCCTATTGTTCAGGAAATGATAAAAACTGCAATAGAAAACAGGCAAAATCTCATTATTGAAGGCTGCTATATTCCATTGGATTGGAAAAAAGATTTTTCCAATAATTATCTTGAGAATATAAAATTCTTCTGCCTTGTTATAAGCGAAAACTATATACGGGCGCATTTCAACGATATAAAGCGATATGCATGTACTATCGAAAAACGAATGAATGATGAGGAGTGCACTTTGGAAAGTGTGTTGGAAGATAATGCACACACTTTAGCGCTCGCACAAAAGAATAAAATTAATTATATTCTGATAGATCATGATTATAAGATAGATATTGATTTGCAGTGACAACTTCCAGTTTGTTGGACAGTTGAACAGAGCGGGAAATCGGGATTGAAGGAGGTATCCATATGAAGAGAGCATTAATTTTCATTTTGATGACAGTTTGTATTTTGGAAATGTCCAGCTGCGGCGGCAAAGATGCTATGCTGAAAACATCAGATTCTGTAAGCAATCCGGTTCAGAATGAAGATACCGGTAATCCGAACGGAGAAAAAATCTGGTCTGAACAGGATATTGCTTCTATGTTCTCTCATGTGCAGGAAACAGATTGGGAATACATAGACTGTGTTTTAATTCCTGATCATGCCAGTGACCGTATTGGCGCAGTACTTTTCTGGAACGATAAGAAGCAAACAAGCAATGTTGCATTCTTTGATGCAGATGGATGCTTTCAACAGTATGGTACATATGCAAAAATGTCTGCTGAACCTGATTTTATGTATCTTGGAGATGGTGCGGTAACATTTAAGCTGGAAACAGAGGATGGTACAATCTATAACTACACGCTCACAATCTCGATTGATGGCAGTAATGTGAATTTCAAAGCGGAGGATGATTTGCCAAAATAAATCCAAATCAAACAATTGAAAGGAGAGACACAATGGAATTTAGAGAAGATTTAGAACAGTATGTTTATGAGTATGAAGGGCTGATTTTTGCCTGGGAGGAGGAACCGGAAGAAGATATTCAGGACACTGTAAAGACGTTGGCTGATAATTATTTTAAGCACTTGGACGCAATAATTGATTTTATGCTGCCTGATATCAAAGAAATATATGGAGAGGTTACTGTTGAAGATGTAAAGAAGAATCTTGGTAAACCTGTTATCGATTATGATAATGGAAAAGTGACTTATTGTGAACAGTCATTTGATGATTGTCATATATTTGAGTTCGAATTTCTGGACGATTCATTTGAGGATTTACAGTATTTTTCAATAGATGGTTAATGAAATCAAAAACTTTCAGTTTATGGAGGTGTGAAGAATGACAGCAGAAGAATTTGTAAAAGCAGCAAAAGAAGAAATGCAAACTACTATGTCAATATATTTTTCTGATGATTCTGAAACAAAAGTGGGACAGATGATTCAAAAGTTAATAAACATGGGAGTTCCAAAGGAATTCCTGTTTCAGTTTGTGAGCAATATATTAAATGAAAATTATTATAATTTTATGTTGGCTTTGGATGGAGAAGCCTCTCTTGGTGGTATTCAAATGATGTATGAATTGTTTGATGAAGATGGTAATGAACTAACTGGTTCTGGTAATATAGAAAGCGAAGCCTTTAAACAATTTATAGGTGAATAGTTTCCAGTTTGTTGGACAGTTGAACAGAGCGGAAAAATCGTAATTTGCGGAAATGAAAGGAAGAAATATGATTTTTGACATATTCAGAAAGAAAAACCCACTCCCTAAGTATTTGTATACGGAGGAGGAACTTAATGAACTGGAGGGATACATTGACAGTCATTTCGGAAGCTTTGATGAAGTGTTCCATGAGATGGTATCTCCGGATATTCATCTTGATGTTCTGATAATAGAGCCGACTGATGATGAACCCTATTTTAAGTTGATTACTGAAGGAGCCGGCGCATATAAGCAAAAGGCTCCAAAGAAATATGTTGATAAGAAAGGCCACTATTCCGAGTTTGTGATATTGCTGCCTGCTGATTGGAATATTAAATCCAATGAGTCAAAATGGTATTGGCCGATAGGAGAATTAAAGAAAATTGCAAGAGTTCCCGGCATGTATAACACCTGGCTTGGTCCTGGACATACCCTTCATGCTAACGAAGAGATGGAGTCCGTCGACTCCAGCACAAAGCAGAATAGTTTTGTTTTATTAAAACATACGGATTCCAGAGGTAATTCATGCGAATTTAGAATGAAATCCGGTAAATACATGAATTTCTATGTCATAATGCCATTATATCCGGAGGAGTTAGACTTTATATTCGCCAATGGTCTGGATGCATTATTAGACAGAATTCCAGATGAAGACCTGCCGCCGATTGTTAATCCAAACAGAAGGAACTACTGTGTGTAACTGACAGATTTCGTTAATGGGACAACTTCCGGTTTACCCAACAATTAACCCCCTTCAGAAACCTGAAGGGGGCCTTTTTATACTCTCCTGTCAGGAATATCATACATCCCGCGGAGCTTCATTCGAACTCAGCAGAAGTCAACAGAAGAAAACTGACAGACTTCTAATGCTTCAGCCGCTTATCGCATTTGACAGCCAGTCGTGTACCGATGCTCTGGAAAATCTGTACCAGCACGATCAGCAGTATGACTGCAAATACCATAACCAGATATTTATAACGATAATAACCGTAGTTGATGGCAATCTTGCCCAGACCGCCGCCGCCGATGATACCGCTCATGGCCGTGTAGCCCAGTATCGTGGTGATGGCAATCGTTATGTTGGAGATCAGCGAGGGTACGCTTTCCGGTATCATAACCTTAACAATAATCTGCAAAGGGGTTGCACCCATACTCTGGGCTGCTTCAATGATATTGGGATTGACCTCCCTCAGACTGCCTTCGATCAGTCGGGCCACAAATGGAAATGCGGCGATCACCAGCGGTACGATGGATGCCGTTGTTCCCACCTTGGTTCCCACGATCAGTTTGGTCAGCGGGAATACCAGAATCATCAGAATCAGAAACGGTACGGAACGAAGCAGGTTGATGACCACATTCAGTACATGCATGAATCCTGTCGGAAGCGGCCGGATGCCGTTCTTTTCCCCTGTGACCAGAAGTACGCCCAGAGGCAGTCCCAGAATCACGGCAAATAAAGTGGCAATGACCGTTACATATATGGTTTCCCAAGTCGCCAGAAGGAACTCGCCTTTCAGGATCTCAATGGCTTCCGCAATGGCTTCCGGTGCAAATAATTTATCAAACATCGTCTGAAACCTCCCTTACCAGCACATCGGGCACCTTCTGCAGGTACTCCATGGCACGTCTGAGCTGATCCTCATCTCCGGGAATTCCCAGCAGCATGCTGCCGTATGCTTTTTCACCGATTCCCTTTGTGGACGCAAATAAAATATTGGCTTCTATATTCTCTTCTATGGCCATCCGCGCGATCAGAGGCTTATACGTGGCCGGTGCTCCGTTAAATACCACCCGGATCCGGTGCTCGCCGGGAACAGCTGATAAAATTTCCTCAGAATTTTCCGGAAATACAAGCCGTCTCGCTGCCTTCGATCTGGGACTGGAGAATACCTCTCCCACTTCGCCCTGTTCCACCACACAGCCTTCATCGAGAATCGCCACATGATTGCAGATCTCCTCCACCACATTCATCTGGTGTGTGATCACAATCACCGTAATCCCCATCTTTTTATTGATGTCACGAATCAGCTCCAGAATAGAGTGGGTCGTCTTGGGATCCAGCGCACTGGTTGCCTCATCACAGAGAAGCACTTTTGGATTGGTAGCCAGCGCTCTGGCAATAGCGATACGCTGCTGCTGCCCGCCGGAAAGCTGAGCCGGATACGCTTCCGCCTTGTCAGGCAGACCTACCATCTCCAACAGCTCCAGCGCACGTTTTCTGGCAGCATCCTTTTTCACGCCCGCCAGCTCCAGCGGAAAACAGATATTCTTCAGGCAGGTCCTCTGCATCAGCAGATTGAACCCCTGAAAAATCATGGTCACATTTCTCCGAACATTCCGAAGCTCCGCTTCCGACAGCTGCCCGATATCCTTCCCATCGATGCAGACCGTCCCCTTCGTAGGCCGCTCCAGCATATTTATACAGCGCACCAGCGTACTTTTCCCTGCGCCGCTCATACCGATAATACCAAAAATATCTCCATCCTCAATGGTCAGGGACACATCCTTCAGCGCATCCATGGAACCATCCGCCGTCTGGAAAGATTTGGTCAGATTCTTAATCTCAATCATAATCCTGCTCTCATCCCGTTTATACTGCTGCCCGAAACCGGTCAAAAAGCCGGACCCGGGCAGCAGCCTTTTTATCCTGTTTTCTTATTCTTTTTTATTTCTTAATAGCATCCAGACTGGTCTGTTTGCCGCCGTAAATACCCATGGGTTCTACATGAACTGCTGATACAGAAACAACATGAGTGCCGTTTTCCGCATTGAAATCATCCAGATAAGGCTGATGCTGGAAATAGTTTGCATCTACCTCGCCTGTATCAACCACGTTGTTGGGCTGTACATAATCGGTGTATTCAATGGTCTTCAGAGTAATATCCTTCGCTGCCAGAATCTCTTCTGCAATCTTCAGGATCTCCGCATGAGGTGTAGGAGAAGCTGCAACTGTGATCTCGGTTCCTGCCAGAGCTGCATAATCAACGGATGCATCATAACCATCGCCGGGGTTGTCTACTGTGCTGACAACAGCGCCGTCATATTTTTCCGCAATAAAATCAGCAACCTGTTTGCTTTCCAGAGCTGCCTTCAGCGCCAGGATCTTCGGTTCATTCTCATTGCCTTCCTTAACAGCCAGAATATTGCTGTATGCAGAAGAAGAACCTTCCATGCCAAGGGAATCCTTTGTGGGATTCAGACCTGCTTCAATGGCATAATTGGAGTTGATCACCGCATAATCCACATCATCAAGAACATTGGGCAGCTGAGCCGCTTCCACTTCCTTGAACTCAATGTTGTAATCGTTCTTCTCAATGTCACGGATGGTAGCTGTAATACCCGCATCTTCCTTCAGAGTGATGTAACCCAGCTCCTGCAGCAGCATCAGTGCACGCGCTTCATTGGTGGTGTCATTGGGAACACCGATAGTCAGGCTCTCCTTCTTGCCGCCTCCGCACGCAGTAAAGGCCAGAACAAGAACTGCGGCCAGAATCATGGAAATTGTTTTTTTCAGATTTTTCATATTCATTTTCTCCTTTCGTCTCCATTCCATAGATTAATGTGCCTGTATCATATCATCGTATTCCCTACCTTGTCAATATGATTTGTTTATTTGGGGAAATTAATAGATTCCAATTCTTTACTTCGTCCCATCACCTCCCAGTATTTCCCCGGTATACAGATCTACATCGATATACATTCGATTGGTAAATCCCTCATCAGCAGGAAAATCAAAGGTGATTTCCCATGCCAAACGGGTAACGGATGCCTGCCTGAAATCATCTGTACTGCTGTCCGTACTGCTGTAAGAGGTAAACCTGTAATTGGGATGGGCAATGACAATCTCCGCACTGATTTCTGCATTGCTTACCGCCTGACCCATATCTGTCAGTACCCCTTTTGCAGTCTCCACGGCCTCTTTCTCTGTCAGCGGTGCATCGCCCTCTTTATGATCGTCCAGCAGAGGCACATAAAATGTATTGCAGAGCACAAAATCTCCGTTTTTCGGATTGATCCCGATACGGACCTCTTCATAATCATTGGTCAGATGCAGCAATTCTCCATTAATCTCCACATCTGCCTTCCGGCAGAAAGAGTATATCCATGTTTCATTATCGAATTTATTTACATACGTATACTCATATCCCTCCGGACAGGGCAGCTTTTCATACCAGCTGCGGGCCGCAGCCAGCGCATCCTCCTCACTCATCAGGTTTCCCGGAGTTTCTTCGTCCCCGAAACGATCCGAACTGAGAAAATAACCCGTTTCCCTGTCAAATGTTACAGAAACCTGTCCCTCTCCGTTTTCCAGCGGAAAAGCCGCCATCACCTCTTCCCGATTCCACGACTCATCTTTCTGATAACTTATTCTTATCTGAGAAGTATCCACACCTTCTTTTCCGATCAGTTCAAGAATCTCTTCTGTTTTTTTCAGAAAATACGCATCCGTCAGCTGTTCTGTCTGTGCAGCAGTTTCCCCTGTTTTATCTGATCCTGCTGTTTCTTCCGGTTTATCTGCTTCTTCATTTTTACCTGCTCCTTCTGTTTTGCCTGTTTCTGCGGTTTCTTTTCCCGCTGCTGCTTCTTCTGTTTTTCCCGTTTCCTGCAGGATATTTCCGGAGGCGTCCACATAAGCCTGCTTTTCCTCATCCCACGTATAGGAAATGGTTTCGTTTATCTTTATTATATCTCCCGTGTAGGTATCGGGAGTCGGCAGACGCCAGTTTCCATAAGACGCCGCAGCTCCCATTCCGCACAGCAAAACAAGGACAGCCGCCATAATAAGATAAACTTTTCTCCTTTTTCTTCTGCCTGTACCCGTATTCCCATTTCCGACACCTGCATTTTCTGCCATTTTCTTTCCGACACCTGCATTTTC
>JAQYDI010000030.1 GCA_028724245.1 Lachnospiraceae bacterium
TTTTCTGTACTGGACAGAAAGGCTGCAATGGTTATTAATGTGTGTACGAATTCAAAACTGAAGATTGATCCGAATCAGGAGGTGGTTGATATGTGTAAGGCTATAGCAGATATGAGAAATGAAGAGCGCATGGAAGGACGTATAGAAGGACGTATGGAAGGTGCCCAGGAAGCAAATAAAGCGATTGCGTTGAAGATGTTGAAGAAGGGTGGATTTTCACATGAGATCATTGCGGAAATAACCGGTCTTTCTCCGGAAGAAGTGAAAGATCTGGCAAAAAATAGTTGATATGAAGCAGATTTCATGTTAAGGGTAAGATGAGGAAAGAAAGTAGATAAAATCGGAACAGTCAGGAATTTCCTGCCGGAAGGCGGGGAGTTTCCTGGCTGTTTATAGTCTGGAAGTAAAACTTTTGGCATGCGGGAGGGATAATAGTGGATATTGGTTCTTTGCTGTGCTAGAATAGTGATGGAAGATGAAAAACATGTGTACAGAGTTAAAGAAGTACACGGATATGGAAAAGTGATTCGATAAAATAAAAAAAGGTAACTGTTCAGATCCAACCTCGAAAACACTATGTGTTTCCTCGGTGTGGCGTATCCGCCAAATAGATTTGTACGAAAAAGTACTCATGAATGCAAGCATTCATCGCACTTTTTGTACAAATCTGCTTGGCTCTGAACAGTTACAAAAAAAGCAGATAACGGGAGTCGAACCCGCCTTTCCAGCTTGGGAAGCTAGCGTTCTACCGATGAACCATATCTGCATGTGTATTAGTATAGCACTTTTGGCCAAAAAAGCAAGAGGTAATTATATGTCACTTTACGCAATCGGTGACCTGCATTTGTCGTTTACTGTGGATAAACCCATGGATGTGTTCGGCAGAGAATGGAAAAACCATGTAATAAGGATTGAGAAAAACTGGAGAAAACGGATCAGGGAAGAAGATACGGTGGTGATCACCGGCGATCATTCCTGGGGGAGAAATCTGGAGGAGTGCAGGGCGGATCTGGAGTTTATCTGTTCGCTCCCGGGCAGGAAGATTCTGCTTCGGGGCAATCATGATATGTTCTGGGATGCGAAGAAAACCGGCAGGCTGAATGAAAGTTACCGCGGGAGACTGGCATTTCTGCAGAATAATTATTATACTTATGATGGATATGCGCTGGTGGGAACAAAAGGATACTGTTATGAAGGAAAGGATTCGCCGGAGCATTTTGAAAAAATACGGAACCGGGAGCTTGACAGACTCCGGGCTTCCTTTGAATGTGCCCGGGCAGATGGATATGAGCGCTTTATTATGTTTCTGCACTATCCGCCCACCAGTATCGGCGAGGTGGAAAGCGGCTTTACCAGAATGGCAGAACAGTATGGCGCCGAAAAGGTGATTTATTCCCATTGCCATGGGAAAGAGCGATATTTTGACAGCTTCATGGGTGAGGTAAATGGTGTTGAGTACAGTCTGGTGTCTTCGGATTTTCTGAAATTCAGACCTGCACGGATACTGGAGTGAAGAGGAAGTAAAAAAGGAAAGTTGTAAAAGCGAAGACTGTGACAGAGCAGACCGCGAAAAAATACATAATACATGAGAGAAGAGGTAAGTGGTACGATGTCTGATATCATAGAATACAAATGTCCCAGATGCGGCGGTGCGCTGGAATTTGACAGTGATCTGCAGAAGATGAAATGTCCATACTGCGATTCGGTATTTGATATGGAACAGTTTCGGGAGATGGACCGGGAAGAGAAAGAGCAGACGGAACAAACCGGGAAGACAAAACAAGCCGGACAGACCGGACAGGCAGGAAAAAGCGGGCAGACAAAACAGGAAAATGCTGAGCAGGGCTGGAATGATCAGGAACTGGATGGGATGAAAATCTATACCTGCAAATCCTGCGGTGCGGAGATTATTGCGGAGGAAACACTGGGGGCTTCCACCTGCCCCTACTGCGGAAACCAGATCGTGATGACAGGGAATTTTTCCGGAGACCTGCGGCCGGATTATGTGATTCCATTTAAATTAAAGAAGGAAGAGGCCCTGAAACGTCTGAAAGAGCATTTGAAGAATAAAAAACTGCTCCCGAAAGTATTTAAGGATGAGCAGCATATAGATGAGATAAAAGGAATTTATGTGCCGTACTGGATATTTGATGCGGATGCGGAAGGTTCGGCTCAGTACGATACCACCAAATTGACCGGTGTATGGAAGAAAGGCGATTACCGTTATGAGGAATACAGCTTTTTTGATGTGGTTCGCCGGGGCAGGATGGAATTTCGCAATATTCCGGCGGATGGCTCGAAGAAGATGCCGGATGATCTGATGGAATCGCTGGAGCCATTTGATATGAATGAGGCGGTGGAGTTTCAGACCGCTTATCTGGCCGGTTATCTGGCAGACCGGTATGATGTGAGTCAGGAGGAATGTGCCGGACGTATCCGGCAGAGGGCGGAAGAAAGTGTACAGATGACACTCCGGAATTCTGTCAGCGGATATGATACGGTGCGCTGCCGCTCGGAACATGTAGAAGTACAGCAGAAAAATGTCCGTTATGCGCTGTTTCCGGTGTGGCTTCTGAATACATCATGGAGGGGTGAGATCTATACCTTTGCCATGAACGGGCAGACGGGCCGTTTTATCGGTAATCTGCCGGTGGACTGGACGCTGTTCTGGCTGAATGTGCTTCCCAGAACGGTTCTGTACGGCGTGATCATCGGATTGCTTATGTACTTTTTCATCTTTTAGACAGAGAGATTGGAAATGCAGAAAAACTGGAAAATACTGCAAAGATGGAAATTATCAAGTATGGAGCTTATCAAGTATGGAGATTATCAAGTGAAAGGAAGCGGCAAACATATGAAAAAAACGGGAATCAGCAGAATAACAGGGCAGTTTTTGATGTGTCTGCTCCTGTCATTCTGTATTCTGGCGATTCCGGTCTGTGCGCAGGGGAACAGTTCGGTATCATCGGATACAGGAGCAGAGTCGGATCAGAATCATCCTGCAAGACTTGTAGATGGAGCAGGGCTGCTGAGTGAAGAAGAAGGTCAGAAACTTGGTGCGCAGCTGGATGAGATCAGCACCAGACAGCAGTGTGATGTGGTGATCGTAACGGTTTCGTCTCTGGACGGAAGGAGTGCATCTGCATATGCAGATGATTATTACGATTACAATGGGTACGGCATGGGAAGCGGTGACGATGGCATTCTGTTTCTGATTGCCATGTCTGAACGAAAATGGGCCATATCTACATATGGATTCGGGATTACAGCATTTACGGATGCGGGCCAGGAATATATCATAGATCAGCTGCATTCTGATCTGAGCGAGGGGAATTATTATGATGCATTTGAGACATTTGCACGGCAGGCAGATGATTTCCTGACACAGGCGGAAAATGGAGAGGCTTATGATACGGGACATCTTCCGGTTACGGCAGCAGACGTGGGGATGTGTATTGTTGTGGGATTGATTGCCGGATTTATTCTGGCGCTTGTCAGGGTGTTTATTATGAAGAGCCAGATGAAAACAGTATACAGCCGGGCCGCAGCATCCGGTTATCTGCTCAATGACAGTATTCATTTTCAGGAGCACAGCGATCATCTGGTGAGAAAAACGGTAAATAAGGTGTACGTAAAGCCGAAGGAAAGTTCTGGAGGCGGAAGCAGCGTACATACCAGCAGTTCGGGAAGAAGCCATGGCGGAAGCAGCGGATCCTTCTGAAAACCGGCTGCTTCTGAAGATCAGCAATCCTCCTGAGAAGCAGCAATCCTCCTGAGAAATAGCAATCGTTCCGGGAAACAGCGGAGTTGTCTTTTTTTCTGAGCATTGCTGGAAGAAGTTTACAAAACTGTTGATATTTTTGGTTTAGACGAGTATAATCAAGCGTGGAAAAATGGTCTGCATTATGCGGATTAAATATACAGATACAGGACACGGATAAGACAGCAATGTTATATGGATATCGTGATATGAGAAAGGAGGGTGCAGATCATGTACAGAATAAGCAGGGTATTTTTTCGGATCGTATGTTTGAGTATTGTTTTGATGATGCTGGTTGTTCTGGCGGGAAAGGCTGGTGGATTTCTGGCCTCTGCATCCGGCCCGGAGACGGCGGAAGAACGGGTGGAAGTCATCCGTTCCGGCCGGCGCAGTATGGAGATGCCCAGATATGTTTTTCCGGATGATGAGGTAAACAGCAGTGATTCCGACGGCTATCAGGATGAAGAGAAAAGGAAGATGAGGATTCAATTCCGCAGTCAGCTGTTTCTGGACAGCCTGTTCCATACGATTCTGTATCCGCTGCTGTTGTTTTTTATCATCATACGGCTTTTTGGGAAAAATCTATGGGTGCCATTGTGGCAGATCATAAGTTATATCCATGTACGGGATGACGGTGAGTATTATCTTCCAATCAGTGTGACCGGCGCAGTTTCAGCAGTCTGAATCTGCGGGCGGCAGGTATACGCTGCACTTTCTGTGCAGATATGTCTGGCTTTAAACAGTTACAGGCAAATATTTATTAATGATCTCTCGGAATCCTGAGTGATCATGCCAGTGAAATTCTGGTATTGAACTTTGACAAGTAAATATGATCCAAAATAAAAAAAATAAGCACGACAAATAGACATAACACTGTTGCTATGCCTGAAAATAAGGTATAAT